>NZ_CP178624.1:2410861-2712219 GCF_047302455.1 Bdellovibrio sp. HCB185ZH
GAATCGTAACCACCATTTTTAATGGAAGAGTAGATGTTTACGCCCGGAGCTGCTACGTGAACTTTCGTTTTGCCGTAGTTCGAGAAAGAAGCCAAACGGCCACCGTCATCAATCGCTGCTACCGCAAGTACGTTTGGAATGTCGTAAGTTGCTGGGTATGTAGGATTAGCGTCGTTATCGTTTGATTCGTTACCCGCAGCTGCTACGAAAAGAACACCTTTGTCGTTAGCTCTTTGGATAGCTTGTTTCAAAGTTTCAGAGTAACCACCGCCACCCCAAGAATTTGAAAGGATTTTCGCACCCATGCTGACCGCATAGTCGATACCTTTAAGAGCGCCTTCAAGCGAACCAGAACCATCAGCAGACAAGAATTTTACGCCCATCAAGCGAACATTCCAGTTAACGCCGACGATACCTTTACCATCATCACCTTTAGCACCGATAGTACCAGAGCAGTGAGAACCGTGACCGTGATCGTCGATTGGATTGCCAGTCGGTTTTTCAGCTTTTACAAAGTTAGCACCGTAGATATCGTCAACGATACCGTTGCCGTCATCGTCTACGCCGGCTTGACCGTTTAACTCAGCTGCATTCGTCCACAAGTTGTCTTTAAGATCTGGATGGTTGTAGTCGATACCAGTATCGATAACCGCAACCAAAACATCCTGAGAACCCGTCGTGATATCCCAAGCTTGAAGAGCGCCGATGTCGATACCAGCAGTCTTAGTATTGTTCATGCCCCACAGGCGCGTGAACATTGGATCGTTAGGAGTTTTGTTGATGCGGTAGATGTAGTTAGGCTCAACGATATCTACTAGTGGATTTTGTGAAAGCGTTTTGATCACGCTGTCAGTAAGTTCGAACACAGGTCTTTTGATAACCACGATGTTCATGTCCGGGATTGTTTCTTTAACGAATGCACCCAGTTGCTGACTCAAAACCTGTGTCGACTGAACCGCGTATTGATTTTTCAATTGAACGATATATTCACCAGGCACAGCTTCAGGTTTAGCAGCGAAAGCGCTAGCAGAAACGAACAAACCGAGCACGGCTCTTCCAATAAGCCCTCTCATAAATCCCTCCTTGATGGGTACAGGAGGAAAGTCTCGGCAAAAATTGCCGGGTGGTCCTCCAGTTCCAAAATGGTACCAATCGGAAAGTCAGGATTTTATTTGTTTTTGGAGTCAACAGCGAAACCTAGACCATTGTCCATATACAAAGTTGCTGAAAAGGAGAGAAGACGGAAGCGATTAACCCGTCTTTGGTCTAGGTGGACGAGGCGATTTTTCGTCGGCGAATCCGAAGCTCATTTGTTCTGGCAATTTAAACTGCACAATCTTTTCTGGGTTCTGGGCCATCTCTCTTTTTTCAGAGGGAGTAACAACATTTACGCCTTCTGAAACTTTAATAAGATGTTTGATAAAGGCTTCCTTCACGCTATCGGGCGCATTTTTATTGAAGCCAAGTTCTGCCATTAGTTGATCAATCTTCTTCATAAGCCCAATCCTTGGTCTAGTTTTCGGAAGTTTGATGTTCGAGCTTTAGAAGAAAATCACAGATGAAGGTCGAGGTTGCGTCTCTCATTAAGACGGACCAATGATGCGGAATTTAAAGGTTAAAAATAAGTACAAAAAAAGGGGCTCAGCGAACTGAACCCCTTAATATTACATATTATTTTAGGAACTAATACTAGCACCAGGCTGTTAACCAGCGCCACCGTCTTTGTGTTTAGGTCTTTGAGTCAAGACCGCTCCCAAGAACTGACGGTTCATACGAGAGATGTTCGTCAGCTGAATTTCTTTAGGACAAGCAGCTTCACAAGCGCCCGTCGTTGTACAAGCACCGAAACCTTCAGCATCCATCGCCGCAACCATGCGCAAAGCACGTTCATCTTTTTCAACAGCACCCTGCGGAAGCAAAGCCATGTGAGAGATTTTTGCAGAAGTAAATAGGGCTGCAGAAGCATTCTTACAAGCCGCTACACACGCACCACAACCGATGCATGTTGCTGAACTCATCGCTTCATCAGCATCTGCTTTTGGAATCAAGATTGCGTTCGCATCTTGTGGGTTTCCTGTATTTTGAGAAATGTAACCACCGGAAGAAATGATACGGTCGAACGCGGAACGATCTACCATCAAGTCTTTGATAACCGGGAATGAATTTGCTCTGAACGGTTCAATTGTCAAAGTTTCGCCGTCGTTATAGTTACGCATGTGAAGTTGGCAAACTGTTGTCGCTTTCAACTTACCGTGTGCTTCACCATCGATCACGAAACCGCAAGTACCGCAGATACCTTCGCGGCAATCATGGTCAAATGCAATGGGCTCTTCGCCTTTTGCCACGATCTCTTCGTTCACAGCATCTAGCATCTCTAGGAATGAAGCGTGTTCAGAAACATTCTTTGCTTGGTATTCAACGAAAGAGCCTTGGTCTTTAGCTCCCTTTTGTCTCCAAACTTTCAAAGTCAGATTGATATGTTTTCCACTCATTTTAAGCCTCTTATTTATAGCTACGAGTTGCTAGGTGAACGTTTTCGAAAGTAAGTTCTTCTTTGTGGCGCACAGACGTTTTCATGTTACCTGTGTATTCCCACGCAGCTACGTGACAGAAATTAGCATCATCACGTTTTGCCTCACCATTATCCTGATGTTCTTCGCGGAAGTGACCGCCGCATGATTCCTCACGCTCCAAAGCATCACGACACATCAACTCACCAAGCTCCAAGAAGTCTGCAACACGTCCTGCTTTTTCAAGCTCCACGTTAAGATAATTTGGATCACCTGGGATACGAACGTTTTGCCAGAACTCTTCGCGGACTTTAGGAATTTCTTCCAAAGCTTTTTTCAAGCCAGCAGCATTACGACCCATACCGCAGTTTTCCCACATGATGTTACCTAGCTCTTTGTGGAAGCTATCAACCGTGCGGTTCCCTTTGATATTCACGAGTGTGCTGATTTCTTTTTTAACGCCATCAACGGCTGCCTTAAAGGCATCGTCGTTAGTCGTCACTTTGTTAAGTTTTGTGCCACCCAGGTAGTTACCGATAGAGTAAGGAACCACGAAATAACCATCAGCCAAACCTTGCATCAATGCCGAAGCACCCAAGCGGTTCGCACCGTGATCCGAGAAGTTCGCTTCACCTGCAATAAAGCAACCAGGAATAGTTGATTGAAGATTGTAGTCAACCCACAAGCCACCCATTGTGTAGTGAGGAGCAGGGTAGATCATCATTGGACGTTTATAAGGATTGTCGCCCGTAATCTTATCGTACATTTCAAACAAGTTACCGTAGCGCTCAGCGATTTTGTCTTCACCAAGGCGTTTGATAGAATCTGCAAAATCCAAATAAACCGCTTTACCAGATTCATTAACACCGCGACCTTCATCACAAGCGTATTTCGCCTGACGAGAAGCCACGTCACGCGGAGCCAGGTTACCGAATGAAGGGTAAACGCGCTCCAAGTAGTAATCGCGTTCGTTTTCAGGGATATCGTTTGGATGACGTTTATCACCCACGGCTTTTGGAACCCAAACGCGACCGTCATTACGAAGAGATTCAGACATCAAAGTCAATTTTGACTGATTTTCACCATGCACCGGGATGCATGTCGGATGGATTTGCGTGTAGCAAGGATTTGCGAAATACGCGCCACGCTTGTGGGCTTTCCATGCAGCCGTAACCGCACAGTTCATCGCATTCGTAGAAAGGAAGAACACGTTCGAGTAACCGCCAGATGCGATAATCACTGCATCGGCTTCGTGTGCTTCGATTTCACCAGTCAGCAAGTTACGAACGATGATGCCACGGGCTTTTCCGTCGATCACAACAAGATCAAGCATTTCACGACGATAGCGAAGTTCAACAGTTCCAGCGTCAACCTGTCTCATCATTTGCGAGTAAGCACCCAACAAAAGCTGCTGACCTGTTTGACCACGGGCATAGAATGTACGGGAAACTTGCGCTCCACCGAATGAACGATTTGCTAATGTGCCGCCGTATTCACGAGCGAAAGGAACACCTTGAGAAACCATTTGATCGATGATGTTCGCAGACACTTCCGCCAAACGGTAAACGTTTGCCTCACGAGCACGGAAATCTCCGCCCTTAACAGTGTCGTAGAAAAGACGGTAAGTTGAGTCACCATCATTTTGATAATTTTTAGCGGCATTGATACCACCTTGAGCTGCCACAGAGTGGGCGCGGCGAGGGGATTCATGCACGCAGAATGCTTTAACTTTATAACCAAGCTCACCCAGGGAAGCCGCCGCAGAGGCACCAGCAAGTCCAGTACCAACAACGATTACAGAGTGTTTTCTTTTGTTCGCCGGGTTTACCAGTTTGTTTTCAAACTTAGCTTTTTCCCATTTGTCTTCAATCGCACCACTTGGAATTTTGCTATCTAAAATGTTAGCCATGACGTGTGCTCCTTAGAGAGTGAGGAAGAGGTAAAGAGGTTGAGAGATAAAACCAAGCGCCACGATAATTCCGTAACCGATGCTTAGTTTTGTCCAAACGTTGCGATAAGTGCCTTCCATCAAACCAAGAGATTGGAATGTAGAACCCACGCCGTGTTTCAAGTGGAAACCCAAAATAATCAAAGCGACCAAATACCAAACCACATAGCCTGGTTGTTGGAAAACTTCTTCCATCAACTTCGCCAGGTCACGCATCGGAACGCCGTTGACGTTGGTTTCATAATGTTGACCGTATTTAAAAGTGATCAAATGAAGAATTACGAAAACAAGAATCAAAGAGCCCTGAATCGCCATTGTTCTTGAAGCCAGAGTCACTCTTTTTGCGCCCTTGGCAGAAACTGCGTACTTTTGACCTTTCGCTTCGCGATTGTTTTTCGTCAAAGAAATCGCCATATACACGTGGGTGATCAACGCCAGCACCAGAACAAGTTCCGCAACGTAGATGATTTTACCGCTGGTAAGCGCGTGGCCATAGGCATTGTAAGCGTCGTGGCTTACAAAAATGAGCATGTTTCCGGCCATGTGAGCTAGTACGAAACCCGCCCAAATTAGACCAGTGATTCCCATTAAGTATTTTTTCCCGACAGTCGTTCCGAGAAATCCAAACATGGTGTGAAACCCCTTGTGTGATAGCTTTATATTCTCATTAAGTTTTTAATTAACTTACTCCTCGGGGGTTTGATTTGTCCATGACCCCTGTCATGTTTCGCAACATGTTAGACTTTAAGGATTTAGTTTTGCCTCTGAAATCATCTGCGATAGAACTGGTCCTCTAAAAACGGGGTAAAAATATGAAGATTTTCGTGTGCATCAAACAGGTGCCAGACACTGAAACTAAAATCAAAATCTCTCCCGACCAAACCGGTATCGATACGGCGGGGATTAAATGGGTTATGAACCCTTACGACGAATACGCTGTCGAGGAAGCCAACAAGCTTCGCGACGCAAATCCAGGCTCTCAAGTTTGGGTTTTGAGCGCGGGCCCGAAAGCTCGTGTCGTGGAATCCTTGCGTACAGCGCTTGCTATGGGTGCTGACGAAGCCATCGTAATCAACGGCGAAGGTCTAGATAACTTCTCAACTGCGAAAGCTCTTGCTGAAGTGATCAAAGCTGAGGGCGGAATGAAAATCATTTTCACCGGCAAGCTTGCGATCGATGATAACGCTTCATCTGTAAGCCAAATGATGGCTGAATTCTTGAACGTACCTCACACGACTGTGGTTTCTAAATTCGCTTTCAATGGCGAAAACGTAACCGTTGAGCGTGATGTTGAAGGTGGCGCGAAAGAAGTTGTGCAAATGATGACACCAGCAGTGGTTGGCGCAAACAAAGGCTTGAACATGCCTCGTTACGCTTCTCTTCCTGGTATCATGAAAGCTAAGAAGAAAGTGATCAAAGAGATCGAATTCTCTTCTTTGAACATTCCTGCGACTGACATCAAAGTAAAATACTCTGGCATGACTCTTCCGGCTGATAAACCAGCGGTTAAAATGCTTTCTGGCGACTCTTCTGCACAAGCAGCTGAGCTTGTTAAACTTCTTCGCGATGAAGCGAAGGTTCTGTAGGAGCTGGCAATGGGTAAAGTATTAGTTTTTGCTGAACAAACAAACGGTAAACTTAAACGCAGCTCTATCGAGCTTTTGCAAGCGGCTGCAAAATCCGGCAACACAGTTGTTGCTGTGACTTTCGGCTCTCACGCAGGTGATGTAACTGCAGCTATCGGTCACAATGGTGCTTCTGAAGTTCATGTTGTGAAAGACGCCGCTTTGGATTCTTACAATCCAGAGTCTTACACTGCGAACGTGGTGGCGATCGTAAACAAAGTTCAACCTTCCATCATCTTGGCTTCGGCTTCTTCAACAGGTAAGGACTTGTTCCCACGTGTTGCTGCTCGATTGAACACGGGTGTTGCAAGTGATTGCACTCAGTTGACGATCTCTGGTGATAACGTAACTGCTGTTAAACCAATGTACTCTGGTAAAGCATTTGCGACTGTTAACTTTGAAAACAGCCCAATCAAAATCGTTTTGATGCGTGCAAATCAACTTCCAGTTGAGGCTGCTGACACATCTAAAACTGCAAATGTCGTTGAAAGCACAAATGCAGCGACAGATTTGAAAACTTTGATCAAAGAAATCGTTAAGGGTGCTTCAGAGAAGTTGGATTTAACGGAAGCAAACATCATCGTTTCTGGTGGCCGTGGTTTGAAAGAAGCTGCGAACTTCAAAATGTTGAACGATCTTGCTGACGTTTTGGGTGCAACTGTAGGTGCCACTCGTGCAGTAGTTGATGCTGGATGGGTAGGACACGGTATGCAAGTTGGTCAAACTGGTAAAACAGTCGCTCCAACATTGTACATCGCTGTTGGTATCTCAGGCGCGATTCAACATTTGGCAGGTATGGGTTCATCTAAAGTTATCGTTGCTATCAACAACGATGCAAATGCTCCAATCTTCCAAAAAGCTACTTACGGTATCGTAGGTGACGCTTTTGATATCGTTCCAAAATTGACTGAAGAGTTCAAAAAGGCTCTTCACCACTAATCGTGTTTAGGAAATACATCCTTCCGATTATTGTGTTTGTATTTTATCGAACCCTCTCATGGACGTGGAGGGTTCGTCTTTTCGAGCCTGAATCTTTAAAGAAATCCCTGGAAAACAAAAACCCTGTTGTACTTGCTCACTGGCATGGTGACGAGCTGGCTCTTCTTTCGATCGTGAAGCGCTATCGTATCGCCACAATTGCATCGCAATCCAAAGACGGCGAGTTGATGGCAACCGTTCTAAAATGGATGGGTGCAAAAACCAGTCGCGGATCTTCTTCACGCGGCAGTGTTCAAGCTCTGAAAGGTCTTTTGCGTTTAGTAAAAGATGGGGGAAATTGCAGCTTTGCAGTAGATGGCCCTAAGGGTCCGTTACACAAAGTGAAGCCCGGAGTTTTCGAATTATCACGTATGATTCACGGCCCGATTTATGCGGCTGGAGTGTACGTCGATCGTGCGATTTATTTCCCAAGATCATGGAACAAAACGTTCCTGCCAAAACCTTTCGCCAAAGTGATTATCGTTTGGAGTGAGAGTCTTCCTCCAGTCACGAAAGAACAAGATCCAAGAAACCCAGACCTTGCTCTAGAGTTAGAGTCCCTTTTACACCAGACTCGTCAGCAAGCTGTTAATTTCATTGCGGATAATAAGGCCTAGTGCTAGCGTTTTAACATAGTTTGCATCAACTTTTAAAAGGGACTTTTAAAGTATGAAATTAGTTATCAGCATCTTGATGCTCATCGCAGCACCAGCGTTCGCGCAGAAATCCTCTGAAGTGTTGGCTCAGGTGGGCAAAAAAACGATCACTCTTGATGAATTCAACAAGAAATACAACGACATCAAATCTAAAACGACAAATCCTCCACCTAAAGATCTTTTCCTTGAGGATATGGTTCGTTACGAAGTGGGTTTGCAAGAAGCTGAAAAACGCAATCTAGAAAAAGATCCTATCGTTCAAGATCAACTTCGTCAGGCGATGTACAAAGCTCTTTTAGAAAAAGAGTTGGGTCCTAAAGTTCAAAAAATCACGATCTCTGACAAAGAATTGCAAGATTGGTACAAAAACAATCCTGAAATCCGCACTAGCAACATCTTGATTGAATTCAAACAAGGTGCAACACAAGCACAAATCGCAGAAGCTAGAAAACGTGCTGATGAGATTTACACTGAAGTTAAAAAATCAAAGCGTCCGTTTGAAGAACTAGTTAAGCTTTATTCCGACGATGCGATTTCCAAGCAAGCAGGTGGCGACATCGGCTGGCAATCACGTGTGACAATCGTTCCTGCATACTATGAGGCGGCAGCTTCTATGAAGGTCGGTGAAATCAAGGGGCTCATCGAATCTCCATATGGCTTCCACATCATTAAGGTGACAGGCCGTCGCAGCTTTGAAAACGCCGACAAACGCCAGATCAGAGCGGCTGTATACGATGAAAAAAGAAAAGTGATCTTTAACGAGTACTTCGAAAAACTGAAAAAATCGTACTCGATCAAAGAAAATAAAAACCTTATCAAATAAGGAACTAGCAGATGAAATTCCTAAAGAGCCCCGCCAAAACGGGGCTTTTTATTTTAACATGCATGTTGTTGGCGGGATGTCCTTCCAAATATCAAAAACTTTCTAAACAACCTGTTGAGAAAGTGAATGAGCACGTTCTGACGGCGAAAGAGTTCGCAAATCAGTTGGCACGTAAGCTTAAGAATTTTGATGCGTTGGCCGCTAAAGATCCAAATAACGTTCAAAGAATCAAAGAAGAAATTCTGCGTGATTTCCTGGTTAAGAGTTTAACCCTGGATTGGGCGCGCGCTCAAAGTATCGTCGTATCAGAAAACAGTCTGGATCAAGAAGTGGATAAGCTCAGAGCCAACTATCCTGACGATCTTTCTTTCCGTCGTGCCCTGGCTCAAGAAAATCTTTCCTTTGCGGAGTGGCGCGAAGAACTGCGCTATAGCCTGATTGAGCGTGAAGTTTTCAAAAAAATTAACGAAAAAACCAAGCCCATCGCCGAAGAAGAAGTGAAACGCTATTACGAAGACCACAAGGACATGTATAAACGCAAAGAGCGCATTTATATTCGCCAGATCGTGGTCGACGAAGAGTCTAAGGCTGATGCCATTAAAACGGATCTGAAAACCAAGGATTTCGCGGAACTTGCCAAAAAATTCTCGATCACTCCAGAGGCTAAGCAAGGTGGAGTCGTTGGATGGATTGAGAAAGGGACGGTGGATTACTTTGACCGCCTGTTTACAAACTCTGTCGGCGTACAAATGATTAAAAGCCCCTTTGGTATCCATCTGATTCGTGTGGAAAAAAAGGCTCCAGCTTCCACTTTAAGCCTGGAAGAGGTCCGTCCTCAGATTACGCGCGCGCTTAAAGCACAACGCGAGCAGGCAGAATACGTGGCGTGGCTTGATGCCCAGCTCAGAAGTAGTAAAGTTCTAAAGGACTACGAGTTGATGAATTCCATCTCCGTAGATACCCGAGGGAATAATGATTAGTTTGCTTGTTTCTTTATTTTTAGCAGTACCGGTTAAAGCCGAAATCGTTGAAAAAACTTTGGCGGTTGTGAACAACGAGATCATCTTGGAATCTGACCTTAAGGAATTGCAAAGTCGAATTGCAAAACCGGGAATGGTCGATGACGCTTTGATGGATGGAAAGTCTGCTGACACCTTAAAGAAAGATCGCAAAGCGCAGATGGACTATTTGATTAATGAAAAAATTCTTTCTTCAGAAATCAAACGCCTGAATCTATCTGTGACCAATGACCGCGTTGAACAAGAATTCAAAGACATGGCGAAAAGAAACAACGTGGGGGAAGCTGAGCTTATCAGCATCCTTAAAGGCCAAGGAATCAACATTGCTGAATACAAAATTTTCTTGAAAGAGAAAATTGAAAAGCAGAACTTGATGGACACCGAGATCATTTCTAAATTACGCATTTCAGATGAAGACGCTTTGAATGAGTACTTGAAATCAAATCCAAACAACAAGCCTGCGATTGATGAGTTCTCCGTTTCTCACATCTTCTTCTCTCCGAAAAAAGGTGGGCCTGAGGCTGCTTACAAGCGCGCAGAGACGGCGTTGTCTAAACTTCGCTCGGGTGAAAACTTTGAAACTCTGGCACAACAGTTCAGTGAAGATCCAAATTTTTCCGCTGGTGGCGCATTGGGAACTTTCAAATCCGGTGAGTTCATCCCGGAAATTGAAGAGGCTATTTCAACTCTGAAGGTTGGAGAAACTACAGGCATCGTAAAATCACGCCTGGGCTATCACATCGTTAAACTAACGACTAAAAAGCTGACGCCAGATCCTAAGTTTGAAAAACAAAAAGACCGTATCAAAGCTCAGCTTTTAGAAGCTAGCTTCAAAAGACAGCTTCGTCTTTGGTTACAAAACAAACGCGACGACTCTTTCATCAGAATTAATGAGTAACATACGAATTGCACTTACCACGGGCGATGATGATGGGATTGGCTTTGAAGTCACAGCCAAGGCCCTTCACAAACTCGGCCCGCAAAAAGGTGTGCAGTTCTTCTTGTGGCGAAATGAAAACGCTTCTGCAAAATATCTAAAGCTAATCGATCAAAAATTTGAGCGCATTGTTGTCGACACTCTGGAAGAAGGCCTTAAAATTGAGGGCCCGTATCTGGTCGATATCTGCTCTGATCTTTCACCCGCTCATTGGGTCGAAACAACAGCCAAAGCTTGCTTAAAAAAGAAACTTGCTGGCATGGCGACGGCTCCCTTATCAAAAACATTAATTAAAGAGGCTGGCTTCAAAGATCTTGGGCACACAGACATTCTAAAACGTGTTTCCAGAACTAAAACAGTGCACATGGGATTTGCGGGCAGCGAGTTCAATGTCGTTTTGGCGACGGGGCATCTATCGGTAGCTCAGATTTCAAAGCACATCAGTTTTAGCACCGTTGCCGAGGCGTTGTTGCACGCCGATCAATTGCGTAAATCCTTGCCGACATCAAAGCGTTCAAAACCTATTGGCGTTTTAGGACTAAATCCTCATGCGGGCGAGCAGGGTTTGATTGGCGGCGAGGAGCTCTTAGTTTTTCCCAACCTCGCTTCATTTGCTAAAGAAAAAAACATTCCCTATGTAGGCCCCTTGGTTCCAGACGCTGCTTTCTTTAAAGAGAACTGGAAAAAGTATTCCGTCTATTTATGTCTATATCATGACCAGGGTTTAATCCCTTTTAAAATGGTGCATGGACAAGACAGCGGAGTGCACATCAGCCTTGGGATTCCATTCGTTCGCACCAGTGTCGACCACGGCACTGCGAAGGATATTTTCGGTAAAAACAAAGCCAATCCTAACTCGATGATTGATGCTATTCGCTGGTCGATTAATTTGACTCGACAGCAGGCCTAGTTAGGATTAATTCTAATAGTTTCCAATACCTAGTGTTGAAATGAGGTTTCTATGTATCAACCGGTGATTTTCAGAGAATACGACATCCGCGGCGTTTACAATGGTCAGTTTGACGATAACTTCGCATATCTTTTAGCGCGCGCTTTCGTTGTTCATATGAAGAACGTTAAAAATATTTCTAATCCAACGCTGACTATCGGTCACGATGCGCGTGTAAGCTCTCCAGCGATCGTTAAGAGCATGGAAAAAGGTTTTGTCGATTCAGGTGCTAAGGTTATCCATTTGGGCCTTGTAACAAGCCCTGTGTGCTATTTCTCGACATTCACAATGAAAGTGGACGGAGCCGTTCAGGTAACGGGTTCTCACAATCCTCCAGAGTTTAATGGTTTCAAAATCTCTTTGGGTAAAACAACGATCTTTGGCGAAGAAATCCAAGAACTTCGTAAGATCATCGAAAAGGGTGAGTATATCGATGGTAAAGGTTCTGTTGAATCTTTCGATATCCGCCCTAGCTACTATGAACACTATAAAAAAGAATTCGGCCAACTGAAAAACGTTAAAGTCGTTTTGGATTGCGGTAACGGAGCTGGTGGTTCTGTTGTGCGTGGTTTATTCGAAGCTTGTGGTTTGACTCCGACAATTATGTTTGAAGAACCAGATGGTACATTCCCAAATCACCACCCAGATCCAACTGTGGAAAAAAATCTGGTAGATCTGGCTGCTCAAGTTAAAAAAGAAGGTGCCGTTTGTGGTATCGGTTTTGACGGCGACGCGGACCGTATCGGTGTCGTAGATCACACGGGTCGCATGGTTTACGGCGATGAGCTTATGACAATCGTTTCCCGCGCAATTCTTGAAACAAACAAGGGCGCAAAAATCGTGGGCGACGTGAAGTGCTCTGATCGCTTGTACCATGATATCGCAAAACACGGTGGCCAACCCATCATGTGGAAAACCGGTCACTCCCTGATCAAAGAAAAAATCAAAGTTGAAAAAGCCCCATTCGGTGGCGAGATGTCTGGTCACATCTTTTTTGCTGACCGTAACTTTGGTTATGACGATGCTCCTTACGCAGGTCTTCGCCTGGTAGAAATCCTGGCAAAAACTGGTAAGAACATCCCGCAATTGTTGGAAGGTTTGCCACCAGCTTTCAACACACCAGAAATTCGCATCGACACGACTGAAGAGAAAAAAGTTTTGATCGTTGAGAAAATGAAAGAAGCTTTCAAGGGCGGCCCAGGCGCAGACTACAAAGTAGATCTTACTGACGGCATTCGTTTAAGCTTTGAAGACGGCTGGGCATTATGCCGTTCTTCAAACACTCAACCGGTTCTGGTTGTTCGTTATGAAGCAACAACAGCAGAAGGCATGAAACGCATCCAAGACCGCGTTGAAGCCGTCGTTAACAAATACCTCTAAAAGTACGGACACACTTTCTCCAAATGCAGGGGGCTGAGTTTATCTCAGCCTTTTTTTATTGTTTGAGCACTGTAAGAGGTCCAGTAATATTTTCTTTATCAAGCCCCAAAGACATTACCGCCGCAAATGAAGACACAAGTGCGATTTCTTCTTCAAAAGCTAATATTTTTTTATACTTCATTTCTACTTTTGATTTTAGATTGAAACCATAAATCGCCAGATCTTCACCACTACTTATAACACCACCAATGTGTTGGATCTGTGGCTCGAGCGCGTGATTTTTTGTAAAATAAAAAATTCTACCTTTGCGAACAGCTTCTTGTCCCGCGAATGAAACCGACGCACGATCATCCGCGTTGATTACCGTTGTAACGTGCGGACCGATTTCTGTAAACAGGCGCAGGTACTGATTTTCCATTTCTTCGGAATGAACACTAACACTTTTGATCACGATGACGTCTGCTTTAATGTTTAAAACGTCATCATCAGAAAGGTATTTTTCTGGAACAGTTAATATACAAGGCTTCTCCTCTGGTAACTTCGCACCCGGAGACCACGCCAGGACTGGCACATCTTGACCGGCACTCTTAAAATGTTCGCGCACGAAGTACGCCGTTTTGTCCAATCCGTCACAACCCGTAATCAGAATAGAAACCTTCCCGTAAAAACTCATGATCGCTCTCCTTTGTTCCGCCTCAAGCGGCTCTTGTTTTCTCTGCAAAGAGGAGAGGATGCGTTCGATCTGTTCTTTTTGGGATTTTAGAAGATCTGATTGTTGGGAAATTTCCCTCAAGCGGACATGCATTGCAGTCGCAAGTTTATTGGAATCTAAAGATTCATCGGCCTCAAGTAATGTTTTTACTTCAACCAACGTGAAGCCGAGATTTTTGAATTCCTTTAGGCGACGAGCCAGACCCAGTTTAGCTTCATCGTAATAGCGATAGCCATTGTCTCCGCGGACATGGGATTTCAATAAACCCATATCTTCATAGAGACGCAAAGCTTTCGCTGAAACGCCGATCTCTTTTGCGAATTGTCCGATTGTAAGCCAGTTCTTCATCCTAACCTCTGGTTATTTATCGAGGTTGTCCCTGGGGCAAGGTAAATAGAAAAAGAAACTACAGAGATATTATATTGGATTTGAGAGACAGAAAGAGACGGAATCGAAAGTTCTGGCAATGTCGGGCAGAAGGAGAAAGTAAGTCCGTACCTTTTGACCTTTTGACGAATTTGAAAGTAGCGACGCATCCAGTTACCGATGTGGAGGTGAAAAAGAAAAGGTGAGGGCTTCCCTTTTCGGGAATAAAAAAGGCCGGGATAACCCAGCCTTTTTAAAATCATTTCTGATCTTTTTAATTACTGCGCTTAAGAGCGCCGTTAATTAAGAAAGTTTCAAAGCGATGATCAACGCGTAGATAACTAGAGACTCGATAAGAGCTAGACCCAAGATCATTGGGATCAAAAGTTTACCAGAAGCCGCTGGGTTACGAGCGATACCATCAAGAGCTGTAGCAGCAGTTTTACCTTGTGCCAAAGCGCCACCGAATACAGACAAAGCGATTGCCAAAGCAGCAGCGATAGCTACCAAACCTTTGTCAGTGCCAGCTGCAGCAACTACTGGAGCAGCAGTTTCTTGAGCGAATGCAGATACAGATACCAACATAGCAACTAGAGTTACGATCATTTTTTTCATGTGTGTCTCCTTTAGAGAACGGTTAAATATTTGCCTCTTAGTGGTCGTGTGCAATCGCGAATGCTACATAAACCATTGAAAGCAAAGTAAATACAAAAGCCTGAACAAAGCATACGAACAATCCCATCATATAGAATGGAATTGGTACGCCGATTGGTACTAGATCCAAGAATACAGATAGTACCGTATGGTCACCCATCATTACGTTCGCAAGACGAAGACCTAATGAGAATGGACGAACCAAGTGGGAAACGATTTCGATTACGAACATCAACGGAGCCAAGAAGATAACTGGGCCCATGAAGTGTTTAAGGTAAGCGATAGGACCGTTTTCTTTTACACCTTGGAAGTTATAGAACAAGAACATCAAGATACCGAAACCAAATGTCGTGTTGATGTTTTCAGTCGCCGGAGTCATGCCCGGAATCATACCGATCAAGTTGTTGAAAACGACGAAGAAGAATACAGAAGTAAAGAAAGGAACGTAGTGTTTACCGTGCTCGCCGATAACCATTTCAGAAAGACCCGACATCATCTCAGTCAGCATCTCCATGATTCCACGAAGAGAGAATTTGTCAGCTGGAAGAACTGCAACTTCACCTTTACCCAAAGATGCACGAGCCATCAAACCGATACCGATTGTTGCAACAGTTGCGATCGCAAGAGTTGCAATGTGATAATACTCAACGCCAACTGCAGGGATAAGCTGTGTCCAGTTAAACGGGTGGTGTTCTGCCGCCATTTTCTCTTTCCTCTCTCAAAGCTTCACTGATCGCATAGTAAATTGCGGATAAAATAAAGCTAGCAACACCCATCGCAAACCAGATTGATGAAAACCAATCGAGTTTAACCAGAGTGAAGATAATAATGCCTAAAATCGCGTACTTAAATACAATGAGGGAGATGCCTAGGGCAACCAATTTCTTTCGGAAGATAAGCCCGTACCCCAAGCCCATCATGGAAAAGCTTAAAAGGATGGTTAAGGAGCCCCAGAGGTAAGAGTTTGCATGATTAGGCGCAGCAAAAAACAGCAAGGCGACGTAGCCAAGGGCTGCAATGAGGGCCTGAGAAATTAAAACTCTTTTCATTTATGGTTTCTTATTCGCGTTTTCTTTTTCTTCTTGGGCATCCATGCGCTTTAAAAGCCAAATCACACGGACGAGCCAGCCCACCAGGGCCGCCAAACTCAAACCAACAAAAGCCATGCCTTTGGTTTGATACTTACTATCCAGAAGTTCGCCCAAGTAAAAACACCCGATGATCAAGCCGACAAGTTCGAAGCCGATGGATGCAAAAATTATATACTTTTTCATTACTTCCTAAAGCCTTTCGCTCCCGGAGCATTTTTCATACGCTCTTGCAGACGCTTGATGCGAAGTTCGATGTATTCAGGTGGGTTGTATTTGCCACGGTAACCTTCCAGAACTTTGATCGCTTCTCTGAAGTTGTCATTTTCTTCGTAACAAACAGCCAGGGTCAATCCGACGTTTTCTTGAACTGCACGTTGCGGGTACTTTTCAATAATGCCTTTAAAAATATCGATCGCCTTATTGAATTCCTTTTTGGCGACCAGAATATTTCCTTTCAGCATCAAAGCCTGAAAGCGAATGTTGTCATCTGATTTCAAGCGCAACAGGGAATCGATCTCGGACTCTGCCTGAAAAAAATTATTCATGTAGTAATGGGCACGCGCCACACTCATTTGATATTGAGAAGCCTCAAGATCGGTGTGAGGCATTTGTTGAAGCTTACTAAATTCAACAATCGAAGCCTGGTAGTTCTGAAGATTATTAAAATAAATTTCCGCTATCTGCTTTTGCGAAGACAGACGCTCTTTTTCGTCGCTTGAATGCAAAACGATAAATCGGTGATACCCAATCGTGCGCTCGTAATCTTTTAATTCAAAGAAAGCGACACGGGCAGCTTCGCGAGCAGCGTCCATAGGGTATTCAGATTTATTATTACGAAGAATGACTCGGTCAAAGTATTCCAGGGCGACCTTGTAGTTACCCTGGGACACATTTTTTTCTGCGGTCTTAAAATCACCCTGCTCCTGAGTGGAGCAGGCGGTGAGGAGTAGGAATATTACAGCCAGTACTCCTCTGATCATACTAGTGAGTTACGCCTTCAGGTGCTGCAGGAGCAGTCGCTGTGTCTTCAGAGTGATCGTCTTCAACCACTGCCAAGCCAGTTACTGTTTCCTCTTTTTCGTCGATGTTAATCAAACGAACACCTTGAGTGTTACGGCCAAGTACAGAGATGTCCGTCATCTTCATGCGGATCACTTGTCCTTTATCTGTGGAAAGGATCAATTCGTGTTTTTCAGAAACTTTTTTAGTACCGACAACGTTACCAACTTTGTCCGTCGTTTTCTGAGTAATGATACCCACACCACCACGAGATTGAACGCGGTATTCGCCCACTTCTGAACGTTTACCGTAACCTTTAGAAGTTACCATCAAGATAGTGTCTGGAGTGTTCTTTTCAAGAACTTCCATCGCTACCACAACGTCTTCCTTCGCCAGAGTGATTGCTTTCACACCGCGAGCTGTACGACCCATGCCGCGCACATCGTTTTCATTAAAGCGGATAGACATACCCTCTTTAGTTGCGATGAAGATATCGGATTGGCCGTCAGAGATTTTTACATCGATGATTGCATCGTCAAGATCTGTCGTCAGGGCGATAACACCCGCAGTTCTTGGGTTCGCGAATGAATCCATAGATGTTTTCTTGATCACACCTTTTTCAGTGAGCATCACTGCAAATTTATTTTCGTCAAATTCATTTACTGGCAAGATCGCGCGAACGCTTTCGCCGGAAGCAAGTTGAACCACGTTTGCCAACGATTTACCTTTAGAAGTACGGCTGCCAAGTGGAAGTTTATGAACTTTCACCCAGTACACTTTACCTTTATCAGTAAACACCAATAGCATCGTTTTTGTGGAAGCAGAGAACAAGTCTGTTACGTAGTCTTCTTCTTTTGTTTCCATGCCTTTCAAGCCTTTACCACCACGTTTTTGAACGCGGTATTCAGCTGTCGGCATACGCTTGATAAGACCTGTGTTTGTAACAGTCACAACCATGTCTTCGTCAGCAATCAAATCTTCGTCTTCGATATCGTCCAGGCTGCCTTGCAGTTGAGTGCGGCGAGGGTCAGCGTAACGTTTTTTCATATCTTCAAGCTCACCAACGATGATTTTGTAGATTTCACGAACGTCAGCCAAAACGAATTTCAACCAGTCGATTTGCTTTTGTAACTCAGCAAGTTCTTCAATGATTTTATCGCGCTCTAAACCAGTCAAACGTTGCAAACGCATTTCCAGGATCGCAACTGCTTGGCGTTCAGAGAATTCGAATTTAGACATCAAGGCTTCACGGGCCGCATGTGCTTCCTTGGAAGCACGGATCGTCTTGATAACTTCTTCGATATGATCTAGGGCTTTTTTCAAACCTTCCAAGATGTGCGCACGCTCTTGGGCTTTTTTAAGTTCGAAGATACAACGTTTCGTAACAACGTCACGACGGTGATCAACGAAGGCCTCAAGCATGCCTTTCAAATCAAAAGTAACAGGTTGGTTTTTCGCATCCAGCGCAAGCATGATGATACCAACTGAAACTTGCATTTGAGTGAATTTGTACAAGCGATTCAAAATAACGGAAGCGTTTTCGCCACGTTTTAGATTGATTACGATACGCATACCTTCACGAGAAGATTCGTCGCGGATATCAGAGATACCTTCGATAGCTTTGTCACGAACTAGGTCCGCGATGCTTTCGATAAGCTTCGCTTTATTAACCTGGTAGGGGATCTCGGTGATGATGATATCTTCACGGTCTTTGTTAGGAACGATTTCAGCAACCGCTTTAAGTGAGATAATACCGCGGCCTTTTTTGTAGGCTTGCAAGATACCTTCACGACCCGCGATCACACCTGCAGAAGGGAAGTCTGGTCCCTTGATGTGCACCATTAAGTCTTCAAGTTGGCAAGTCGGGTTGTTGATCAAATGGATTGTACCATCAATCACTTCACCCAAGTTGTGTGGCGGAATATTTGTCGCCATACCAACCGCGATCCCTGAAGAACCGTTCACCAAAAGATTTGGGAATTTTGCAGGAAGTACTAAAGGAATTTGTAAAGAGTCATCGTAGTTCGGACCGAAGGCTACTGTTTCTTTTTCAAGATCATTCAGTAGTTCTTCTGCCATCGGAGTCATACGAATTTCCGTATAACGCATGGCTGCCGCGCTGTCGCCGTCGATGGAACCGAAGTTACCTTGACCATCTTCAAGCGGGTAGCGCAGAGAGAAGTCCTGGGCCATACGAACCATTGTTTCGTAAACAGCCGAGTCACCATGCGGATGGTATTTACCGATTACGTCACCCACCACACGGGCAGATTTCAAATACGGTCTGTTGTGACGGTTGTTCATTTCACTTTGCGCGAAAAGAACGCGACGATGTACAGGTTTCAAACCATCACGTACGTCTGGAAGTGCACGGCCAACGATGACTGACATCGAGTATTGAAGGTATGCTCCACGCATTTCCTTGCTGATATCTACAACCGTGACGCCTTTTTCTTGATTACTATTTTCCATATTCAATCACCAATACTTAAAAATTAAACGTCAAGACTACGAGCTAGTAGAGCATTTTCGTGGATAAAATTACGACGAGGCTCAACCATCTCACCCATCAGGATCGAGAATGTTTCATCGGCCGCAACAGCGTCTTCGATAGAAACTCTTAGAAGAGTTCTGTTTTCCTTGTTCAGTGTAGTTTCCCACAACTGCTCCGGATTCATCTCTCCCAATCCTTTGTAACGTTGGATGTAGATTCCTTTTTTCGTAGATTCCATAACGTGTTCATAGAAGTCGTTGTAGTTCTCGAATTGAACTTCGTTTTCGCCCTCGATGATCGTTAATGGCAATGTGCTAATACCTTGGATTTGACCCCAGATTTTACGAAGCTCGATCATTTCTGAAGAGCGCAAGCTGTCCAGGCTGAACTTCGTTGTCATGCGATCAGCATAGCGAACCGTGTAGATGTCTGCGTATGGTTTTCCAGTGGCTTCATCTTGTTTTACTTCAGCTTTGAATTCTGTGATTCCAAGTTTTGGATCCGCATTCACCCAAGCAGTCATATCTGCAAGAACTGATTTCAACTTGCCTTCATCACCCAATGTTTTTTCAAGATCAGCAACTTTGCTTAGCATGAAATACAAAACGTCTTTGTCGTATTTCTTGGAAGAAACACGGATCAAGCTGTTTAATTTTTGGATGTTTAGGATCAATTGGCGAAGATCAGATTCAGGCAAGCTTTCTTTGCCTTTGATTTTGAAGTTGTTAAGACCTGAGCTCAAAAGATACTCAGTCAATGCAGCTTCATTTTTCAAATAAGTTTCTTCTTTACCTTTTTTCGCACGGTACAAAGGTGGCTGTGCGATATACACATAACCACGCTCAAGAACCAACGGCATTTGACGATAGAAGAACGTCAAAAGCAGCGTCATGATGTGAGATCCGTCGACATCGGCATCGGTCATGATGATGATTTTATGATAACGGATTTTATCCACATTCACATTGTCTTTACCGATACCAGTTCCCAGAGCCGAGATAATAACTTTGATCTCTTCAGAAGAAATAATTTTATCAAAGCGCGCTTTTTCTACGTTTAGGATTTTACCTTTCAACGGCAAAATCGCTTGCGTACGACGATCGCGACCTTGTTTCGCGGAACCTCCCGCGGAGTCCCCTTCCACCAGGTATAGTTCGCAAAGAGCCGGATCACGTTCCTGACAGTCTGCCATTTTACCTGGCAATGAACCACCATCGAGCGCTGTTTTACGACGAGTCAAATCACGAGCTTTACGAGCTGCCTCACGAGCACGTGCTGATTCCACACACTTACCGATGATGTTTTTTGATACAGATGGATTACGGTCCATCCAGTCAGCAAGTTTTTCATTCACCAAAGACTCGACGATACCTTTTACTTCGGCATTACCAAGTTTAGTTTTTGTCTGTCCTTCGAATTGAGGTTCGCGAACTTTTACGGAAATAACTGCTGCCAAACCTTCACGGATATCTTCACCTTCAAGATTTGTCTTAAGATCTTTTAAAAGATTTTTTTCAGTCGCATACGCATTTGTCGTACGAGTCAGTGCCGCACGGAAACCGACAAGGTGAGTACCACCTTCATGCGTGTTGATGTTGTTGCAATACGTGAAGATAGATTCAGAGTATGAATCATTCCATTGCATTGCGATTTCAACATCGACATTGTCTTTTTCACCTTTGAAGTAAACCACTTCACCGTGAAGAGCTTTTTTAGATTGATTCATGTACTTCACGAACTCAGCAACACCTTCAGCGTACTGGAAGTCTTGCTTTTTACCGGTGCGCTCGTCCGTCAAAGAAATATGAAGACCGGCATTCAAAAATGCAAGTTCACGGAAACGATTTGCAAGCGTATTGAAGTCGTAAGAAAGAGTTTCGTCTTTGAAAATATCACGGTCAGGTTTGAAAGTTACTTTCGTACCAGTTTTATTTGTGGGTTCGCCTTGTTCCACTGGCGCAAGGATTTTACCGCGCTCATAATTTTGTCTCCAGAAATGACCATCACGTTGAACTTCAACATTCACACGAGTGGAAAGGGCATTCACAACGGAAGCACCCACACCATGGAGACCACCGGAAACTTTATAACCGCCGCCGTCGAATTTACCACCGGCGTGAAGAACTGTCATAACAAGTTCTAGAGCGGATTTACCAGTTTGCTTTTGAGTTGCTACTGGAATACCACGGCCATCATCTTCAACAGTGATGGATTCATCCGCATTGATTGATACTTTGATTGTTTTGCAATATCCCGCAAGATGTTCGTCTACCGAGTTATCCACAATCTCATACACAAGATGGTGGTAACCTTTGAAAGCTGTATCACCGATATACATTCCGGGACGTTTACGAACTGCTTCGAGACCTTCAAGAACCTGAATTGAATCAGCTGAATAGGAAGCTGGTTGCTGTTGTTCTTCTGTAGACACTGTAACCCCTCATTGCTTTGCATATCCCTCGACGCTGTCGAGTAGATCGCGTTCATAATTCATCACGAGTTAAAAACTTCGTGATGATCTACTCAAGGATTTGGCCATCCTTGATGCGCACAACGGAAAGCTGATCGAGGCTGAAAGAGTCAGGCAATGTGAAGTCTGTCGTCGTAACAAAAATTTGTGTGTTGATCTCGTGTAAGAACGTAATCAGCGCATCTCTTTTGGTTTTATCGAGCTCAGATAAGACATCGTCTAACATCAGCACAGGATAGGTCCCGTGAGCCTTCCTATGATACACAATTTGGGCCATTTTGAAAGAAAGAATGATGGCTCTTTGCTGCCCTTGGCTACAAAAAAATCTTGAGTCTTTTCCACCATATAGGAACACGATATCGTGCTTGTGTGGCCCTACCAAACTGGTTCCAGATGAGAGCTCCGCATCATGCAATTCTCCGAGACGTTTTTCGAGGGACATTTGGACTTGTTCACGAGTGAAACTCACAGCATTTTCATCTGAAATCAGGTATTCCACTGAGATATCCACAGTAGATGTGCCGGAAATGTAT
The DNA here is from genome assembly GCF_047302455.1 of Bdellovibrio sp. HCB185ZH. Lineage (GTDB taxonomy): Bacteria > Bdellovibrionota > Bdellovibrionia > Bdellovibrionales > Bdellovibrionaceae > Bdellovibrio. Next base: position 2,433,006 of record NZ_CP178624.1, read on the forward strand.
TGCATGGCATTATTAAAATCTTTGGAAAGACCAGCCAGTGCAGTGATGCGGGCATGGGTCAAATCGGTCGCCAAACGCACAAATTGCGGGTGTAGAGACTCTAAAAGGTTCTGGGTAAGCCCACGGTCAGCCTCACCCTCCACAAAGTTCTTAAGCATCTTGTTGCGAGTTTTCAAAGCTTTACGGTAATCGGCGATCAAATCTGTGTTCTTGCGATCAAAGGTAACGAGTAAATCATCAACCAGTTCGCGACGGTGATCAGCACCTTCTTTGATCGCTGCTAAACTTTCGGGACTAAACACAACACTAGCAAATATTTTTCGAACATCAGCTGACGTCACACGTTTTTCATTCAACGTAAGTACTTTGCGACTTTTTGATAATCCAAGTTTAAGTTTGTAGTGAAGATCGTTCTGAGTAATCAATGCTTGGATAAGCGCTTCCTGATTATTCGAATTGATCATTGTGGAGTTGTCAGAGTAGCGGAAGGAATCACCTTGAGAGATCATGTACATCGCTTCAAGGAGATTTGTTTTCCCCTGACCGTTGTCTCCGACGAAGACATTCACGCGAGGGGAAAACTTTAACACCACGTCTCGGTAGTTACGAAAATTAACAAGACGTAGTCGTTCAAAGATCATTAGATTCTCATAGGCATAACAACGCAAGTGTAAGAAGCGTCGTTATGAGGTCTCATCAAACCCGGCGACAAGTGATCGTTCAATTCGAAATCGATCTTGTCGTGGTTCATGCTCGTCAAAATGTCAGTGATGTATTTTGCATTGAAACCGATTTTGATATCGCCACCAGCGTATTCAACTTCGATTTCCTCTTTTGCGTCACCCAACTCTGGATTGTTCGAAGAAATTTCCATACGACCGTTTGAAAGATTCAGCAACACGGCTTTGGATTTTTGATTCGCCAAAAGAGAAACGCGTTTTAGTGAAGTCAGGAAAGCTTCCTTGTTGATCATCACTTTTTGCGTCAGCTTCTGTGGAATAAACTGTTGATAATTCGGGTACTTTCCTTCGATCAAACGAATCATCAGGATTGTTGATGAATGTTTCAATACGAATTGGGAGCCTTCCACAGCTATTTCCACAGACCCATCAATGCCTTCTAAAATCTTTTTGATTTCATGAAGACCTTTACGAGGAATGATCACACCTTGAGTGGCAGAAACTTTTACGTCTGTGGATTCTTTCGAAACCAAACTCATACGGTGACCGTCTGTTGCAACCATTTTGAATCCAGCTTGTGGATTCAACTCAAAGAAAACGCCATTCAAGTGGTAACGAGTTTCATCATTCGATACAGAGTAAATTGTTTTATCAATCATCTCTTTCAAAACTTGTGCAGCGATTTTAATGAAGGCTTGAGAGTTGTAAGTAGGGAAGATCGGATATTCTTCAGCAGAGATACCCACAATCTTGGATGTGTATTTCCCTTGTTTGATTTCCAACCAGTTATTTTCTTTTTTGATTAAAGTGATTGGACCTTCAGAAAGTTCTTTTGCAATTTCGAAAAGACTTTTTGCTGATACGGCCACTTTACCTGGTTGATGTACTTGCGCTTTGATTTGGTCTGTCAGGCTTACTTCCAAATCTGTTGCGAATACTTTCAGTAAATTTTGATCTGCTTCAAGAAGTACATTGATGAGAATGGGCATTGTATTGCGCTTCTCAACGATGTTTTGAGTTTTACCGATAAGGCTTAATAGATCTCTTTTATCAATTTCGATCTTCATAACTAATTCCTCTTAAAACACCCTTCTTATTATCTATTACTATTAATATAAATAACTAGTAGTAGTAGTAGGGGCGTGGAAAACCTAACAAATCCTGTAAGTGCGTGTAAACACTAAAAAACAATTGTGGATAAAGCCTCTGTACAAGTTTGGCTGAAAGTTGCGAATTTTGGGGGTAACTCAGATCCACATTTCTTCCCCCAGATCCTTCCACAACTCTATCCACAGTCCACATTCACACACCTGTGATATTGTGGATTCTCTGCTCTAAATCCTCGATATCTTTTGCGATATCTTGATCCGTTGCCTGTAGAGATTTCACTCGATCCAGCGCGTTCATCACCGTCGTGTGATCTTTTCCGCCAAAAGCTTTGCCGATATCCACGAGTGATTTGTCCAAAAACTTCTTAATCAAATACATCGAGATTTGACGTGGAACGACAATTGGCTTGGCGCGCGTAGAGGATTTTAGATCCAAAACACGTACTTTAAAGTGATCCGCAGTCATCTTCATAATCTCTTCAACAGAGATAGTAGATTGAGTTTCATGGTGGGAAAGAATGCGCTTCACAAGCTCACCATCAATCGGCAGACCTTGAAGCTCAGAGAACATCTTAACTTTCTTAAGATTGCCTTCCAGCTCTCTGATAGAACGTTTAGAGATGCGTGCAATGTGATGAACAACATCTTCAGGCAAGCGCATATTAAACTTTTCTGCTTTATATCTAAGGATCGCGATACGCGTTTCCAAATCCGGCATTGTGATGTCGGCGATCAAACCACGTTCAAGACGGGTACGACTGCGATCTTCAAGTCCGTGGATATCCTTCGGCATACGATCACTCGCCAGGATAACCTGCTTACGAGTATCGATGAAGCTATTCACCGTGTGGAAGAACTCTTCTTGAACAGCTTCACCACGCGCAATGAACTGCACATCATCCACTAATAGGATGTCGGAGTTTTCACGGTATTTTTGGCGGAACTTATCCATCTCGTGACGACGAATCGCCGAGATACATTCATTCATAAAGCGTTCAGCTGATAAATAAGTAATTCTAAGTTGCGGAAATTGCTCGCGAATGTGATTACCCGCCGCGTGCAAAAGATGGGTTTTACCCATCCCAACCGGTCCATATATATAGAGGGGGTTGTAATCGTCCGCTCCAGGATTTCTGGCCACGTTGAAACAAGCGGCGTGGGCGAATTCAGAATTCTTACCTACGACGAATGTCGAAAAGGTCAGATCCACATTTAAAGTGTCGCTGGACCTAGGTTGAGTAGTCTGAATAGCCTGAGCACGCGAAAGTTGAGCTTGAAGAACTTCAGAACCTTGGTGAGAAGGAGTTTCCTCCACCGTGGTCACAGTTTCGATGTGGGTATTAACTTTGGTGCCCGTAACATTAAACTCAACTTCGAAGGGTCTTTGGTAAGTGTCTGAAATTTCAGTATAAATCTTATCCTGAAGGTTCTCGATCACAAAATACTGGTGGAGAGCGTTGGGTACTCCGAGTATCAATTTGGGACGCTCAAAGGAGCCCCCAGTACTGATATATTCAATAGGGTCTAGCCACGTATCTAATAACTTATTGTTATCATTACGACTTTTCATTTTTGTCTTAATCAATGTCCAGAAAGAAGCGTTTAACTCCATAGACCATCCCCTCGAAATGCAGAGTAGCCTTAACAAGGGGAGCTGAAGTTTTCAACAGTTGACCTTGATTACGCAATGTGATTAATTAGTGCCCCACGTATCTAGTTGATTACAGCTTTGTGGAATCGTATATGTAGCCGCCGATCATAAAATTGGCGTATTTGACGTCTTTTAGCGTCGTAAATTTCTCGGTAGAGAGTAGTTCAGGAGAACACATGAAACGTACATACCAACCATCAAACAAACGTCGTAAAACATCTCACGGTTTCCGCGCAAGAATGGCTACTAAAGCTGGTCAAGATGTTCTTAATCGCCGCCGCGCTAAAGGTAGAAAACGTTTGACGGTTTCTACAGGTGGAAAATAGTTCTCCGCTAGGAATTAAGCGCAGCTCTGAGTTTCTCTCTCTCAAACAATCTGGCAAAAGAAACTGGCCTACGAAGTGGTTGCTTCTGAATTATCAGAAGAACTCCGTTGGTCAGTTGCGTTTTGGCGTAACCGCAAGTCGAAAAGTCGGCCCTGCAGTCGTGCGAAACAAGCTTAAGCGTTGGAGCCGAGAATACTTTCGAGCGTTGCTTAAAACGGATAACTCCATTGAAGCCGACATCAACATTATCTTCAAACCCATGGACACCAACTTTTATAAAGGCCTCCCACACGAGGAATTTGTCAAAGCTATGGATCGCGGGATTGGGTCTCTTCGAAAAAACCTTTAAAGCACTGCTTTGGTTTTTCGTTGCTTCCTACAGATCAATTGGAACAACTCATTTGGGTGGTTCCTGTCGCTTCGAACCCAGTTGTTCAGCCTACGCTCTTGAAGCTATCCAAAAACACAAATCGCATACAGCAGTTTGGTTAATCACAAAACGAATTTGTAAATGTCGACCGGGTGGTCCTTGCGGATATGATCCGGTCCCAGATTCAGGGGGAATTCTCCATGGCTCAGCAACAAAATAATAACCCAGGCTTTTTCGACCCTAAAACGTTGATCGCTGTGGGTGCCGTCGCTCTGATTTATTTCGGATGGCAGACGTATCTTGGCAAAAAATATCCTGACTATAATAAACCAAAACCAGCACAAACTCAGACTGCTGAAACAGCAGCAACTCCTGGTGCAACAACGACTGCCGCTTCTCCTTCTTCAGGCAGCACAATTGAATCAAAATCTGAAACAGTTGCTCCGGTTCAAGAACAGTCTTTCTCATTCTCTAACGATAAAGTTTCCTTCCAAATTTCAAATCACGGTATGGGTCTTAAAAACTACACTGTGAATAATTACGAAGACAAATCCGGTGGCAAGATCAAACTTGGTGGCGCTGAAAATGACGGTTTGTATTCTATGCGTTTGACAGGTGCGGATAAATCATTGGTATTCAATCTGACTGAAAAAGCACCAGGATCCTATGTTGGTGTGGCTCAGGTTGGTGGCATGACAGTGACTCGTGAGTTGAATTTCGATGCTGCGAAATCATCATTCACAAACACGATTTCCATCTCTCAACCGACTGAAGAAATCAAAAAGGGTTTTTCAATCCTGATTCCTGAAAGCATCCACGACAAGGGTTCACACTCTTTCTTTATGCCTTCTTATGATCATCAGGATTTCTTTGTTAGTCACAGTGACGACAAGCACGAGACAGTCAACTTCAGCAATTCCAAAGAAAACGTAACGAAGGATATGCCGAACACTCAGTTGATCTCTGTAAGCTCGCAATATTTTGCAGCGGCGGCGATGGACAAGTCTGACATCATTCCTGAAGTTAAATTAACTGCGAATATCGAAAAGAAAACGGCCCAAGCTGAGATGGTTTACAAACCAGTTCAACTGAAAGAACAAATGAAGTTTGAATCTTTGTTCTATGCAGGTCCTAAATCTATCGACATGTTGAAAGCTGTTGATCCAGAAATGGCTCACATCATCGACTTTGGTTTCTTTGGCTTTATCGCTCGTCCTTTGTTGTATGTGATGAAGGCGTTCCACTCACTGGTTGGCAACTGGGGTGTGGCGATCATTCTATTGACATTGGCTGTGCGTTTCGTGGTTCTTCCATTCAACATTATGTCTGCTAAATCCATGAAGGCGATGCAAAAGGTTCAACCTATTATTGCAGGTCTTCGTGAAAAATATAAAGACGATGCAATGAGATTGAACACTGAGATGATGGCGGTTATGAAACAGCATGGTGCAAACCCAATGTCTGGTTGCTTGCCGATGCTTCTTCAGATCCCGATCTTCTTTGCTCTTTACCGTGTGATTGGTTCTTCGATCGAGCTTTACAATTCTCCGTTCATCCTTTGGATCACGGATTTGTCTGCGCACGATAAGTTCTATGTGTTGCCGGTATCTATGGCTGTATTCATGTACATCCAGCAAAAGATCACTCCATCAACAATGGATCCTACACAAGCTAAAATTATGCAGTTCATGCCATTGGTTTTCTCGATCTTCATGTTGCAGCTACCTGCAGGTCTGACTCTTTATATGGTTGTCAGCACATTGTTCGGTATCATCCAACAGTATTTGATTATGAGAGATCCAACTGCCAAACCAGCAGTTAAAGCGGTTAAGGCGAAATAGTTACTTAGATTTTTATTTTTACCTGGGAGGTAAAATGGGTTTTTTTAGTAAGCTTTTCGGGGGAAAAAGCAAGAGCGCTAACAGCGAAGTTGAATCTTTGGTTCAAGCGACTCTAGAGGGTATCATCGAAAAAGCTCAGTTCGATCTTTCTTTTGAAATCAATTCTTCAAAAGAAGAAGACGGCGGAGCCGTTCTTTCAGTGCAATTCTCCGGTGGGGACGAAGAGTTGTTGAAAGATAAAAAAGGACAGATGTTGGATGCATTCCAATTGTTCTTGAAACGCGTTGTTCAACACAACTTCCCTGAAGACAAAACAAACATCACAGTTGATTGCGGTGGATACCGTGATGAAACTGAAAGTGCTCTTATTGAGCGCGCAGAGAACTTGAAAGCGATCTGCATCGAGCAAGGTAAATCTGTATACTACAGAGCTTTGCCACCGAAAGACCGCAAAGTTGTTCACCAGTACTTGGCTAAAGATCCTCGTATCAAAAGCCGTTCACTAGGTGATGGCTTGTACAAAAAAATCAAAATCTATCCGGCTAAAGGTGGCAATTCAGCGCAAAATAATAACGCTGAAGAAGCTCACCACGATTAGTATTAAGTAGGGTCGCATGCTTCGAGGAGATCGTGACAAGGATACAATATGCGCGGTCTCCACTCCTCACGGAGTGGGCGGTATCTCCGTCATTCGAGTGAGCGGCCCTCGTACTTTCGAGATCGTTTCTAAACTTTGTAAATTCTTACCCGCACATCCTGAATCCCATAAAGTCTATTTCGGAAATCTGAAAGACGGCGGTAATGAGATTGACGAGGTTCTGGTAACTTACTTCCAAAATGGTCGCTCTTTCACAGGTGAAGAGGTGATCGAAATTTCCTGTCACGGAAGTCCTTTAATTTGCCAAAATATTTTAAATTCCCTGGTGCAATTGGGAGCTCGTCCTGCTGATCGCGGTGAGTTCACCTATCGTGCATTCATGAACGGAAAATTGGATCTGGTTCAAGCGGAATCCGTCCTTGCTTTAATCGAATCTCAATCTCAGCAGGCAGCAAAATTGGCTCTTCGCCAATTAAAAGGTCAGCTTTCAAACAAGCTTGAAGAAGTTGAAGATGACATGACGTGGATTTTGGCTCACGCCGAAGCCAGCATTGATTTTTCGACTGAAGGGATCGATGTCGTTGATTATTCAGTGGTTCAAGTTCGTTTGAAAAAAATCGAAGCGACATTGAAGGATCTGGTCGGAACATTCAAAGTCGGCCGCCTTTTGAAAGACGGTTTCCGAGTTGTTCTGACGGGTCTTCCGAACGTGGGTAAATCCAGTTTGCTAAATCTGTTCTTAGAAGACGAGCGCGCTATCGTAACGGATATCCCAGGAACCACGCGTGATGTGATTCATGGGGATACCTTTTATGAAGGTGTAAAGTTCACTTTCGTAGATACAGCTGGTCTTCGCGATGAAGCAACCGACCTGGTTGAGCGCATTGGTATTCAAAAAAGCTATGAAGCCCAGAATGAATCCGATGTGGTGTTCTTTGTTTTCGATATCGAGAAGGGGATGGGAGCAGAAGAGACTCAAATTCTGGAGTCCTTGGATCCTCAAAAAACCTTCATTTTAGCTAATAAAATCGACCGAATTGGTGGGTCTAAACCCCTAGAAACTGTCGAAAAAGCCATTAAAAACAGTAAATTTTTCCAGAAAATCGCAGATCCCCAGGCTTTCTTCACAAGAAGGGTGTTCTTTGTCAGTGCTCTTGATAAAAAGGTGCGTTCGAGTGTCCTTCAAGAGCTTGTCCAGGAATTCGCGGATATGCAGGTGGAAAATACCGTTCTTATTTCCAATGCCCGTCACTATGAAAACCTGGTTCGTGCTTTAGAGAATACTCAAAGGTCACAAACCTTGGTGGATCAGGGAATGGGTTCTGAATTCTTAGCTTTAGAGCTTAAAGAATCTCTCATCGCGATTCACGAAACTTTAGGTAAGCGGTTCGATGATCAAATCATGGACCGAGTATTTAAAGAGTTTTGTATCGGGAAGTAACTTATGACTAATAGAAAATTTGATGTGATCGTCGTAGGTGCGGGACATGCCGGAATCGAAGCATGTTTGGCGTCCGCTCGTTTGGGCCTTCAAACTTTGATGGTAACTACGAATGTTGATCGTATTGGTTATATGAGTTGCAATCCTTCCATCGGTGGACTTGCAAAAGGCCACATGGTTCGTGAAATTGATGTTCTTGGCGGCCAAATGGGTATCGCTGCCGATGAAACAACAATTCAGTACAAGCGTCTTAACTCCTCGAAAGGTCCCGCAGTTCGCGGAACTCGAGTTCAAAACGACAAACATCTTTACTCTGCCTTTCAAAAAAATGCTCTTTTTACTCAGCCAAATTTGGAAGTGCTTCAAGGTGAAGTAAAACGTCTGATTTTGGATAAAGATTTGTGCGCCGGCGTGGTTTTGGATGACGGTTCCGAGATTTTTGCAAAAGCAACGATCATCACGACGGGAACATTCATGAACGGTGTTATGCATACGGGTCTGCGCCAAGAGGCGGGCGGCCGTGTGGGTGATAAACCTTCTATCGGACTTTCTGATCAGTTGGCGCAATTCGGTTTTGAAGTAAAACGTTTGAAAACGGGTACTCCAGCTCGTTTGCTTAAAGATTCTATCGACTGGTCGAAAACGACTCCTCATGGTGGTGATGAAAAGGTTTATCCTTTCAGCTACAAATCTTCGACTCAGTTAAAGCTTCCCCAAATTCTTTGCTATCTGACTCGCACGACTGAAAAAACTCATGATATTATCCGTGGAAACCTGGATAAATCTCCTATGTATTGCGGGATTATTGAAGGTGTTGGTCCTCGTTATTGTCCTTCGATTGAAGACAAAGTAACCCGCTTTCATGAAAGACCAAGTCATCAAACTTTCTTAGAACCAGAAGGTTTGAATACGGATTTGATTTATCTTCAGGGTATTTCCACAAGTTTGCCTGAGGAAACTCAGGATGAATTCCTAAAGACTATTCCAGGATTGGAAAATGTTAAGGTCGCTCGCTATGGTTATGCGGTGGAGTATGACTATATCGAGCCGACACAAATTTGGCATCGCTTGGAAACAAGAACGATTCGTCAGTTATTCCTGGCCGGTCAAATCAACGGAACTTCTGGTTATGAAGAAGCGGCCGCTCAAGGTTTCATCGCGGGTGTGAATGCTGCGAATAGCATTCTTGGTCGCGATGAATTTATTTTGGGCCGTGATGAAGCGTACATGGGCGTCTTAATTGATGACCTTGTGACTAAAGGAACTCGCGAACCGTATCGTATGTTCACTTCTCGAGCAGAACACAGATTAGTTCTTAGAGAAGATAATACTATCGACAGGTTAGCGCAATGGGCCCAAAAGTTGGGTATTGTGTCGGAGCAGTCGTTGGAGCTTTTATCCGTACTCCGTGAGAAACGTAAAGTTTTGCACGATCGCTTGCGTGAAACGAAGGTTTATCCCACAAAAGACGTTCAAGAAATTCTCGCTAAAGTTCCAACTTCAGCTATGACAAAGTCTTTGTCTTTCGAAGAGTTGCTGCGTCGTCCTGAGCTTACGAGTTCACACTTGGAATTGTTAAATTTCGAGTTGGATAGCGATCCCAATGTCGTTGAACCAGTAGAAATCGAAGTGAAATACTCCGGTTACGTTCGTCGTCAGATGGACCTGATCGAACAGTCAAAAAGACTCGAAGAATTGGTTCTTCCAGACACACTTTTGTATGCAGATATTCGCGGCCTTTCTAATGAAGAGAAGGATAAGCTGCAACGCGTTAGGCCCCGTACCTTAGGTCAAGCACAACGGATTAGTGGTGTAAATCCCTCGGCGATTCAAGCTATAATGATTCATCTAAAAGGTCATAAAAAGATCAAGGAGATGAATCTGGATGAGCAACATTGATGGCTCTGAAGCGCCACCGCAAATCTTTTGGCGCATTGACGAATGGTTCCCCGATCTAAGTCCTGAGGTCAGATCAAGACTAAAGGCCTATCACGAAGAACTTCAAAAGTTTAACCGCACGCTCAGTTTAATCTCAGCGAAATCGGTTTTCGTTGCCGACGCTCTTCATTTTGCAGATTCCATCAACGCGACAAAAGCTATCGTTAAGTCCAATCCCGGTATGGATAAAGTCTATGACTTTGGAAGCGGCAATGGATTTCCTGGTATTGTTTTTGGGATTATGAATCCGAACATTCAGGTCGTCCTGGTAGATACAGATGTTAAGAAGTGCGAATTCCTAAGCCACGCTGTTCAAGCTTTGAAACTAAAGAATATCACCGTTGAGAATAAGAATATTGAGGCTCTGCCTGCTGATTCCGTTAAGTGGGCCATTTGCCGTGGGTTCGGGAATATTTCTAAGGCTATTTTGATGGCTCGAAAGATCGTCGTTAAAGGCGGCTCTGTCTATCATCTAAAGGGTGAAGAATGGGGTATTGAGGTTGGGGAAATTCCCACTCAGCTTTGTTCGATTTGGGCGCCATCACTTGTGGGGGAGTACAAGCTTCCCGTGGGTGCCGTTAAATACGGTGTCGTTCGCACCGAAAAGATCTCTTAAACATTTATTTTCTAAGAAAAGGGGATGTTCCACGTGGAACATTCCTCTAGTGACCGCCGCCTTCGGCTTTTTTCTCTCCGCCGCCGTGACCTTCGCCACCTTCAGCTCCTTCTCCATGCCCCAAGCCAGTATCGATCGTAACTCCCGCATCTCTCATGCGTGCTTTCACATCCCAGCTTCTTTTTGCATTTCTAAGCTTCTGTTCCGCCTGATATGAGGACCATTCTTTAGGATCGGGCCATTCTTGCTTGTTAGCGTAGGCTTTTTTGTAGGCCGCTTGCGCAGTTCTCGCGCGTTGCTCTACTTTGAGCTTTAAATATTCCACCTGTTGCTCGAGGCGGGTGATAGCCGCCTGAGATTCATAAATACGTTTGTTGGCGTATTTAATTTGCCCAGTCTGCGGAACAACTTCCATTTTATCTTTCTCGAATCCCTCGAGTTTCTTTTTCTCTGCCTCGAGTGCGGCTGTGGCAGCACCAACCTGAGCCTGAAGATCAGAATAAATAGGATCTTTAAGCTCGGGGTTTGGATCCGGCTTGCTGCAAGCTGCGAGAGTAAAAATAAGAAGAATGGCGGTGATAATCTTCATAATTGGTATTGTTCCACGTGGAACATCGGCAAAAACACCGAAAAACCTAAGGCGAGGTGCGAAAAACTAGTCTTTATAGTTGCACATGTGTGTAAAAAATACGAATTTTGATTATCAAGGAGGAAATGATGGCTAAAACTATCTGTATAGCTAATCAAAAGGGCGGAGTAGGTAAGACAACGACGTCTGTGAATCTCTCTTCAGCGTTGGCTACTCTTGGAAAGCGTGTTTTGTTGATCGATATGGATCCTCAAGGGAATGCTTCCAGCGGTTTGGGTATCAAACGCTACGACAGCCAAGATGCTAACTCATATCACGTACTCATCGGTGAAAAAACACTGACTGAGGCTACTCACAACACTTCAAATGCTAATCTAAAGATCTGTACTGCTAATCCAGATCTAGTGGGCGCAGAAATTGAGTTGGTTGATATGCCGCATCGTGAATACCGCTTAAAACAAGCAGTATCCATCATCGCTGATCAATATGACTTTGTGATCATTGATTGCCCACCATCTTTGGGTTTGATTACTCTGAATGCTCTCAATGCTGCAGACAGCTTCCTTGTGCCTCTTCAATGTGAATACTATGCATTGGAAGGTTTGAGTCAGCTTTTGAATACTGCAGGACTAATCAAAAAGAGCTTGAATCCTTCATTGCATATTGAAGGTATCGTTCTGACTATGTTTGATGTGCGCAATAACTTGAGTCATCAAGTAGTTACTCAGATCAAAGAGCACTTTGGTGAAAAAGTATTTAACGCAATTATTCCAAGAAACGTGCGACTCAGCGAAGCGCCGAGCCATGGTCAATCCATCCTTGAGTACGACAGCAAATCTATCGGTTCCGTTCGCTATCTAGAATTGGCCCACGAAGTGATCGCAAGATCAGTTCCGAAGCAGACAGAAGCGAGCCAGGTTGCAAACACGAACGCCTATGAAGGGGAAGTAAATGTCTGATACTGCTGTAGAATCCTCAAACAAAAAGAGAGGCTTGGGCCGCGGCCTAGGTTCCCTTTTGGGTGGACCTGCTAATAATGATTTAATGAATGCGCCTACGGCATCAGCCCCTCCCGTTAAAGCTGCGCCGGCGAATTCAACAACTGTTTCACCTGCGGCGACAGCTGCTGGTGCGCCTTCCGTGAATGTTGCTGCAACTGTTGCCCCTCCCGTGGATCCAGAAAGCAAAATTTGGAAAGTTGCGATCGACAAGTTGTCTCCGGGTAAATATCAGCCTCGTACAACTTTCGAAAAAGAGCCGCTTCAAGAGCTTGCTCAGTCTATTAAAGAGAACGGTATTCTTCAGCCGATCGTGGCTCGCAGAACGACATCTGGGAAACTAGAAATCGTAGCGGGTGAGCGTCGTTGGAGAGCGTCTCAATTGGCTGGGTTACATGAAGTCCCAGTTATTTTAAAGTCTTACGACGACAAACAGGCACTTGAGTTAGCCATCGTTGAGAATATTCAACGTGAAGACTTGAACCCAATTGAAGAGGCAGAGGGATATTCTCGCCTAATCACAGAGTTCAAATTGTCTCAGCAACAAGTGGCTGAAAAGGTGGGTCGTGATCGTGCGACTGTGGCGAACGCTGTTCGTTTGCTAGCTTTGCCGAATGAAGTAAAAGATATGATTTCTGCCAATGATCTTTCCGTAGGTCATGCGAAAGTCCTTCTTTCTTTGCCAGAACCAAAAAAACAAATCGAAATGGCGAAAAAGGTCGTGAACGACAAGATCGCAGTTCGTAAATTGGAAAAAATGGTTCAAGCTATCGTTAAGGGAACAGCTGATGAATTGGAAGTTCCAACTTTCGATTCAAACGTGACTCAACGATTGATTAACGGTTTGAGTGATGAACTTCAGAAAATCATGGGCACAAAAGTGAACATTGATTATTCCGGAGCTAAAGGTAAAATCAGCATTCACTTCTATTCCGATGATGAACTAACAAACTTAGTAGATAGGCTGAAAGAAGGATGGCAGTAAATATCCCACAAACTTTCCAGGAAGACGTACTCTCCGGTCATGTGACGGCAATCCTTGATCAGGGTACACATTTCGAAGGAAAGCTCAGCTTTGAAGGCACCGTGCAAATTGGCGGTGATTTTAAAGGGGAAATCTTTACGAAAGATACCATCGTTATTAATGAGGGCGCCTCTGTGGCTGCCCAAGTTGAGGCCGATACTATTATTATCAGTGGCCGGGTTGAGGGGAATCTCTTTGCCCGTCGCCGAGTTATTATGCACCCACCCGCAATTTTCAAAGGTACCGTAACATCTCCAAGTTTGCGTATCGATGAAGGCGTGGTTTTCGAGGGTGCGTCCTATATGCCCAAGTCTTAAGCACCCCTGTTTTCAATAGCGCAGCCTAAATTCTCATTAGGTTTTTGACCTTGACCTTTTCTGGCTTGAAATGCTACTTCCGAGGTTCAAAAAAAACAGGGATTTCAATAAAATGGATATTTTTGGACAATTAGGCATCAACGCTACAGCCGGCATCCAGTTCGTGTTCTTTGCGATTGCTTTGTTATTCTTAACAAAATTTGTTTTCACTCCATATGCTCATGCACTTGAAGAAAGACAAAACAAAACTAAGGGTGGCGAAGATTTGGCTTTGGAATATCAAGCGAAATCTGTAGAGCTTCACTCCGAGTACGAAACAAAAATGCGTGCTCTAAATCTTGAAATCAAAAATATTGTTGATGCTTCTAAAACAGAAGCTAACAAACAGTATGAATCTGTAGTTGCTAAGTCTCGTGCAGAGGCCGATCAACACATCACAAACAACAGATCAAAAATCACAGCAGCAGTAGAGTCCGCTTCCAAAGAATTGAAAGCACAAACTCAAACTGTAGCTCTTGCAATCACATCCAAATTGTTGGGCAAATAAGAGAGAGAAGAAAATGAAAGTTCTTGTAAACCTTCTTATCATCCTGGCGCCTGCGATCGTCTTCGCCTCTGCGGCTGAGCACGGTGGTGGTCATCACGCTGTTGAAGTTCCTAAGTCAGTTATCTTCCAAGCGATCAACATCATCATTCTTATCGGTGGTTTGATTTACTTCACGAAAGATTCAATTGTTTCTTTCTTTGGCGGCAGAAAAGCAGCCTACCTTGAGGCAGCTCAAAAATCTGCATTCGCGCGCGAACAAGCAGAGCGTGAGTTTGTTGACATCAAAAATAAGCTAGCAAACTTGCAAAGTACTCACCAAGAGCAATTGGCGAAAGCTCAAGCTCATGCGAACGATTTGAAAAATCAAATCATCGATGAGGCTGCTCAGGTTTCTAAACGCATCAAAGACGAAGCAGAGTTGACAGCTAAGCTTGAAACTCAACGCGCTCAAAAAGAATTGCGTCAACAATTGTTGGCAGATTCAGTTGAGGCGGCTCGTATGGTTTTGACTAAAGACATCGGTGCTTCTGATCAACAGAAACTACAAAACGAATTCATCAATCACATCGAGGTTAGTCGATGAAAGTAAACGAAGTATCCAGAAGATATGCGAAAGCTCTTCTTGCTGTAGCTAAGCAAAAAGGCGTTCACACGAAAGTATACGCTGAATTGCAAGCGGCGGCTGATGCATTTGAAAAGGATGCAGCAGTTTCTGCATTTTTCAAAAACCCTGTAGTATCTGCAACTCAAAAAGTAGCTGCTGTTAAAGGCGCTCTTGAGGGCAAAGGCACTTCTGAAGAAGTTGTGAACACATTGGTATTGATGGCTGAAAAAGGCCGTATTCACCTTGTTTCCGAAGTTGCTACTGCATACCGCGAATACCTTGATATCGAAGAAGGTGTTACTCGCGGAACTGTTCGCTCAGCACAACCATTGTCTGCTGACGCACAAAAAGAACTTGAGTCTAAAGTAAGCAAAACGCTTGGTAAAAAAATCGTACTTACTTACCAACAAGATCCTAAACTTTTGGGTGGCGCTGTAGCCCAAGTTGGTGGATGGACTTTTGACGACAGCATCGAAACACATCTTAAAAAAATTAATGAAGAATTAAACAGGAGAGCCAACTAAAAATGGAAACACAAATCCGTGCCGACGAGATCAGTCGCGTTCTCAAAGAGCAAATCAATCAATACAACAAAAAGATTGAAGTAAGTGAAACAGGTAGCGTTCTTTCAGTAGGGGACGGGGTTGCTCGTATCTACGGTCTTGAAAACGCAATGGCTGGTGAGCTAGTTGAGTTCCCAGGTGAAGTTTACGGAATGGTATTGAACCTTGAAGAAGGTCACGTTGGTACCGTTTTGTTCGGTGAAGACCGCCAAATCAAAGAAGGCGACACTGTTAAAAGAACAAAAAAAATCGTTTCCGTTCCAGTTGGTGAAGCGCTTCTAGGTCGCGTTGTAGACGCCCTAGGTAACGCGATCGACGGCCGTGGTCCTATCAACACGCCTCACTCACGTATCGTTGAAACTAAAGCTCCTGGTATCGTTTACCGTCATCCAGTTGAAGAACCTCTTCAAACTGGTATCAAAGCTATCGACGCCTTGGTACCAATCGGTCGTGGTCAACGTGAATTGATCATCGGTGACCGTCAAACTGGTAAAACGACTATCGCGGTTGACACTATCATCAACCAAAAAGGTCAAAACGTTCAGTGCTTCTACGTAGCTATCGGTCAAAAACAATCGACTGTTGCTCTAGTTGTTGAAAAACTTCGTGCAGCGGGTGCTCTTGAGTACACGACTGTTATCGCAGCGAATGCATCTGACCCAGCTCCACTTCAATACCTTGCTGCTTACTCTGGTACAGCAATGGCGGAATACTTCCGTGATACTGGTAGACATGCTCTTATCGTATACGATGACTTGACGAAACAAGCTCAAGCTTACCGTCAATTGTCTCTACTTCTTCGTCGTCCTCCAGGACGTGAAGCTTACCCAGGCGACGTGTTCTATTGCCATAGCCGTCTTCTTGAGCGTGCTTCCAAATTGTCTGCAGATAAAGGCGGCGGTTCATTGACTGCATTGCCAATTATCGAGACACAAGCGGGCGATATCTCTGCATACATCCCGACGAACGTTATCTCTATCACTGACGGTCAGATCTTCCTTGAATCAGATCTATTCTACAAAGGTGTGCGCCCAGCTATCTCTGTAGGTAAATCGGTTTCACGTGTGGGTGGTGCCGCTCAGATTAAAGCGATGAAACAAGTTGCAGGTTCTTTGAAACTTGAGCTTGCTCAGTTCCGTTCTATGGAAGCATTCGCTGCGTTTGCATCTGATTTGGATAAAGCTTCTCAACAACAGTTGGCTCGTGGCCGCCGTTTGATCGAAGTTTTGAAACAACCTCAGTACTCTCCGGTAAAAGTTGAAGAGCAAATCATCATGATCTTCGCTGCTGGTAACGCGTTCGTTGACCAATACCCAGAGACAGACGTTAAGAGATACGAAAAAGAGATGATCGAGTTCTTGAAAAACAAGCACGCAGACATCATCAAAACGATCTCTGAGAAGAAAGCGATTGCCGACGACACTAAAAAAGGTTTGTTGTCAGCTCTTGAAGAATTCAAAGCTATCTTCCAACCTTCTAACAAGTAATTTGGTGCTTAAATGGCAAGCTTGAAGGATATCCGGGCTCAGATTGAGTCCACTAAAAACACCCAGCAGATCACGAAGGCTATGAAGCTCGTGTCTGCTGCAAAGTTGAGAAAGGCGCAGAATAACATCGTTAATATGCGTCCTTATGCTCTGACTTTGCGTAAGGTGATTGCGGATATCGCTGTGACTAACAAAGTTACGCACCCGTTGATGGAGAAGAAAGAACAAGTAAAGAATGTTTTGCTTGTTGTTATCACTTCTGATCGCGGTCTTTGCGGCGCTTTCAACAGCAATATCAACAAATTCACTGAGGCGTATTACAACAACAACAAAGCTAACCTTGAGAAGATTGATTTCCTTTTCATCGGTCGTCGTGGTCATGACTACTTCGCCAGAAGAGGCATCAAGCCGGTTGATTACATCACGAAGCTTGATAAAGACATCTCTTACGAGTTGGCTTCCAAAGTTGCGAATCGCGTGATGAATGATTACCTCGAAGGTGCATACGATGAAGTTCGTATCATCCATAACGAGTTCCAATCTGCCATCTCTCAAGTTGTTACGGCTGAAACTCTTCTTCCAATTGATCTTGGATTGACGACTTTCAACACAGAAGCTGAGGCTGCATCGAACTTTGCTGTCGACATGATCTTCGAACCGGCTCCAGAGCAAATCATTAAAGAGTTGCTTGAAAAGCATTTCGACCTTCAGGTTTACAGATGTATGTCCGAGTCTGTTGCGGGTGAACATGGTGCTCGTATGAGCGCGATGGAAAACGCGACAAACAACGCGAAAGAGATGATCAACAAACTCACTCTGACGTACAACAAATTGAGACAAGAAAAAATTACTACAGAATTGATCGAAATCGTATCGGGCGCTGAAGCGCTTAAAGGATAGGGAGCTGAATAATGGCATTCGGTAAAGTAAAACAAGTTATGGGTCCCGTAGTGGACGTAGAATTCGAAGGCGGAGAACTTCCAGCTATCAATTCTGCTCTTCGTGTATCAAATAAATTTATCTCTGACGCTGAATACAACCTAGTTCTTGAAGTTGCTCAGCACTTGGGTGATGGCGTTGTAAGAACTATCTCTATGGACCAAACTGAAGGTTTGGTTCGTGGTGAAAAAGTTAAAGCATTGGGCACTCAAATCACAGCACCGGTAGGTCGCGAAGCTTTGGGTCGTATCATCAACGTAGTTGGTGAACCAATCGACGAAATGGGCCCAGTAAACGCAAAAGAACAATGGGGTATCCACAGAACTGCTCCTAAATTCGAAGACCAAGCTACATCTGCAGCAATGTTGATGACTGGTATCAAAGTCGTAGACTTGCTAGCACCTTACGCTAAGGGTGGTAAGATCGGTTTGTTCGGTGGTGCGGGCGTTGGTAAAACGGTTCTTATCCAGGAACTTATCCGTAACATCGCTACTGAGCACGGTGGTTTCTCTGTATTCGCCGGTGTAGGTGAGCGTACTCGTGAAGGTAATGACTTGTGGCAAGAGATGAAACAATCTGGCGTATTGGCTAAGACTTCTCTAGTTTTCGGTCAAATGAATGAACCACCTGGAGCACGTGCGCGTGTTGCTTTGACTGGTTTGACTGTTGCTGAATACTTCCGTGACGTTGAAAACCAAGACGTTCTTTTCTTCGTTGATAACATCTTCCGCTTTACTCAAGCGGGTGCCGAAGTGTCTGCACTTCTTGGCCGTATCCCTTCTGCCGTTGGTTACCAACCAACTTTGGCAACTGAGATGGGTACTCTTCAAGAGCGTATCACTTCCACTAAAAAGGGTTCGATCACGTCAGTTCAAGCGGTATACGTACCTGCCGATGACTATACGGATCCAGCTCCAGCAACTACATTTACTCACTTGGATGCGACTACGAATCTTGACCGTGACATCGCAGCTATGGCGATCTTCCCTGCGGTTCACCCATTGACGTCTACATCACGTCTTTTGGATCCAGCCGTCATCGGTGAAGAGCACTACAAATGCGCTCGTGACGTTCAAGCGTTGTTGCAACGTAACCGTGAGCTTCAAGATATCATCGCTATCTTGGGTATGGACGAATTGTCTGAAGCGGATAAATTGGTTGTATCTCGATCTCGTAAAATCCAACGTTTCTTGTCTCAGCCGTTCTTCGTTGCTGAGCAGTTCACTGGTTTGCCAGGTCGTTATGTTGACATCAAAGACACTGTTCGTGGTTTCCGCGAAATCCTTGATGGTAAACACGATGCTCTTCCAGAACAAGCGTTCTACCTTGTTGGTACTATCGAAGACGTTATCGAAAAAGCTAAGAAGTTGCAGGCGTAATCCGAAAGGATTCCGTCTTCATAAGGCGGCCTGAGAGGGTCGCTTTTAGAAAAGGTGATTTATGTTTAAACTGACAATCGTGACTCCAGAGCGTCGTCTTCTAGTAAACCAAGAGGTTGAAGAAGTAACTGTGCCTGGTTTTAAAGGAGAACTTAATATTCTTCCTGGTCACGCGCCTCTAATCACTACACTAGGTGTTGGTGTGATGAAATGGAGACTTAAGGGTCAAGAAAAGCAAAACCAAGCTGTTATCAGCTGGGGTTATTGCCAAGTATCCCCTGAAGGCGTGAATGTTCTAGCGAACATCGCTGACTTGCCAGAAGAAATCGATCTTGTTGCAACTAAAGAGTACCTTGCTAAGTCTGAGAAACACGTCCTTGACGAAGTTATCACAGATGCAGACTGGACTGAGTTCCAAAAAGAGTGGACTCGCGCAAGAGCGAAAATTGAAGTGGCTGAAAACCAAATCAAAAAATAGTTTTGTATCGAAAGATAAAATTAAGAAAGGCTCAAGTTCAAACTTGGGCCTTTTGTTTTTTGTAGCATCTGTGCGATACTCCGCCCATGACCCGAGAATTTCGTAAAGATATCCGGGGTAGAGGCGCCAGCAGTAATATTCCGAATCGTTTTGATTCCCTCCATTTCGAAGCCGAGCCACAGGATTTTGATAACTATTTAGAAGACGAGAAACCTCGTTTGCAGACGCAAGTTCTGAAGGACTCGTCACGCGCGGTTTTAACCAAGAACGATAGTCCTGATATCGGATTTACTTATTCCGTAAATCCTTATCGTGGTTGTGAGCATGGGTGCATCTATTGCTATGCTCGTCCAACACATGAGTATCTGGGAATGTCTGCCGGGTTGGATTTTGAATCCAAGATCATGGTGAAAGAAAATGCACCAGAGCTTTTGGAAGAAGCGCTGATGAAAAAATCCTGGCAACCCCAAGTGATCGTCATGAGTGGAGTGACGGACTGTTATCAGCCGCTCGAGAGAGAATACAAACTCACTCGCGGATGCCTGGAGGTTTTGAACAAGTTTAAAAATCCTGGCGCAATCATCACTAAGAATCATCTGGTCACTCGCGATATCGATATTCTTCAGGAGATGGCGAAGTACCAGGGAATTGTTGTTACTATTTCGATCACATCACTAGATGCGGATCTGATTGCATCTTTGGAACCCCGCACATCAAGACCTGCAGCGCGTTTGCGAGCGATTGAGGAATTGGCAAAAGCGGGAATTCCTGTTGGAGTGAATGTTGCGCCGATGATTCTGGGACTGACTGATCACGAGATGCCCGCGATATTAAAAGCCGCGGCAGATGCGGGAGCGACAACTTCTGGATATACGATGTTGAGATTGCCTCATGCCGTTGCTCCATTGTTTGAGGAGTGGTTGGATGTGCATCGTCCTTTGCGTAAGAGCAAAGTAATCGAAGCAGTAAAGAATGTTCGCGATGGAAAAATGTATAATTCCGAATTTGGAAATCGAATGACGGGTACGGGACCGCGGGCGGAACAACTGGCGCAAGTATTTGAGGTTTACAGTCGCAAGTATGGATTAAACGCCAAGAACTGGAACTTATCGGCCGCGCACTTTACGCGTCCCCCGACGGCGGAAGAGATTGCGGCAAAAGCACAGCTTAGTTTTGATTTAGATTAATTGTATAAGAGAGACCATGGCAAAAAAGAACTTACGCAAAATTCAAATTGATCTGCGCCAGTTCGCTTTGCCGTGTCCAAGAGTGGGTAGTATTGAAGCTCATTCTGGCTATGGGCAAACCCCTCGCCTGGGCCAGGAGATTCATCAGAACATTCAAAGAAAAAGAATTCGTGAGATTCCCGGATATGAAGCCGAGAAAAAGCTTTCTATAGAGTTTGAACGCGATCAGTACTTGTTTGTTATTTCGGGACGTGCGGATGGTGTGGTAGAGGGCTCAAACTTTCAAGTTGAAGAGATCAAATCCGCATTCGATGTTGAATCGTTAGAACACAAGCTGACGGTGGATGATAACCATCCCTATGTGTGGCAGCTTCGTACTTACGGTTACATTCTTTATAAACAGACGGGTGAAATTCCAGAACTCAAAATGCTATTGGTTTCGTCACGTAATTTTAAGCAGTCTGAAATCTATTTTGAGTTAGATATCGACGAATATGAAGCGTGGTTAGCCCTGCGCTTGGCAGAGCTTACGGAAGAGACCAAGATCCGCGAAAAGCTTTTCAAAAAGCGTGTGGCCGCCGCTGAGGATTTGAAATTTCCTTTCACATCTCCGCGCCCGGGTCAGACGGAACTGATTGAAAATATTCAGCTTGGCTTTATCGAAGAAAAATCGATGGTCATTCAGGCTCCAACGGGTTTGGGTAAAACAATTGGTGTTCTGTATCCATCACTAAAGGACTCGTTGGCGCGTGGGCAAAAGGTCATCTATGTGACTCCTAAGAACTCTCAACATCAGGTTGCTGAAGAGGCTGTTGAAAAACTACAGGATCAGGGCGCATCGATCAGACCGCTGACTATCACGGCGAAAAGTAAAATGTGCTTTAAAGCCGAACCTCTGTGCAATCCCCAGTATTGTGAGTTCGCCAAGGACTATTATAAAAAACTTGCAGAAAACGACTTGGTTAATAAAGTGACCAAGCTTCGTTCATTGAGCCAGGCAAAACTCCAGGAATTAGGTGAGCAGTACCAAGTGTGCCCGTTTGAATTGTCTTTAGAGGCGATTGAAAGAGCAGACGTGGTCATAGCTGACTACAACTATGTTTTCTCAACCAGAAGCCTTTTAGGACGTTTGGAGCTACCTTTGATGGAGCCCACCCAAAAAGCGAATCTTGTCATCGATGAAGCCCACAACTTACCAGCCAGGGCGCAAGACTATTTTTCGCCGGCAATTTCCACGCGGGATCTGCAGAACATCATTCCGTCTTTGGGTAAAATCAATATTCGCTTTCAAAAACGCGCCCAGATGCTTTGCGAGGAAGCGATTGAATTGATTGAAACTTATCGTGGCGAGTCCCGCACGGTGGTTATTGATTTTGACCCAGTGTTTGAGCTTGAATCCAGAATGCGGGAGTTTTTAGGCGAATACCTGGAAGCAGACATCGAGATCCAAACGCAAGATGGTGTTTTACGTCTGGCGAACATGTGGAGTGATTTTGCGCAAGCACTCGAGCTGCAAGGCCCAGAATTTTTTCAAACATATCAAAAGAATCGCCTGTATGGAGAGATCAACGAAACTTTGAAAGTAACTTGTTGTGATGCCTCCAGACACTTGAATGAAATCTATAAATCATTTAAGAATGTCGTCGCTTTTTCTGCGACCCTTAAGCCATTTACTTATTCGATGAAGCTATTGGGTTTTGACGAGATCACGACCAAATGTCTGGAATTCGTTTCTCCATTTCCAAAAGAGCATCGCAAGATTTTATTGATTCCACAAATTTCGACAAAATTTAAAGATCGCCCGATGAATGCGCCAAAGATTGCGCAGGCAATGGAAAAGATCATGGCGGTGAAGCCTGGGAATTACATCGCTCTTTTCCCGAGCTTTGAGTTTATGAAAGATGTTGAAAGTCATCTGCGTGACAGCACCTATCAGCGCCTGGTACAGCAGCGGGAAATGAAAGCCGCGCGGGTCGATGATTTCCTGTCATTTATGAAAAGTGCGGATAAGCCCACATTGCTTTTAGCAGTTCAGGGCGGAATCTTTTCGGAGGGAGTGGACTTCCCGGGTGACATGTTGATTGGTGCCTTTGTGGTGGGGCCAGCTTTGCCGAATTTTGATTTTGAGCGCGAACAAATCCGGCAGTATTACGAGCGTTCCTATGATAAGGGCCAAGCGTTTAACTATACATACGTTTATCCCGCAATGGCGAAAACAATTCAGTCTGCAGGGCGGGTGATTCGCTCTGAAAACGACAAAGGAATTATCGTCTTGATGGATTCCAGATTTTTAGAGACAACGTATTCGGAAACCATGCCCCAGGGCTGGTTCGAGCAAGGTGCCCAGGAGCTGGTGTCTGGAAAAATTATTTCTGACGTCACCGATTTTTGGAAGAGTATTGAACTTAAATCTGAAAGCGAAGTCGAAGCGTGAAATTAACTGAAATGCCCATTTTCTTTTTTGATTTGCAGACCACGGGTGCAAAACCTGAAAGTGGTGCTGCGATTTTGGAGATGGCGTGGACTTCTGCTAACGGCGACACAGAAGCAAGTCTGATCAAACTTCCAAACGACGAAAAGATTCCTTATCGCATTCAGATGATCACTGGGATCTTCAATGACGATATGGATGCTGCAAATCCCGCAGACGCTGTCTTCTCAGCTCTTGAGGAGAAGTTTGCAGGTCATCGTTGTGTGATTCATTTTGCTCAATTCGAAAAACCCTTTCTTACTCACCACTACGCGCAGTTTGGTAAAGAATTTCCCTTTGAAATCCTCTGCACGCATGAAATTGCCAAGCGACTTTTCCCCAATTTACCGACCCGGGGTATTAAGGGCTTGGCCGGGTACTTTGGATATCCTACTCAAGATTTAAAAAGAGCCGCCCAGCAAACATCTGCAACTCAAGCGATTTGGGCGGGCCTGGTGACAGAGCTTGCAAAGATCGATATCGAAACATGGGATCAGCTGCAAGAATGGTTGCAGATTACGCCTAAAATTAAAAAGACCAAATACGAATATCCCCTGCAAAAGGAAAAGCGTCTGACTTTGCCGGATCAGCCCGGTGTATATCGCATGATCAGCAAGTGGGATGAGATTCTGTATGTCGGTAAAGCGACTTCTTTAAAAGACCGCGTGAACAGCTATTTCCGTGGTCAAAAGGGCCGCGATTCCCGCAAGCTTGAAATGCTGACTCAAGTGTACGATCTGCGCGTGACGGTTTGTGGAAGCCCCCTGGAAGCAGCACTTCTTGAAACAGATGAAATTAAGAAATGGGATCCGCGATATAATATTTCGCTCAAAGCAGGTCAGCGCAATGTGGTTTTCTTTAACCGCGAGATGACTGATATTGATTTTGAACAAAGCGAAGAGTTTAGCATCGGCCCCTTTTCAAGCAGTTTGGTGTTTGATTCCGTTCGCAATTTGCGTGAGTGCCTGGTGAATGGCAAGTTTCACGACAACGTTTTTTTTGAACCGATTGATGCGGCATTGGTCGAAGAAGGCTTTAAAATATTCTGTGAGCGAAACTCTTTCAGTCCAGAAACATTTAAATCTGTTCGCAATTTGCTGGCCCTGGGATTGTGGTGGAATCGCCAGTACGATCTACTTGACGAGGAAGAAGAGGAACTCGCTTTGGAGGAGTCCGAAGGAAGTAACGATCAGCTGAATACGGAAGAAGTGGAAGAGCTTATTGAACTTACAGCTGAAGATATTGCTGATAAAATCGAACGGCACATCATGCGTGCTGGAAGAACTTACGTTCGCGCAAAAGCGCTTACAAAAATCTTAAATGCCGACATTTCTTATAAGCCTGCTGATTCAGATCAGGAAGCTCCTTATCAAGTTAAGGTTCGCGGTGGTCACCTTATTCCAGAGGCAATTCCAGAGCGCGTACCTAAGGTTAACCTATGGAATGGTTTAAATATTGATACGTATGACCGAATGAGTGTTCTGTTGATGGAACTTGGCAAGATCCGCACCCAAGAGGGCGCGGTTGAAATCCAATACCGTTAATTATTCCAGGCAAAGTTTTCGGATTCTGAACTTAGAATTTCCGGAAAATGTTCTGCAACTTTTTTACCTGAATCTTTATGATTAAAATAAAGCTGTAAAAGCTTTCTGTAGCCGTGTTCTTTCGGCACCAAACCAGGGGATCCCAGGTTAACCACGATAGCGGCTTTTTTGATGTCGGCCGGAAGCATTCTTAAAAGACGCGCGGTTTTGGGTCCCGTTACCGCCATTAAAACAATCGTGCAGCGAGAAGATTTGTTCGTAAACGTCACATCAGAAACTTTGGACGTGCCATACAGTTGTTTTGTGATCACGGTCTCTTGAGAAGCAGATTTAAAACTGTCTAAAAACTCTTTAGACGGCGAGTAGGCGCAAACCTTTCCTGCGACTGCGGCAGGAGTTCGCACGTTAGCGCGAGCCTCAGGTAACGTTTTGGTCAGAAGATTCGTTTTAATATTTTCCGTTAAGACTTTATCTTCCAATTCCACATAGTCTTGGGAACTTAAAGTTTCACCAGCTATTAATGATGGCAAATTTGGATCACGACGATAAATATTTGCAAAAGCTTTGGTAACTAAAATGCGGTGAAGCTTCTGATTGAGCGAATCGATAGGGAATCTTCCATCTTCGACAGCTGCGCGAACAGTTTTCATCGCACGCTCTTGATCTGAAACTGACCACGTCATCATCACGATATCTGCTCCGGCCAACAATGCTTTAAGGGCAGCGTGATCAGTGCGAAGAACTTCTTTGGAGCCCTTCATCTGTAAATCATCAGTCACCACAAGGCCGCGATATTTTAAATCGTTGCGCAAAAGTTCTGTGGATATCTTTGAGGAAAAGCTTGCAGGAACTCTTTTGGAATCAAGGGCTGGATAGATCGAGTGTGACAACATCACGGCGACGTTCGCGCCCAATGAAGAATAACCTTCAAACGGCACCAGATCTTTTTTCTTGAGATCACTTTCCGAAGCAGCATTGTTCACAACACTGCTATGGGGATCGGCTTTAATGTTGCCAGTGCCAGGAAAATGTTTTGCGGTGGGAATAACTTTGGAACGCAGTAATCCTTTTGCGTAAGCAGTACCGATTTCTTTAACCAAATTTGGATCTGAGCCGAAAGATCGCACACCGATAAAGCTCGTGCCATAAGGATCTGCAATATCCAGCACGGGCGCCAGATTCATGTTAAATCCCACTTCGCGCAAGAATAATCCGGTTTGATATCCCATTTCTTCAGAAAGCTCTGCAGACTGAGTCTGTCCAATTGCCAACGCGTTGGGAGGACTTGGTTGAATCGGCAGTCGGGAAACTGCACCGCCTTCTTGATCGATTGCAATCAGTGGCGGAAGCTTGGTCGATTGATAAGAAATTTTATAAAGGTCTTCGTTTAATTTTTTAACTTGCTCAAGAGAAACAATGTTTCTTTTAAACAGCAAGAAGGATCCGGGCTTGTAGACAGTAATAAATTTTTCCAGATCTTTATTGGTCTTGGTGTAGGGAAATCCTACGATGAACAATTGTCCTACTTTTTCCTCAAGACTCATTTTGGAGATTTTAAGATCGATGATCTCATCAAGGCTTTTACTGGGGGAAGAAGGAGTTTGAGCTAGAACAAGGGCGGGAAATGCAAAAAACAAAAGAGTAATACTCAAAATTCTGAAGGTTTCCCTGATATACTTATTCATAGGTCTTAGAATATCATTCGCCTCAAGTGGGAATAGACAAGATTTGAGTTACAGCATGAAATTGCACCTTAGTCCTATTATCCAAATCAAAGCACTGGTGTCGCTGGTGTTAATGCTCATGACGTCTGTGGCGATGGCTGCAACTCCTGAAGAAGAGGGCCTTGTCGAGGTCTATAGCCCCGACTCGTTAGTGGAACTTCACGTTCGCCAGGATAATCTTGCTGACTATAAAACCCGTCGTGAAAGACACGGCATCTATTTTGGTCTTGAATACGAAAACTATGTTCCCAGCAGCTTTGTTTCCATCAACGATGGGAAAACGTACCAAGAGCTATTTAACGGCGAAGCTATTCCGATATTCAATCTTGCGATGGACTATAAGTACAACTTTGTCCTGGGTTCATTGGCCTTGGGTGCTTCAGCCGGCATGGGGAGCATCGAAGATGACCGAAGTGGTGATAAGCGTACGCTGGAAATTACCAAGTACATGGCCACTTTGAAGTTTACCCTCGATAACTTAATGAAAGAACCCTATGTGGCGCCCTACGTGGGAATGTCTATGTACCAGATGAGTATTACGGATAAATCAACGACAAACTCTGTTAGCGAATCTCCGCCGATGGGATACGCATATACTTTTGGTCTGTTATTGCAGCTGGATTGGTTAGACTATGATGTCGCAAAGAATGCGACCTTCAATTACGGTCTTGAGAATACTTTCATCGATGTATTTATGACTCAGTACCTGGCGTCTGGCGGAGATGCGGATGCAAATATGGAAACTGATCCAAACTGGGGCGTCGGCCTGCGCATGGAATTCTAAATCAGACTTAGAAGTCTTTCAATTTCCTCATGAACGGATGACCACGAGATATTGGCCATTTTAATATTCAAGCGATTGTCTGGCGTGATGGAATATTTTTTTGATTCTTTCATTGCCAGTTGAATCACGCGTGTTGGATCCAGTTTTGTTTTTTCAGTAAACACTAACGAGATAGAAGTTACACCAGCGCTGATATCGCGAACTCCAAGCTCCTTACATTGACGACGAATCAACATAAGTCCCATAAGATTCAAAGTCTGATCAGGAATCGGACCGAATTGATCTCGTAACTCTTCTTCAATTCTATCGAGGTCTTCGTTCGAAGTGATTTCAGCCAAAGCTTTATAATATCCCAAGCGTATACGGATATCCTTGATATAGGCATCTGGGATAAGCGCAGGAATCTTAAGATTGATCTCAGGATCAAGCTCCATGTCCTCAACTTTTTCACCTTTAGCTTCAGCCAAAGCCTCATTCAGAAGATCCATGTACAATTCATAACCGACAGAATTCACGTGGCCTGACTGCTCTTCGCCCAGAATATTTCCGGAGCCACGAAGTTCCAAGTCATACTGTGCGATTTTGATGCCGCTGCCTAGAGCAGTATTTTCCTGAATGATCTTTAAGCGCTCTTGTTGCTCTTTATCAAGTTTGCGATTTCGCGGCATCATCAGATAGCAATAGGCACGGGTTTTTGAACGCCCCACGCGACCGCGCAATTGATACAGCTGAGACAGTCCAAACATGTGAGCAGAATCAATGAACATCGTATTGGCGCGCGGAACGTCCATTCCGGACTCCACGATGGCAGTGCAAATCAATACATCGATTTCGTGATGGAAGAATGAAAGCATGGCTTTTTCAAGCTCGTGTTCTTCCATCTGTCCGTGGGCGACTTTAATACGTGCCTCAGGAACAATGCTTCTGATTTCATCGGCCAAGCCATAAATGGATTCTATGCGATTGTGAATAAAGTAAACTTGACCACCACGAGAAATCTCCGCCGTGATGGCTTTGCGAACAGTTTCTTCATCAAACTTTGTGACAAAGGTACGTGTCGGCAAACGATCTACAGGCGCGGTATTGATCAGACTCAGATCGCGGATACCCACTAAGGCCATATTCAGTGTGCGGGGAATAGGTGTTGCGGACAACGTCAGTGTATCGACGCTGGTTTTAATCTTTTTGATTTTCTCTTTATGAGTAACACCGAATTTTTGCTCTTCGTCGATAATCAAAAGTCCCAGATCCTTAAAGCCAATAGAACTACCCAACAACTTGTGGGTGCCCACGATAATGTCGACTTTGCCGTCTTTGATATCTTGAACTGTTTTTTTAGACTCAGCCGGTGTCACGAACCGGTTTAGAACACGAATATCAACAGGCCATCCTTCGAAACGTTTTTTGAAAGTTTCAAAGTGCTGGAACGTAAGAACTGTTGTGGGAGCAAGAATTGCGACTTGGCGACGAGCTTGTACCGCAAAGAATGCGGCACGCATGGCGACTTCGGTTTTACCAAAGCCCACATCACCACATACCAAACGGTCCATGGGTTTCGTCGATTTTAAATCGCTAAGAATATCACCTATGGCACGCAGCTGATCGTTAGTTTCCTCGTAAGGGAAACCATTCTCGAAAAGTTGAATTTCGTTTTCCTTGAAATCAAACGGAGGCCGATGCATCTCCGCGCGTTTTGCATAAAGTGCCAACAAGTCAGCAGCGATATCGCGAACGTGGGATTTAACTTTAGCTTTAGTTTTCTCCCAAGCCGTTCCACCCAGTTTATCAAGTACGGTCGTAGCTCCAGCTCCGGAAAACTTTTGCAACTGGCCGACGCGGTAAACCGGTAAGTAAAGTTTGTCTTTATCTTTAAAGCCAACTTGGATGAATTCCGATTCCACTCCGCTGATGGCCATGATCTTAAGACCTTCATAGATCCCAACACCATGTTTAACGTGAACAACCAAGTCCCCTGGTTTTAAATCACCGAAGGCAAGGCGCTTTGCTTGTTTCTGGAAATCTTGAGCGGCCGTTGATTCGCGGCTGCGCATTTTTTTGCCATAGAAATCTTCGTCACGCAGAAAGATCACGCGCTCTTCATCAAGTCTTAAACTGTCGGAAAGATAACGGCTGACGATATGAACCAGGTGCTTGT
The DNA here is from genome assembly GCF_047302455.1 of Bdellovibrio sp. HCB185ZH. Classification (GTDB taxonomy): domain Bacteria; phylum Bdellovibrionota; class Bdellovibrionia; order Bdellovibrionales; family Bdellovibrionaceae; genus Bdellovibrio. Next base: position 2,462,365 of record NZ_CP178624.1, read on the forward strand.
CAGCTTCCTGTTCTTGAAGCCACGTATCCCATTTGTATTCATCTTGACCGCAACGAGCAGCTTTCAGATCTAATTTTTCAAAGATCAAAGATAGACGATCAATGTGGGATTGGTTCTTGGTGCTGACAAAAATACGGTATCCGTCATCACGCCACTTATGAAGCTTGTTGGTAGCAGCTTGAAGCCACAACTCCGAACCCACCGGATTTGAATTCGAAAGATTTGAAAAATCCTGAGTCAGTGACGTACGGTACTCGACATGAGCCTCTGCTGCATTGTCTGCATCCAGATACTCAAGCGTAGAAAAATAAATCTGACGGCTGTTTTGGGGATAATTAATCGTTTCGAAATTTTGAAACAACAAATCCATATCGGGACGAATCACATGCGCCGAGCTGGTGGCGTAATCTGCTTTAAGCTCCGCCATGTTTTCATCAGCACTGCGAGAGATTTCAACGGGATCTAAGAACCAGACATTCACTGGGCCTGGAAAGTGATCCACAGGATTTGCAGGCTCACCATAAAAATAGGGAAGCAGGAACTCGATGCCCGGAAAAGAGTTTTTTAAAACAAGCGAGCGCAACATCTCGTCGGCTTCGGTTTTTTCCACCGGTCGATCATCGATGTTCGCACGCACTCTTTGTAAAAGTCTTTCGTGAGTTTCATCGCGGAATAAAATTTCACGGGCAGGAGTCAGAACGAAAGATTTGATTTCATCGGAACTGCGCTGATCATCGATGCTAAAGTGGCGAAGAGTTTCAACTTGATCGCCGAACAAATCCAATCGTACTGGCAGGTCTTCTGAAGGTGGGAAAATATCAACGATACCCCCACGCAAAGCATACTGACCCTTGTCCTCAACCATCGGGGCTGAGACATAACCCAAAGAGTTCAAATAATCGGCGATGTCTTCTGGCAGCTCATCGCCAACTGACAAAGTTCGCGAGTTTTCCTTAAGAATTTTGACCGGAATTGTTTTCTGAGTCAGCGCGTCAGGAGATGCGATGAAGATTTCCCCGGCCTTTGCTGCCTGTGCTTTTGCTAGAAAACGCACGCGATCCGCTGCAGATCTGGTGTTCGGATAAAGACCTGAGTACGCAGAAACGTCGAAAGCAGGAAGAACAGTGCTCTGACGAAGCGGGTCAAAGAACTGTAAGAGCTGCTGTAATTTCAGCGCTTCTGCCTGACTGCCAACTACAACCAAGTGCGGCAAGCTGTTGATTTTTTTAGAGTATGTTTGAGACAAAAAGAAAGCGAGCGCGAGCGGAGAAGAAGCTCCGGTCACTTGAATTTTTCCGCGGGTTGTTTCGAAGGCGCGATCAAGTATCGATTCGAGCCTTGTATGAGTCATTTCGGCTTTCATTTTGTGCGCTCATGTTGCCATGGTTATCGCCTTGTTTCCATTCATATTTCTTGGATTTCAGGGGCTCCACATATATAACTAATTGAAATCCAAATAATAACGACAACTTTGGAGGGTTTGTGGCACTCGGTGGAATCATTTTCATCGTCATTTTTATTGCGCTATTTGGCAGTTTTCTAGTCTGGCTTTCGATTAAGACAGGTGGAAAGGTCCATTATCATCCGGTTAAGTACGAGCCCTACGAGTGTGGTCTCCCTTCGCTAGATAAAAAAGATACGAAAGTTTCTGTGAAATTCTATCTCACAGCAATTCTCTTCATTCTTTTCGATATCGAAATCATCTTTATGTACCCATGGGCGACATCCTTCCGTGATTTCATCGCTTCTGGCCAGGGTGCATTTGTATTTGGATCTATGATCTTCTTCTTGGCCGTCTTCATTTTCGGTTTGTTCTGGGAAGTTAAATCAAAAGCATTGGAATGGGATTAATCAATGGGAATGGGTAAAGATTCATTCGAAATTATCGTCAACGGGCTTAAGCTCGTTGTTATCTTTTTGATGATGGTTCAACTCGTGCCGATCCTTGTATGGGTTGAGCGTCGTGGTTCTGCTTTCATTCAAAATCGTCTTGGTCCGAATCGTGTTGGTCCTTTGGGATTGATGCAATTGTTGGCCGATGCCGTGAAGTTCTTAACGAAAGAAGCTTTCGTTCCTTCAACTGCAAAACCGTTGTTGTACTATGCAGCTCCGGTATTCGCGTTGATTCCAGGTGCGGTGGCGTTTTCTGCGATTCCAATGTCGACACCCATTTCAGTTGGGACATTCGAGTTGTTCGGTCAAACTTGGGGACCATACACGTTCTTGGTTCAGGGTTATGATATCGGCGTTGGTATCGTGTTCATCCTGGGTGTTTCTTCTCTAGCTGCTTACACGATGTTGATGGCGGGTTGGGGTTCAGGAAATAAGTACTCTTTGATGGGTGCTCTTCGTGCCTCTGCACAAACGATTTCTTACGAATTGGCTTTGGGCCTTTCGATCGTTGGTGTGATCATGATGTACGGAACTTTCCACCTAAGCGATATGACTTTGGCGCAACAAGGTCCTTTGCACTTCCAATTCATGGGTCACACGATCACATCCCAGTACCTTCCAAACTGGGGTATTTTCTTCCAACCTTTGGGCGCGCTTTTGTTCTTTACAGCGACGTTCGCAGAATCCAACCGTTTGCCATTCGACTTGGCAGAGGGTGAGTCTGAGTTGGTTGCCGGCTTCCATACGGAGTACGGTGGTTTCAAGTTCAACATGTTCTTCATCGGCGAGTACGGTCACATGATGATCGCTTCCGGTTTGATGGCGATCTTCTTCTTCGGTGGTTACGGAATTCCGTACGTCACTGTTGAGCAAGTTCGTGAATGGGCAATGACTGTGACTTCGAATGCTAACTGGGCTTCGGCTTTGGTGGCGTTGATTCACTTCCTTGTTTTCAACGTAAAATTCTTCCTGTTCTTGTGGGCATTTATCTGGGTTCGTTGGACTTTGCCACGTTTCCGTTACGACCAATTGATGGATCTTGGTTGGAAAACAATGCTTCCTTGGGCTTTGGCTAACACCATCATCACGGCTTTCGTGATTTACGCGGCATCATTGTAAGGAGCTAAAAGTGACAGCAGACGCTTTTTTATTTTGGTTTTTAGCGATCGCATTGTTGGGCTCTGGCCTGATGGTGATCCTATTGAAGAATCCTATTTATTCCGCATTAAGCCTGGCGATGACGATGGTCACAATGTCAGCTTTGTTCGTGACTCTGAACGCGTATTTTATCGCAGGTGTTCAGTTGATCGTTTACGCTGGCGCCGTGATGGTTTTGTTCACGATGGTTATCATGCTTTTCGACTTGAAACAGGATGTGTCGGCGTTCACACGCGGCAAATTCTCGGGCATTTTGAAAATCATGTCCGTGGGCTTGTTGTTGGGAATGATCGTTGCCTCTATCTATAAAACGGTTGAGCAATTGGTCTTCAAAACAACAGACAACCCTGTAACTGTTGGAACAGGCATGGAGACGACTAAGCAACTTGGTCAAATCCTGTTCTCTAAATATATCTTTGGCTTTGAGGCTCTTGGCGTTCTTCTTTTGGTGATCGCGGTGGGCGCAGTAGCACTTTCTCGCAGTAAAGGTGGAACTCATGAACATTGATTTCATTAACAACATTGGACTGACTCACTACCTTGTCCTGGCATCGATCGTGTTTGTTATGGGTATGGCTGGAGTTCTTCTTCGTCGTAACGTGATCGTACTTTTGATGTCCATCGAGCTTATGTTGAACTCAGTAAATTTGACGTTCATCGCATTCTCAAAATACATGGGCCATCTTGAGGGTCACATCATGGTGTTCTTCGTAATGACAATCGCAGCAGCGGAAGCGGCTGTAGGTCTTGCGCTGGCTGTTTCGATCTTTAAACGCTTTAACGAAGTGAACATTCGCTTCTTCGAGCACTTGAAAGGATAGGCCGAATGAATCATTCAGTTTTAATGGCCATTGTTATCCTAAGTCCGTTGGTTGGTTTCCTGATCAATGGTTTCCGTTATAAAAAACACTCCGCAAACGTAGCGGGTGTTATTGCAACTCTGGCAGTGGCAATTTCTTTTATCAGCGCGGTTCTTTTGGTGACAGACCTTGTAGGTATGGCAGCGGAATCTCGTCGTATCGCTGTGACATTCTTTGAGTGGATGGCGATTGATAAATTTAAAGTAAACGCGGGCTTCGTCGTCGATCAAATCAGCGCGATCATGGTTCTTGTAATCACGGGCGTGGGTACTTTGATCCACTTGTTCTCGATCGGTTACATGCACCACGATAAAGGTGCTGCGAAATACTTCGCCTACTTGAATCTGTTCATCTTTAACATGTTGTTGTTAGTTCTTGGTGACAGCTTGTTGGTGATGTTTGTTGGTTGGGAAGGCGTGGGCCTTTGCTCATACTTGCTAATCGGTTTCTGGTTCACGGATGCAGAAAAGGCAGCAGCGGGTATGAAAGCCTTCATCACGAATCGTGTTGGTGACGCCGCTTTCTTGCTGGGTATGTTTGTTTTGTTCATGACTTTCGGAACTCTGAATTTCCACGAACTAAACGCATTGGCTCCAACAACTGTTGAAGCTTCCTGGATGGGTGCCGTGACTTTGGGGACTTTGTTCCTGTTCATCGGTGCTACTGGTAAGTCTGCACAGATTCCATTGTACGTTTGGCTTCCAGACGCGATGGCCGGTCCAACACCAGTTTCCGCGTTGATCCATGCGGCGACGATGGTTACTGCCGGTGTTTACATGATCGTTCGTTTGAATCCTTTGTTCATCGTAGCTCCAAACACAATGATGGTGATTGCAGTTATTGGTGCGGCGACTGCGGTTCTTGCAGCGACGATCGGTATGACCCAATGGGATATCAAGAAAGTTTTGGCTTACTCGACAGTATCTCAACTTGGTTACATGTTCCTAGCTTGCGGTGTAGGTGCTTTCGGAGCAGCGATGTTCCACTTGATGACTCACGCATTCTTTAAAGCCCTTATGTTCTTGGGTTCTGGTTCTGTGATCCATGCGATGCACGAGGAACAAGACATACGGAAAATGGGTGGTCTGAAGAAATACCTTCCAATTACTCACGTGACGTTCTTCTTGGGTTGGTTGGCAATTATCGGTATGCCTCCGTTTGCGGGTTTCTTCTCTAAAGACGAAATCTTGGCTTATTCATTCTTCTCTCCAATGGGTTCTCCAATCTTGTGGGCCGCGGGTGCATTGGGTGCGACTTTGACTGCATTCTATATGACTCGTTTGATGGCTCTTACATTCTGGGGTAAATCACGCGTTCCTTCTCACGTTCACCCTCATGAATCTCCGGCATTGATGACGATTCCTTTGATCGTTCTTGCAGTGTTGTCAGTGATCGGTGGTTGGATCGGTATCCCTCACGTGATCGGTGAACATTTGGGTCATATTCCAAATGTTTGGGAGCACTGGTTGGATCCAATGATCACGAAAATCCCGAACTTGGGTCACTTCGATGCATCTACTGAATGGGTGTTGATGGGTTGCTCGGTTGGTTTGGCAGTGATCTCGGCTTCAGTCGCTTATCAGTTCTATGTGAAGTCTCCAGAGACTCCTAAGAAATTCGCTGAAAGCATCAAGCCAGTTTACAACTTGGTATATAACAAATATTTCGTGGACGAAGCGTACTTCGGCGGAATCATTAATCCTTTGGTAAACCTGGGTAAAAACATGTGGTACTACGTTGATGTTAATTTCATCGACAAGTGCACATACTGGGCAGGGGATTTGGTTCGCGGAATGGGCTCTTTGGGTCGTTCGCTTCAAACCGGAAATATGCAGCAATACGCGATGTACATCGGTCTCGGTGTCGTTGTTGTCCTTTCATATGTGATCCTGGGGTAAGCTATGATCCTAAGTACAATTGTTTTTCTACCTCTTTTGTTTGCTTTGATCGTCGCAGTTTGGCCGAACGCTAAAACTCTTCGCCCTTTGGCGATGGGTTTTGCGGTGATCGAATTCATCGTATCATTGGCGTTGTTCCAACAGTTCGACCCAAATACAGCTAACCTGCAAATGGTTGAGCGCTATATGTGGATTGAGCGTTTCGGTATCAGCTACTTCTTTGGGATCGACGGGATCTCGTTGTGGTTGGTTCTTTTAACGACGTTCTTAACTCCAATTATTGTTTTGGCGAGCTGGACATCAGTTACTGAAAGAATCAAAGGATTCCACGTTTGCTTGTTCATCCTGCAAACGGCAATGCTAGGTACTTTCTTGGCGATGGATGCGATCTTCTTCTACATTTTCTGGGAACTTGCTTTGATTCCGATGTATTTCATGATCGGTATCTGGGGCGGATCTCGCAGAATCTATGCAACTGTAAAGCTCTTCATCTATACATTCGCCGGCTCTGTGATGATGCTAGTTGCGATGATCTATATGATGTACTTGACTCAAGAGACGACTGGCCAAATGAGTGCAAGCTTGCTGGATTTCTATAAATTGAAAATCCCATTTGTAGGCGGAACTTTCTTTAGCCTTCAAACTCTTTTGTTCTTTGCATTTGCTTTGGCATTTGCGATCAAAGTTCCGGCTTTCCCAGTTCATACTTGGTTGCCAGACGCCCACGTTGAAGCACCAACACCTGGTTCCGTTATTCTTGCCGGGGTTATGCTAAAGATGGGTACTTACGGTTTCATGCGCTGGGTAATTCCTTTATTCCCAGAGGCCTCTGAATACTGGTCTTGGTTGTTCATGCTTATCGGTACAGTAGGGATTATCTATGGTGCCTTGGTCGCGATGGTTCAGCCGGACGTGAAAAAACTTGTGGCATACTCTTCGGTATCGCACATGGGTTACATCTTGTTGGGTCTGTTTGCATTCAACTCATACGGTATGAACGGTGGTTTGTACCAAATGTTGAATCACGGTATCTCGACGGGTGCACTGTTCATCTTGATCGGTATGATCTACGAAAGAACTCACTCTCGTGAAATCACTAAATACGGTGGTTTGGCAGGAGTTCTTCCATTGTTCACGATCTTCTTCTTTATCATCACGCTTTCTTCGATTGCGGTTCCGATGACAAATGGTTTCGTGGGCGAGTTCTTTATCCTGATGGGTACATTCCAAGCTCAACCGGTCTTTGCATACTTTGCAGTGACGGGTGTGGTTTTGGGTGCCGTGTATATGTTGTGGATGTTTAAACGTGTGTTCTTCGGTGAGCAAGGTGAGTTGGTTAAAGACGAACACCACCCGCTTCATGATTTGAACGCTCGTGAAATCGCTGTTCTTGTTCCTCTTGTGATCATGGTCTTCTGGATGGGTCTGTTCCCGAATAATTTCTTGAACTACTCTAAAGCCAGTGTTGATCACTTGGTACACAACAAAAACGCATACAACCTGACAATTAATCAACCTGGTGCGCCTGCAACTGCGGCAGCAACTGCAACGACAACGGCTCCGGCAACAGAGCAAGCGACGTCAGCAGCAGCACAAGGAGATAAATAATGAATATGAATATTGGTCTTAGTGACATTCTTCTTGTTTCACCGATGATCGCCTTGTTCCTGGCGAGCTTGGTGCCGATCACGGCGAAAGTTCTTCGTGGTAACCGCGAACAAAATCCGATCATCACTCTTTGCCAGGCATTGATGGGTATCGTGATCGCTGTGGGTCTGTTGGTAGTCTTTGGTGGCGCTGGTAAAACAGCGTTCAACAACGGCTTGATCTTTGATGGTGTGACTCAGTGGATGGGCGTGATTGCGCTTCTTTCTGCAGCTGCAGCGATGATCATGATGTACGAAAACCCAGCGACAACGGGCAGACAGTTTTCTGAGCTGATCTTCCTGGCGATGTCTTCTGCGGTGGGTATGTTGATCCTGGTTTCGGCAGTGGATCTTTTGATGGTTTTCATCGGTCTGGAAATGATGTCTTTGGCATTGTATCTGATGATCGCAATGAGCCATGAAGAAAAGCTTTCCAAAGAAGCCGCTCTTAAATACTTCATCTTGGGTTCATTTGCTTCGGCGTTGTTCCTTTACGGTGTAGCATTTATCTTCGGTACGACTGGAAACACGAATATTCTTTCCTTCATGGAAAACGCAGCTGATTTGATTCAAACAAGCCGCTTGTTCTTGTTCGGTATGGTGTTTGTGGTTTTGGGTTTCTGCTTCAAAGTTTCCATCGCTCCATTCCACGCTTGGACTCCAGACGTATACCAAGGCGCACCTACTCCGCACACAGCTTTCATGGCGACAGCGGTTAAGACAGTTTCTTTCGCAGCTTTCTTGCGCGTGATTGCGACTCGTTCATTGGTGGGTTCAGAGCACTTGTTTGATATGCTTCAATGGTTGGCTGTGATCACAATGATCGTGGGTAATACAGCAGCTATCTTGCAAAACAACTTGAAACGCATGCTTGCTTATTCTTCGATCGCACACTCTGGTTATATCCTGGTAGGTGTGATCACGGCGGGTGTAAGTGACGATGCCGCTTTCGGTGCATCAGGCGTTATCTTCTATTTGCTAAGCTATGGCTTGATGACTTTGGGTGCGTTTGCAATCGCAAGCATGCTTGAGAAATCAGAGAACCATATCGTAAATGTTGATGATCTTGCAGGTTTTGCAAAACAAAGACCGATGATCGCGCTTTGCATGACAGTGTTCTTGCTTTCATTGACGGGTATTCCACCAACTTTGGGTTTCTTTGGTAAGTTCTATCTTTTCAATGCAGCTATCGGTGAAGGCCTTATGTGGTTGGCAATTTGGGGTATGATCAGCTCCGTAATTTCCGTTTACTACTACTTGCGCCCAATCGTAGTTATGTACATGAAAGAAGGCCAAGCTGACGTTGCTGAACACTCTTTAAATGCAACAACAGTAACAGTGGTTGTGATGGCCATCGCCATCCTATTCCTTGGTTTCGTATCCGGCCCCCTATTTACAGCAGTAGAAAAAAGCCTCCTGTAAAAGGTACGGACACACTTTCTCCAGACACATTGGCGAAAATAAAAAACCCCGGCTAATCCCCGGGGTTTTTTGCATTTATGGACGGATCACTATCTGGAGAAAGTGTGTCCGTACCTCTGGCAAGTAAGGCCGTATCTATTTAAAGTCGAACTGTCTTAGCGTGTTGATTCCTGATTTGAATCCGATGCGCACGATGCGCGCTAAGATTTCAGGATTCAAGCTGAAATGGTCCACAAAGAACATCTCGTAATTCTGGGGGCGAGGGGAGATGTAAATATAATCCACCTCAGGACGATGATGAACTTTATCGCGGATAATGCCCAAAAGCTTTTCGCGTTGATCATCGGGAAGTTTGATCTGCTTAAGATATCCGTCAACCGAGTTATAGATGGTTTTAATATCGTTTTGTGCCTGAATATGCTTCGCGATTTTCTGTTGAATCACTTGATACAAAGCCTGATTTAATATCAAAGGAATCCCGTACTTGTGCAGCGAACCCATCTCTTCCGTATAATGATACGGCTGAGTGGAGTAGGAAGAAATCACCAGGTCGGCGCCGTGATCGGCCGCCACGTGAGTCGAAAGAGTGTCCCGAATCTCGCCATCATAAAAGAAGATCTCTTTGTCGTCTTCCGGGCGTTTGATTCCATAAGGTGCATAAACCGGAGGCAACGATGTCGATGCCGCAACCGCTGTACTGATCGAGGCGTGGTTGATGTACATGTGGTTCGGAGTTTTGAAAGACTCGGGGAAATTCCCGAAGATAGCTTTCCGAGTATGGTTAAGCTGTGTACCGATGACAAACAAATCCACACCTAAACGGGCAAAGTCGTTGTCCAGAAGGACGTCTTTACGGAGGTAGCTTTCAATCCCGCTGGTGGAAAACAGACCGTTTAGTTTCAATCCGTTTTTAATCAGGGATTCAACGCCACCTTTAACGATCGTTTTATCCAGTAAAGCTCGGGGTATAAATCGAAGTAATCCGCTGGAATTTAAGTTAAAGATATTGCGGTAAGAAATTGGCTTAAGATAGCGAAGATCCGATTTATCAAATGTCGGATTATTGCCCGAGCCTACTTGAAAGGCATTCACCAAAGATTCAATTGGATAGCCAGCTCCCAAAATCGAAGCAACAAAAGCACCGGCACTGGACCCGACATAACAACGAATGGTCATCGGATCGTTTTCATCGAAATTCTGACGCACCATCTCTTTGGTGCCGCCGGCGAATTTGAATCCTTTTTCCTGAAGAGCCATGCACACGCCGATGTGGAAGGCCGCTGCTTTAATTCCGCCTCCACTTAAGACCAATGCAATTTTCTTTTTCTCTTTTATGCGCATATCTATGCATAAGTATGTGATCTCAGGTGATGGAGGGCAAGGTTGGTCAGACGTTGGTCCAGCTTAAAACCCTGACTAGTCGCTGAATAGCCAGATCAAGGTCCTGTTTTTTGTTGAATTTGAGTAAGTAGTCACACTATCTTTGACAGACTGAAGTCCTGTGATAGGGTTGATTACGCAAGCTGAGTAGGCGACCACCATTTCCGAAAAGCTAGCTACTTGCACTTTGGTTTCGGCCAGGGTGAGTAAAGGGGATCGAATGAACGTTGAGATGAATGGTTCTTGGCTACCGCTAATGGACTACTCCACTAAATACAGAATTAGTGTGAGTACTCTCCGCCGAAGAATCAAAGCCGACGACATTCGATTCCGATTTGAAGACGGCAAGTACTTCATCATGGATGAACCGATGGGTACCCATCAAAGAGTACATCGCCCCTCCCAAGAAAGCGAAAACCTTGCTTTGGTGGGTGCTCATCAAGGAATGATGAAAGAAGGAACGGAAATGGCTTCTTCAAAGGACGAAGTGAAGGCTCAGGACCTTACTGAAAAGACGGTTAAAGCAAATAAGGATGAGCCGATCCTAACTGCTGCGAATAAGCTTCTTGTGGAACTCAAGAAGGCTTACACGCAGATCCTTCAGGAAAAGGAAGAACAAATCTTCCAACTTAAGGATGAAGTCACGGACCTTAAAACTCTGGTTCGAGTTTTGGAATCCGAAAATGACCGCCTTAAAGGCTTCAAACAATAAGCCTCCTTAAAATGTTATCTTACAGAAACCCCGGTTGATGATGTCACCCGGGGTTTTTTGCTTTTAACGTTAAGGCATATGGAAAACCAACTTGAAATCACAGCCCAGGCGGGTCGCCCGATGCTTGGCGACTTTATTCAGATCAATTTATTCTCAGATGGGAGCTTTGAAGCCCTTTTGACGAAGACCCTTCAACACCTCGTTGAAATCGAAAGCTCTTTGAATCTGGAAGATCAAAACTCTGAAATCTGCCGCGTATTAACGGTGGAGGGGGATGATTCTTTCGAAATGAGTAAACCAGTCGCTGAAGTTTTAGAAAAAGCTTTGGATATCAGCACCTTGTCGGATGGATATTTTGAACCATTTCGCGAGGAATCTAACAACCTTGATCTTAAAAGTTTGATCCGGGGGTACATTTTAGATCAGGCTGTAAATCTTTTGAAAGCGAAACATCCGTCATTAATGGGGATGGTTCATTTGGCAGAAGGTATTCGATTTTTCAATTGTCCTAAGAAAGCTATTCACGTGCGAATGAGTAATACGGATATTGAAAAAGAACTGGGACTTTTCAAAGATGCCATCGCTACCACCGAATATCGAGGCAATCTGTACGACAACGAGTCGGCCACTTTGTATATTCATCCGCTCAGACATGGAATCAGTGGGCGTCACACGGTTTCAGTGATTGCCGATACCTGCATGACGGCGAATGCTCTTACAAAAATTGGTCTTTATGCTCCCCAGGAAATCATTCAGTCCTGTGTGGCGGAGCTGGATGCTCAGATTATCGTTTTTGATGAATCAGGAGAGATCGAAGAGATCTTTGAAGAAACTAAGGCATATAGCTTTGATCAAGGGCACATTTCTTATTCGTCTTATGGCGGTAGCAATAGGGACTCGTAAGATCACGATCAATCCACATTCCCATTTTCTGATTTTTCGCGGTGTCAACAGACGCTAGATAGCGTCCTTTAGAGTACTTCGTCGAATCATAAGCCCAACCATTTTCCACAATCATCAAATTCACATTCTTATCGGCCAGGAAAACTGTGCAAGTCAGACGATCAAAAGATTTTCCATCGCACTCAAGATTCACATACTTATTCTTAATCACCGATTCTGTATAGTTGCGCGCCTCTTTCCCATATTTCTGAGAAAGTTCAGGGCAATCAATGCCAGCAAATCGAATCTTCGCGATTTTATTTCCTACCAGAACGCGGCAAGTATCGCCATCATGACATTTCTGAACAATGCCCGAAAGATGCTGAATCTGCTGTTTCTTTTTCTTAGCCTCAGCTGAGTGAGCAGAAAGAGAAATAAATGCCGCAAGAATCAAAGCTGTATATTTCATAAAGGTGCCTGCCGGTTTCGGTGTGCGCGTCGCGAAAACATTTCTCTTCAAAGGATAAAGTGGATTTGGGGAGATTGCAATCCGTGGTCCGGAAATAAAAAAAGGACTGATTGCTCAGTCCTTTTTTACATCTTACTTGGGAGGGGCGATGTACTCTAGCGACTAGGCCGCTAGAGATTTAGTTTTCTTAGCTTCCTTCTTAACGCCCGTCTTCTTAGCTTGTGTTGCAGCGTCTTTATCGAAAGCTACTGCGAACACTTCATCAAGATTTTCAGCGAAGATGAAGTTGATGTTATCTCTGAATACTTTTGGAATATCAGCCAAGTCTTTCTTACAAGCCATTGGAATGATGATATTTGTGATACCAAGATTCAAAGCTGCAAGACACTTCTCTCTGATACCGCCGACAGGAAGTACGCGACCTTGTAGAGTCACCTCACCAGTCATTGCCAAGTCATGGCGAACTGGAGTCCCTGTCATCAAACTTACAAGTGCAGTTGTAAGAGTGATACCTGCAGAAGGACCATCTTTAGGGATAGCACCCGCTGGCAAATGGATATGGATGTCGTACTTTTCAAAGAAGTCTTCAGGAATGTTCAATTCTTCCATGTGAGCACGAGCGTAAGACATTGCTGCGTGAGCAGATTCTTTCATCACATCGCCAAGTTGGCCTGTAAGTGAAAGATGTCCTTTACCTTTCATTTTCAATGCTTCAACAGTCAACACTTCACCACCAGCTTGTGTCCATGCAAGACCTTGCACAACACCAACTTGTGAGTCAGCGATTTTGTCGTCGCGTTGGTAGCGTGGAGGACCAAGGATTTCTGGAACTGTCGTAGCGTTTACTTCTACGAAGTTCTTTTCACCCATTACCACCATTTTCGCAACTTTACGGCAAACTGAACCTACTTCGCGCTCAAGGTTACGAAGACCTGCTTCGCGAGTGTAGCCAGCGATAAGGTATTTGATACCTTCATCAGTGAAGCTGATGTTCTCTGGAGTGATACCGTTTGCTTCGATTTGTCTTCTGATCAAATGTTTTTTAGTGATCAAAAGTTTATCGTTTTCTGTGTAACCAGGGATGTTCAAGATTTCCATACGGTCACGCAATGCTGGTGGGATATTCTCCAACACGTTAGCGGTAGCGATGAACAACACGTTTGAAAGGTCGAAATCCACATTCAAATAGTTATCACGGAAAGTAGCATTTTGTTCTGGATCCAAAACCTCAAGCATTGCTGCTGAAGGGTCACCGCGGAAATCAGAACCCAATTTATCAACTTCATCTAGTACGATAACTGGATTGTTTGTTTTCGCTTGGCGAAGAGCTTGGATAATTTTACCTGGCATCGCGCCTACATAAGTACGGCGGTGACCACGGATTTCCGCTTCATCCTTCACGCCGCCCAAAGCGATACGGAAGTACTCACGGCCCATCGCACGAGCGATAGATTTACCAAGAGATGTTTTACCTACACCTGGAGGACCACCAAAGCACAAGATTGGCCCTTTAAGATCTGGTTTCAACTTGCGAACCGCAAGGAATTCCATGACACGGTCTTTAGCTTTTTCAAGCTCGTAGTGATCTTCATCAAGAATTTCTTTAGAGCGCTTAAGATCGATATGATCTTCAGATTTTTTGCTCCAAGGAAGATCCGCCATCCAGTCAAGGTATGTACGAACCATTGTTGCTTCAGATGCATCTGGATGCATACGCTCCAAACGACCCAACTGCTTCATAGCTTCTGCTTCAACATGAGGAGGCATACCTGCATTAGTCAGTTTGTCACGCAACTCATCCATCTCTTCAGATTTAGAGTCTTGTTCACCAAGTTCGTTCTTTATAGCCTTCATTTGCTCGCGCAAGAAGTATTCACGTTGAGATTTGTTAGCATCGTCTTTTTGGTTTGGACGATTTTTCTGTTGAGTTTGCATAACTTCAAGCTCAGCAGCCAGAATCTCAGTAACGATTTTTAGTCTTTCAGTAGAATCATGAGTTTCAAGAACTTTTTGAGCATCTTGAACTTTGATACCAAGGTTGGAAGCGATCAAGTCAGCAATGCGACCTGGATCAGTGACATCGTCTAGTACCAACAAGATGTCTGGAGAAAGAGGGCGGCCCATCGCGATGATGCGCTCGATGTGCTCTTTCGCTGTTCTGATCAAACCTTCGTTTTCAACAACGGATTTTTGATTTGGAATTTCTTCGATTTTTTCAACTGCAACTTCGAAAGAAGGAGAAGTCTTAGAGTAGTTTTTTACACGACCCTTAGCTACACCTTGAATCAAGATTTTTACGCGACCATCAGAAAGCTTACGCATTCTCATGATCATCGCGATTGTACCTACTGTGTAGATAGAATCTGGAGTTGGATTTTCTTCGGAGATATCTTTTTGTGAAGCTAGGAAGATAAGGCGATTTTTTGCCAAAGCTTCTTCAACAGAACGGATTGAAGAATCGCGACCTACAAACAATGGAATGATCATGTAGGGGAAAACAACGATGTCTCTCACAGGTAGCATTGGAAGTGTCTGTGGGATTTCTAGAACTTTATCGTCAAAACTCATACCGCTCCTCCGCGTTGATGCGGGAAATGTTTCATGTATGAGACTTTTCGGAGCGAGGTAGGAAATGCTTGAATGGAAATTAGAAAAATTGGACTGACATCCGTGTCAGTGAGAGAGCGCTTCTTGTTCTTCCATGCATTCAATACAAAGGGCTGTGAAAGGTCTAGCCTGAAGTCTGCGAGCACCGATTAGTTCCCCGCAAGATTCGCACTGGCCGTAAGTCCCCTCAGCAATTTTTCCCAATGCACGTTCGATTGCATAGAGTGCTGTGCGGTCTCTTTCATGCAGATGAATCGAAATGTTGTTAGCAACATCTTGAGAAGCAACTTCTGCTTCGTCACCAGCGCCACTGATGCTGGATTGCTCTGCAATGAATTCGTGTGACTTGTTTAGGATCGAGCCTTTTTGGAAAAGCAAAGAGTCCTTCAAGTTTTCTAGTTCTGTCGTACTTAGTTCGGTTGCGTTCATCTCACCCCCCGATATGATGATCATCGCCGAAAATTCTTGCTCGTTATTACGGGGGATAAGAAGAGTGTCACGGAAAAAGCAGTGCGTGACGAATTAGTAAGCACCGCTTTGCTGCATAGCTGTCAGAGGAGAAGTGTCGAGACAGAAAGTGAAACAGAAACAGAAAGTGAAACAGATTTTTTCTAACGTGCAAACTTTCTGCCTACTGCTTCGCGCATTTCCGCACCCTCAATGCTGAGACGAGTCCAAGGAATCGCAAGAAGTCTTTCGGCCTCGATCGGCTCTTCAGTTTCTTCACACACACCAAATGTGCCAGTTTCTATTCTGCCCAGGGCCATCTCGATCTCGAGGAGTTGGTTTCTCATGCGTTCTTGTGAAATTAAAAAAGTGTGTTCCTCGATGTGTGCTGCTGACACATCTCCTTCGTCGCCAGACTTTTCTGCGTGAACGAAAGCGGATTGAGCTGCTCTGATGCGATTCAGAATATCTTGTTTTGTCAGGATTAGTTTTCTACGGCACTCGGTAACGATTGTTTCTGTAATCTGCGTCTTCATAACAGCCCCCTTCTTTAGGATTAGCGACTTGCTTGCCGCTTAGTGTTCCTTAGACGAGGAAGGGGAGGGGGCCGGTTAAAAAAAGGTCATTAAATATTTTTATAGATCCTATTGGCGAACGCGCAGGGGGGCGATTTCACCTTTTTCCACGGTCAGGGAAACCACAGGGCGCTCAATCTCGCGCTCAGAGCTCATAGAAAGCGTGCCAAGGGATCCTGGGAACTTCTTTAAGCCTAGAAGCTTCGCAGTCAAAGCCTCTCTGGAATCGGCTCCTGAGGCCACCAATTGACGCAGAATCAATCCCGCATCATAGGCCTGGATCTCAATCAGGCTCGGTGTTTCGCCGTATAAGTTTTTATATTCAGTTAAGAAGCGTGATTGTTCTTGGGATGTCGGTGCCATGGAATCCACGAACAACAAATTGTTCGCAAAATTACCCGCACGTTTTGCTATACCGGCAGTATTCCATAAATTCGTTCCCATCAATTTTACGCCACGCACATCGTTGAATGCGAGCATCGCAGCAATTTGACCCATTGCTTTGGCGCTATCCGGAATAAAGATCGCATCAAAATCCGTGACCGGGGGGAGAACGTTTTCTGTATTGTCATTGCGGGCAGAACGTTTTTTATCTGAGTGTTTCAAATCTTTCAGACGCAAATTGAATTCATCCTGACGACCTTCACCATAATAAGTGCCAACAAGGCGTTGCACGACCAGGCGAAAATCCGTTTCTTTGGTTGAGTAAGTTTGAATAGCTGTAATCTGACCGCCACGAGCTAAAACTTCATCCCAGAAAATATTCGTGAACTCGACTCCATATTGATCGTTGGGATAGAGCACTGCGAACTTCTTCATGCCCATATCATCCATCGCTGTTCTAACCAACTGACGAACTTGCATTTCACTTGTCAGGGAGTTTCTGAAAACGGAAGGTCCAATCTCGGTTAACCCAGAACGTTGAGAGAGTGCGATACTTGGAACGCCCAGCTCATCAGACTTTGCAGCTACTGCGGGAGCTGTCTTACTTAACAAACTACCAACAACAGCGATAACGTTGTCTTCTTTAACCAAACGTTCAACTCCACGGCGGGCAGAGTCAGGGTTTCCTTCGCTATCCATAACAGCAAGCTTAAATCCTGAACCAGGAACATGAAGCCCCAAGCCCATTTCAAGACCACGAAGAGCACGTTGACCTACCGGTGCATTTTTTCCACTGAGTGGTAAAACTACGCCGATCGTTTTTGATTGAACAGTTTTTGCAGCTTCAAGTTGTGACAAAATATCTTTTGCACGAGCCGCCAAATCACTTTCTGGCAAATAATCGATAACACCAGCGTAGTACTTTTTCGCTTTATAAATATCTCGTTCGTCCAACGCTTTATCAGCCAGACGAGACATGGCGTGACCGCGCAAGAAGCCGTAATCAGAATTGTCAGCGACTTCTTCAAGCTGTTTTTCATTCAGACGGTTTTCGACATCTTCAATCGCTTTTAAGCGATAGACATCTTGCTCTTGTTTCGTAGGAGCTTGAACCGATAAAACAACCAGGTTTTTCAAGGCTGCCATCGGATCATTCACAACAGGTGCAGGAATCTGGGGAGCGGGAATGGGCTCAGGCGGTGGCTTAGCAGCCAGTCCTGACATGCCCTTGCCTTTTTTCCCGTTAGTTTTAGTCGCGACCGGAGCTTGCTTGATCTCCGTTTTCTTCGTTGTGGTTGTCGTACAAGAAGCCATTACAAGTGCGGAGAAAATCAGAGCGAGCTTCGATGTCATTTTCTATTCCTCATCAAATGAGATACTTTTTCGTGGAAAGCTTTCACCATGGGTGTTGCTTCCGCGGACTTAGCTAATTCTTCAATCAATTCTTTTTGTCGGTTAGAAAGGTTATGGGGAGTGTCGACTAAAATTCGCACCATCATATCCCCCGTGCCGAAGCCGCCAATTTTTGGGAAGCCTTTGCCTTTAAGACGGAAATTCTGACCCGAGTGAGTGCCCGGCGGGATGCGAATCATCGCTTTACCCGTCAATGTGGGAACTTCAATATTGGTTCCTAAAATTGCGTCGGTATAAGTGATCGGCAAATCCAGAGTCACGTCATTTTCAGCACGCTTAAACAAAGGATGCTCCTGCAAAGCGATGATGACGTACAAATCTCCAGCAGTTCCACCGGCAGCGTCGCCCTCGCCAGAAAGTTTCAGGCGTTGGCCTTCTTTCACTCCGGCTGGGACGTTCACGGATAGTTTTGCGGATTCTTCTTTGTTGCCACGTTGGCGCATGAAACTGATTACTTTTTCAGTACCGACAGCCGCTTCTTCGAAGGTCACATTTAAAGTATAACGAAGGTCAGTGCCTTTTTGCGGACGGCGCGTGCGCGCTCCCGCACCTGGACCACCGCGAGCACCACCGAAAATATCTCCAAAGACATCACCGAAGATATCTTGGAAGGGATCTCCACCGGCTCCGCCACCAGCGCCGCCAAAGCCGCCACTGCTGCCGAAACCGCCGAATCCGCCGGCGCCACCAAAGGGTCCACCAGCTCCGCCACCACCAAAACCTGGGCCGGCATGACCGAACTGATCATACATTTCGCGTTTTTTGGTATCGCTTAAAACTTCGTATGCTTCGCTGAGTTCTTTGAATTTCTCCTCAGCCTTTTTATCACCAGGATTTTTATCCGGATGATACTGCATCGCAAGCTTGCGGAAAGATTTCTTAATCTCATCCGCAGTCGCTGTACGCGAAACATTTAAAAGGGAGTAGTAGTCCTTCTTAGACAATCAAAGCCTCTTTATTCTGGTTTTTTCGCAACGACCACTTGGCCAGTGCGGATAACCTTGTCATGCAATTTATAAGGTTTTTTAAATACGCGAGCGATATGTCCAGGAGCCACTTTGTCAGTAGCTTCGGCACTAAGGGCTTCGTGAATGTTTGGATCAAAAGGTGCGCCTTCTGAAGGGATTTCCGTCACCGAGTGCTTAACCAAAAGATTTTTAAGTTCAGAAGCTGTCATCTCCACACCTTGTTTAAAAGTGTTAAGATTATCAGCCGTTACATTGACTTGAAGAGCGCGGTCGAAATTATCCACGATATCCAAAAGATCGCGGATGAAGCGTTCGCCACCGTACTTCATTAACTCTGAACGTTCTTTGATTGCGTTACGCTTGTAGTTTTCAAATTCTGCGCGCAGGTACAAGAAATCGTTTTTATACTTCTCTGCCTGTTCTTGAAGCTTTTGAATTTCAGAAGAGACATCGAAATTTTCGGATGCCGCAGGATTGGAATTTTGAGAGTTGTTTTCTTCTGACATAAGGATCCTTTCGCAATACTTAAGATTGTGTATTCATTAGATATTGTCAATTACGGCAGGCGCAGATTTTTTGAACCTAGACATCTTCTTTTAAGAAAGTAAGTTCCTGGAAAACTTTATTACTAATAACAAGGCCTTCTCTTGTTAAGGACCAATGCCCCTGGTCAGCTTGAACCCAGCCATGACCCATTAGTTTGCTCATAATACTTGAGACTTGATGATAAACTGCGACAGGAAATTTCTCCTGAAGCTCGCGCTCGTTGAGGCCACGCATTAAACGCATTGAAGTATGACAAAAGTCCGTGAGCGCTTGATGTATTTCCAGGGCTTCGACTTGGGAGTCAGGTAAATGAAGTGCTGGTGAAGTAAACTCTTTACCCTCGTGCTCAAGAATTTGCTTCTTATACTCGCCAATAGAATTCAAATTCCAATAACGCGTGCCCCACGGGGATTCTTTGGAATACGAATGAGAACTTAGTCCCAAACTCCAATAGGGCTGATCAATCCAGTACAACATGTTGTGACGGGATTCATAACCCGGGATTGCGAAATTAGAAATTTCGTATTGTTGAAAACCGCGACCAGTTAATTCGCTCGCAATAAAATCAAACATGTCTATTTGCTCATCCTCAAGCGCGCGGCCTTTAGAAAGCGGGTGACCATCGGGAACTGTCAAACAATAGGGGCTAATGTGTTTTGCACCTTGCTCAACCGCGATGCGCACGTCGTTCTTGAGGCCTTCGAGAGTCTGCGAAGGCAGGGCGAACAAGATATCGAAACTGAAATTCAGATTGTGTGCTCGCAAAAGGTCCAGGGTTTCTAATGTCTGTTTCGCGGAATGTTCGCGATGGACCATTTTCAACAAACGGTCATCGAAAGTTTGAGCGCCGACACTAAAACGATTCACTCCGTGGTCGATGTACATTTTCAATTTGTCTTTGTCGACGGTCGCCGGATTGATCTCAATCGTGATCTCGGTTTCGGGTCCAGTTGTATAGCCATATCTACCCAACTCTTTTATGACGGCTACAATAAGATGAGCTGGGATCAAACTGGGTGTTCCACCACCGAAGTAAAGTGTGTCTAACTTTTGAGGCTGATAATAGCGATGCTTTTGGCGAATCTCCTCAAACAGCAATTGAACGTACTGATCCGGCGGCAAAATCTTACTTTGCTCATAAGTCGCGAAGTCACAATAAGTGCAGCGCTGAATACAGTAGGGAATGTGAACGTAAACGCCAAAAGCCATGGGAGTTATCTAGAGTATGTCTAAGAAATTTCAACTAAAAAACGGTCTAAAAGTCCTTTTATTAGAGAGTCATAAGTCCCCTGTGGTCTCAGTTCAAATGTGGGTGAAAACAGGCTCTGCCGACGAGAAAAAAGGCGAAGAGGGGATTTCTCACTTTATCGAGCACTTGGTTTTTAAAGGGACTCGCAAATACAACGTGGGCGAAATCGCTTCCACGGTTGAGGGATCCGGCGGGGAGCTGAATGCCTACACTTCCTTTGACCAAACCGTCTTTTATGTGACGATTTCAAAACAATTCACGGACGTCGCGATGGATGTCATCAGCGAGATGATGGGTTATCCCACATTCGATGAACAGGAAATCGACAACGAACGTGAAGTTGTGATCGAAGAAATTAAACGCGGTCAGGACAGCCCGGGTCGCAGATCAAGCCAGCTTTTGTTCTCAAATATTTTCCGCAAACACCCTTACGGTATTCCAGTCATTGGTTATGACAAAGTTATCAGAAAAGTCAGTGCCAAAAAAATCCGTGAATACTATCAAAGTCGCTATGTTCCTTCGAACATGTTCCTGGTCATCGCCGGTGACTTTGAATCTAAGGAAATGAAAACCAAGGTTGAAAAAATGTTTGGTGGCTTTGAGCCATTCAAATTGCGAAAAACATCACACGCTAAAGAGCCGGCACAAAAAAACATCCGTATTAAAATCGAACAAGCCAAATTTGAAACGACGACAGGATACTTGAGCTGGAGAATTCCAAACGTAAAACACAAAGACATCGCGGCACTCGAAGTTTTAGCGGCCATCTTGGGTCAGGGCGATTCTTCTCGCCTGATGCAAACTTTGCGCATCAGGGAGCCTTTGACGAATTCAGTGGGGACATTCAGCTATTCAATGCCGGATGATGGTTTGTTTGCAGTTTCGTTCAACCTTGAGCAAGAAAACCTGGATAAAGCTTTGACGGCGATGATTCCGGAACTTACTCGCATTATTCACGAGCCACCATCTCCAATGGAAATGCAAAAGGCGATCACTAACTTTGCAAGCCACGAAGTTTACTCGATGGAGACTGTGGATAACATTGCGAGAAAAGCCGGAGGCGATGAGTTCTACTATGGTGATCACGATCACTATCGTAAATACATGAAGCAGGTGTATTCACTAAAACCCGAGGACATCCAAAAAGCCGCCAAGAAATACTTTAAAGCAGATGCATTCAGTTTGTCCCTTATGACAAACATGGATAAAAAAGTTGCTGAAAAGTCTTTGAAAACTTTCGCCAAGAATTTAAAGAAATCGCTTTCTACAACAAAAGCCTCGAAAGAAAAGCCTGCGAGATTTGTTCCTAAGAAATTCTCGATCAATACAGAAGCGGTTAAGCATACTCCCGAGACGCAAAGAATCACTTTGAAATCTGGTGCCACTCTTCTGATCCGCGAGCAAAAAGACACTCCTTATGTTTCCATGAAAGCAGCCTTTTTAGGTGGCGCACGTATGGAAGATGGAACGACGAATGGACTCACAGAACTATTCTCTAGAAATTGGCTGTCGGGCTCTAAGAAGTTTACCGAAGATGACATTAATCATCGTGTGGACGAGTTGGCTGCGGGCATCGGCGCTTTTGGTGGCAGAAACTCTGTCGGTATGTCGATGGATTATCTTTCGCCATTTGAAGACAAGATGCTTGAGATCTATACGGATTCTTTACTGAACCCACAGTTTCCTGAAGCAATTCTAGAGCGTGAAAAGGTGGTACAGAAGAATCAAGTAAAATCTCGAAACGACAATCCATCACAGATCTGTGTGATGAACTTCATGAAAGAAGTATTCAAAAACCATCCGTATTCGCGAGACTTGTTGGGTGATGATAAATCGATCTCATCCATCAATCAGTCGTCTTTGCGCAAATACTATAACGATGTTGCTCACGCTAAAAACCTTACTTTGTGCGTGGTGGGCGACGTCAGTGCGGAAAAATGGGTAAAAACTTTTGAAGAAGTGACTGCGGATTTGCCAGCAGGTAAGAAAATTGAAAATCATTTTCCGATAACCAAGGTTACGGAAAATCGTCATGTCTTCCATGAACTTAAAAAAGAACAAAGCCACATCATTGTGGGCTATCAAGGTCTAACCTTGAAAAGCCCAGAAAGATACACACTTGAGATCATTCAATCGATCTTGAGTGGTCAGGGTGGTCGTCTGTTCCTGGAGCTTCGTGATAAGAATTCCTTAGCATATTCCGTGTCTCCAATGCACATGGAAGGTATTGAAGGCGGCTACTTTGGTGGATACATCGGTTGTTCTC
Organism: Bdellovibrio sp. HCB185ZH; assembly: GCF_047302455.1. Taxonomy (GTDB): domain Bacteria; phylum Bdellovibrionota; class Bdellovibrionia; order Bdellovibrionales; family Bdellovibrionaceae; genus Bdellovibrio. Next base: position 2,485,140 of record NZ_CP178624.1, read on the forward strand.
CAGAGAAAGCTCAAAAATCCATCCAAATGCTAAAAGCGGAGTTTAATAAACTCGCTGAAGTTAAAGTTGGCGAGGAAGAACTGACTCGCGCGCAAAGATATCTGATTGGTCGTCATGATATTGAGTTACAACGTAAAGGTACGATCTGTAATGCGATCTTGTTTGATGATATCTATGGCTTGGATTATCGTGAAAGCTTGGATGTGGCTGAAAAGTATTTCGCAATTACACCAGAAGACATTCAAATGTTAGCTCAGAAGATTTTCTCGCAACCAGAGATTATTTCTCTGGTTGGACCGAATGATATCTAATCTATTTGAGAGAGCTCGCGATTAAAGATCGCGAGCTACTGGTTCACTCAAGGAAACTTCGCTTGAAGCGGTAGTGCTCTTAGGCACTTTACGTTTTTTACCCAGGGTGGCTTTGGCAACAATGCCTTTGAGTTGATCACGAGCATCGTCATCCAACATCAAAGTAAATCCAGATGGAACTTGTGCATTTACGCGCACAGCTTTTTTAAGATCTGGATTGAAAAGCATAAAGTTATCTTCAGACAATTTACTTCTGCGCAAAAGCTCTTTCGCATTGATGCTTCTGGAAAGCTTCACTGTGTGCAGATTCAACTTTTCAGAGTAGTTCAAGTCTTTGAAAGCTTCTTCATGATACTTTTCAGCATACAAGGCGCCTAAAAATTCTGAATAGAAATTTGAAGAGGCAAAATCGAAAGATTTTGTTCTGTATTTGGCGATAATCTCGCCTAAATCTTGAGACTTAGCTTTCGCCATACCTTTACGGATTCCCGGAGGGCCATGATTCCACGCCGTGATCGCCAAAGGCCATGAGCGTTTCAAGATCATGTGATTTTCTTTGAGCAATTGTGCCGCAGCAACAGTCGCTTTAAACGGGGAGTGTCTTTCGTCGATGTTATCTGTCACAACCATGAATTTGCGACCTGTGCCGCCCATAAATTGCCAGATGCCTGAAGCGCCGACTTTAGATTTTGCGTGTTTGTTGAAAGAGCTTTCCACGAATGGAATGCGCGTCAACTCCACTGGCAAATTGTAGTTTTCAAAGATTTCTTCCATACCCGGAAGATATTTCGGAGATACTTCCAAACCCTCTTGGAAGAAGTTTCTTTGACCTGTTTGCACACGGATGTTTTTCAGAGCAAATTTAGCTTTTTCTTTCACTTCGCCATCAAGGCGGGAAAGAGCTTCCATCACGCGGGCTTCATCGTCAGTCAAATCATCAAGATTTTTCTTTTTAGCCAGTGATTTCAGCGCCGTCTTAGTTTTTTCAACTTGTTGTTTTACTAATGCATCGGCTTTTAGATTTCTCATCCAGCGGTGCTTGGGAGTATCTGAATTGATGATGTCAGTCGTGTCGACCACTTCAAATACGATCCACGGGTAAACCGAGTGATGGATCAGGCGTTTGTTCGAGTTGTGCAGAGTGTAAATATCAAACCAGAAACCCACGCGATCGCGAAGATTTTCTGGAATGTGGAATTCCTCAGAAATTAGATTTTGATAGTCATTCAAGATTTCCTCACGGTTTTCCACAATGCCAGATTCAGCAATGGGGCCTGTGTCTTCATCGAGTGCTACGAATTGTGGAATTTCCAAATTGAATCCAGCAACTTCGCCATCCACTTCAGCATCAGAATCTGCTGCAGCTAGAACCATAGGTTCATTGGACTTTTCAACGGGAGCGGAGGTTTCAGCAAGCAGAGTGTCGGTATCAACCATTTGAACGGAATTATAAAGAGCCACTACACCCGTGAGGGCCACTACGGTCATCACGAAGCCCGCAGTGAACTTCTTTTTTTTCGTATCCAATTTGGTAGTCAAATTAACTTTAATCATGCAACCCGCTCTTTCTTCATCCTTGGAAAGAGCAAGCCCGGTGCCACTGTTAAAACCTGTGGAAACCCATTAGATGCGGTGGAACCGTATAGAAGTTATACACTTTGCGCGGAAAGGGCAGCCGTTCCATTTCGATACACCTTGGGATTGTATATCGGCAGAGGCTTTAAGTACCGCTGCAAGAGCCGTTTTTCCTGTAGTAAAACTAAGAAAAATGGCGCGTATCCACAGTGTGTTCCTATCATTCTTCTCTCGATGATTCCCTATGTGCCAAGGCCCGGGCATTTCAAGCGTGCACAAGATGTTGAACGACGTCGGCATATAAGTGCAATTTGCATTTCTTCCTTGGGCACGTGCGATCTCGGATGTGAAAAGAAAAAAGTATGATGGCTACTATCCCGCGTGGCAGGAAGATTTATCTCCCGGCATGTTTCTGTCCGACACAGTCTATCGCTCTATCCAAAGCAGACCTATTCAACCGCCTGCTGAAAAAATCCAAAATCCAACGACAAATCGATGCCTTTTTATAAGCTCATCCGCCAGAATCTGCAACGCTGAGCGCTCTCTTATAGCCAATTAACATCGACTCATTTTGAAACAAGAGGTCACGTCAAGACTAAGGTATTAATTTACAATAAACAATTAACCGAATCATTCCGATAAGTTGTTAAACTTAGAGTAAGTGTAGCAGGTGAGTGAAGGATGAAAGAAAAACCAAACTCGCAATCGGTTGAATTATTCGTAAGCCCTGAGGGTTATTTTCAGGAGCTTGTTTCCAAAGGACTTTATGATCGTAAAGTTCAAACGTTTCCTCTTGTTGAAACGTATCTCGTAAATCTACTTAAGCAATATCTCGATGCCAAAGCACTCTTTGAGGCGGAAGCCACCTTGGCTGAGATGTACTTGCACGCGCAAAACGCAGAACAATCTGTGAAGCTTGAAAAATTCAGAAAACTTGGCGATCGCGCTCTTTACATCAGTGGATTCTTTGGCGACTCACTCCAAAGAAAAACTGTGGATGTGGATTACTACGCGAACATCGGCGGAGCCGCTTACACCCACCTTGCCCACTGCACCCGGGAAGATGGCCTGGCAAAAGTTTATAAAACGTTCTCAGCGCGCTTTATTGAGTTCGTTGATGTGCTGACTTACATTAGCCAGCATTCCTTTATTAAGTCTGATGAAAGTATCCTTCGCCTCTATGACCGCTACCAGCGCACGGGTTCTGAATTAGCTAAGGAAAAGCTGGTGGAAATGGGTGTTTTGACCCTGCCGCAGGACCAAGTAAAGCTTGGCAAACAAGGGTGATTCCTCTAATCTGCGACCATGTTCGGTTTAGGCATGTCAGAAATCATTTTCTTAGCTATCTTGGCGCTGATCGTGATCGGCCCCAAGGAACTTCCACAAGTGGCTCGCACACTGGGTCGCTTTCTTAATGAACTTAAAAGAACGACCAGTGAATTCACTGACGACTTGAAACAACAAGCACGCATTGATCCGATCGACTTGTACGATCGACACAATCAGGCTCCAAAAGCTCCACCCGCAAATCCTGACGTAAAACCTGAAACAGAAGATCCAGGCGATTGGTCTTCTGAAGACCATGTTCCGCATGGTCAAGCGATGGCGGCAAAAGAATCAAATCCTCAGCAAATGGAATTCAAAATTCAAAACAACTCCAACGATGACGATAACAAAGGGAATAAAGGCTAATGGGTGCTTCTGAAGAATTAGACCAAAAAGCCCAATCTCTTTATGAACACTTAGGCGAACTGCGTTTCCGCCTGGTGCGAATGGTTTGGATTTTGTTAATTGCGACAGGTATTTGCTATCATTTTAGCGAACAAGTTTTCGATTATATCCGTGCACCTATCGCTCCTTACCTTCCTGGTGGAGGCTTGATCTATACGGGTCCACTGGATAAATTCATCGCGCATATCAAAATTTCATTCGTGTGCGGTATCTTGATTTCGTGTCCGTTGTGGCTTTACCAAGTTTGGAAATTCGTAGCGCCAGGTCTTTATCAAAAAGAAAAGAAATACTCGATGGGATTTATCTTTGCGGGTTCCATTCTTTTCATCCTGGGTGCAGCGTTTTCGTATTATGTGGTCTTGCCAATGGCCTTCCATTTCTTGATGAATTACGGTGGCACAGTTGATAAACCAATGATTTCGATTGAACAGTATCTTGGGTTCTTTACTCAAATGTGTTTGATGTTTGGTGTGTCTTTCGAACTTCCCCTGGTGATTTCGATCATGGGGATGATGGGTCTGGTAAGCCAAAAATTCCTTAAAGAAAAGCGCCGTTACGCCATCATGGGATTGGCTGTAGCTGCGGCGATTATTACTCCACCAGATTTGATGAGTATGGTGATGATGTTAATCCCGATGGTTTTGCTATATGAAATCGGCGTGATTATGGTCGGCATCTTTGAAAGAAAGCGCGAAGCGCAATTCAGACAAAACGAGCGAGAGTAGTCAGTTCTTAAAGAAATCAGTAGAATGTAAATAATAAAAAGGGAAACTCCGAAAGAAGTTTCCCTTTTATTTTGTCCAGAATTTAAAGAACCGATTAAGGCTCTTCGAATTTGATCAACACGGCACCTGATTCAACAGAGTCACCTTGTTTGACTTTGATCTCTTTGATTTTAACATCACGAGCAGCGCGCATTTCGTTTTCCATTTTCATCGCTTCCATGATCAAAAGTGGCTTATTCGCTTTTACGATGTCGCCCTCTTTTGCAAAGATCTCGATGATTTTTCCTGGCATACCGGATTTTAGTTCCATGTCGCCGCCGAAACCGCCACCTTTCTTCAAAGATTCATGCAAAAGCATTTCGTCATTGAAGATCTTGATAGAACGGAATGAATTACGCGTAAACACTGTGTATTCAGTGTCTGAACCCACAACGTCGATCAAGTACGACTTACCTTGGAAAAGGAAGCTGATGTACTCTTCTGCGTGCTTATAGTCGTTCTTGGAGATATCGTGGTGAACCCATTCTTTGCCTTCTTGTTGCAAAGAAATCTTCCAAGAGTGACGGCCTTCCGTCACATCTACTTTGTATTTGATTCCTCTAAGTTCTGCTTCGAAATACATGTTACGTCCTCAACTGAAGTTTACGGCCCACGCTTCTCCATGTGGAGCGAACGTTAAGCTGACGGATATCCTTCGATTTACGATCGTTGTAGGCTTCAATAGCCGCTGCGATCAAGAACACTGGATCATCAACTTGTTTGAACATCACAGGCTCGATAACTTCGAAGTTTTTCTCGATAAATTGTGTCGTGTAAGTACCGTCACGGAAAGTCGGGTGGTCCAAAATCGTTTTATGAAGAACGATGTTTGTTTTGATGCCCGTCAATACGAATTCAGACAAAGCACGCTGCATACGATCGATCGCTTCATTACGAGTATCACCCCAAGTGATAACTTTAGAGATCATTGGATCGTAATAGATCGGAACGTTGTAGCCAGGATAAGCATAAGAATCCACACGCATGAACGGACCTTGTGGGTGACGGCAAGCGCGGATAACACCTGGATTTGGTTTGTAAGTCACTGGATCTTCGGCACAGATACGTGCTTCGATCGCGTGACCTTTCTGCTTGATGTCTTCTTGCTTAAAGCTCAAAGGTTTACCAGCCGCCACGTTGATTTGCTCACGAACCAAGTCAAAACCAGTCACGATCTCTGTGATCGGATGTTCAACCTGAAGACGTGTATTCATCTCCATGAAGTAAAACTCTTTAGTCGTGTTATCAAAGATGTATTCAATCGTACCAGCACCTACGTAGTTAATCTGTTTCGCTGCGCGAACAGAAGCCTCACCCATGCGCAAACGCACTTCATGAGGAACAGAAGGTGACGGAGATTCTTCGATAATTTTTTGGTTACGACGTTGAACGGAGCATTCGCGCTCAAACAAATGAACGTGGTTGCCGTGTTTATCGCCGAACACTTGGATCTCGATGTGTTTTGGGTCGTTGATGAATTTTTCGATGTAAACAGTCGGATTTGCAAAATAGTTCTGACCTTCAGAGCGGCAGGCGCGGAACGCACTTTCGACTTCGTCAAGTTTACGAACAATACGCATCCCTTTACCGCCGCCACCAGCAGTCGCTTTGATGATAATTGGAAGACCGATTTTTTCAGCAATCTTAACCGCATCTTCAACAGACTCAACGCCGCCATCAGATCCTGGAACCGTTGGTACGCCTGATTTTTTCATCAAAGCTTTGGCAGAAATTTTATCTCCCATAGATTCGATGTTAGCGACTGCTGGTCCGATGAAAGTGATGCCCGCTTCTTCACACGCTTTAGCAAACGTCGTGTTTTCAGATAAGAAGCCGTAACCAGGATGGATAGCGTCTGCGCCAGCCTTTTTTGCCACTTCCAAAATTTTTCTATAATTCAAATAGCTCTCTTTAGAAGGAGAAGGCCCGATATGGTAAGCCTCGTCCGCCAAGAATACGTGCAAGCTATCGCGATCGGCATCAGAGAAAACAGCAACAGATGCGATACCAAGCTCGCGGCAAGCGCGAGTGATACGAATTGCGATTTCCCCACGATTTGCGATCAGGATTTTTTTAAACAATGCCATGTTCGCTCCTACAGAGGGATATTTCCGTGCTTTTTAGCCGGAGTGATATCGCGTTTATTTTTTAGCATTTCCAAAGAATCGATGATGCGTTTACGAGTTAACGCTGGATCGATAACTTCGTCAGTATAACCAAGCTCTGCAGAAACATACGGATTCGAGAACTTCTCTTCGTACTGTGCTGTCAAACGAGCTTTTTCTGCCGCAGGATCTTTTGCTTTGTTGATTTCTTCGCGGCTGATGATGCTTACGGCACCTTCAGCACCCATCACTGCGATTTCTGCAGAAGGGTAAGCCAAGTTCACATCAGATCTCAAAAGTTTAGAACCCATTACGATGTAAGCACCACCGTAAGCTTTACGAGTGATCACTGTGATCTTAGGTACAGTCGCCTCAGCGTATGCGTAAAGAAGTTTTGCACCGTGAGTGATGATACCATTCCACTCTTGATCTTTACCTGGCAAGAAGCCTGGAACGTCAACGAATGAAACAACTGGGATGTTGAAAGCATCACAGAAACGGATGAAACGTGCTGCCTTACGGGAAGCTTCGATATTCAAGCAACCAGCCAATACGTTTGGTTGATTTGCGACGATACCCACAGGACGACCGTTGAAACGAGCAAAACCTACGATAACGTTTGCAGCAAAGTGTTTGTGAACTTCAAGGAAGTAACCCTCGTCCACGCACTCAGTGATAACTGCAAGCATGTCGTAAGGTTTTTTAGGATTTTCTGGGATCAAGTTCATGATCGCTTCAGTCAAGCGGTCAGGACGATCCGTATTTGGCAATGCTGGAGCATCATCCAAGTTGTTTGATGGAAGGAAGTTCATCAATTCACGGATTAGCAGCAAACAGTGCTTGTCGTCTTCAGCAGCAAAGTGTGCGACGCCAGATTTTGCAGAGTGAGTCGTTGCTCCACCCAAATCTTCTTTAGTTACTTCTTCATGAGTCACAGTCTTGATGACATCAGGACCTGTTACAAACATGTACGAAGTGTTTTTAACCATGAATACGAAGTCAGTGATAGACGGGGAGTAAACCGCGCCACCCGCGCATGGGCCCATGATTGCTGTGATTTGTGGAACCAAACCAGAAGCCATCGTGTTACGAGTAAAGATATCTGCGTAACCACCCAGTGATTCGATACCTTCTTGAATACGCGCGCCACCTGAGTCATTCAAAGAAATGAAAGGTGCACCATTCTTGATAGAAAGGTCCATCACTTTGCAGATTTTGTTTGCTTGTGTGCGAGACATAGATCCACCGATAACAGTGAAATCTTGAGAAGAGACGTAAACCAATTTGCCGTTGATACGACCGTATCCAGTTACTACGCCGTCGCCAGGAACAACATTCTTGTCCATGCCGAAGTTTGTGCAACGATGAGTAACGAAACGATCCATCTCAACGAAGCTGCCTGGATCCAAAAGAACATCTAAACGTTCGCGTGCAGAAAGTCTGCCGCCTTGTTTGTGTTTCGCAACACGAGCAGCTCCGCCACCCGCCATTGCGGCTTCATTTCTTTTTTCTAGATCGGCAAGCTTTGCTTGAATGCCTGAAGATACTTCGCTCATAAATTCCTTCTTTAACGTTTGAAAAAACGGAAGGCATACTTCTATCAATGAGCATTTGAGTAATCATCTTAAAACGACAGACGCAGAGCATGTTTTTCTGCTCTGCGTTCAATAGGTATCTTGTTGAATTTATGGGACTAACTGTCCAAGTACTTGAAGTGCTTTCTGAATATTGATTCGGCCTCGAGTTTTTACTTTAAACTCGTGTCCTGAAGTAACGTCAACCGATTGTTCGATTGCTGATTTAATCTGCTTTGCAGTCGCGTTTGGCTTATAGCTCCATAGAAGAGCCGCTGTTCCAGAAACGAATGGCGCTGCCATGCTTGTTCCATCCATGTACGTCGAACTGTTGCCAGGAATTGTGCTTAAAATATGCTCGCCTGGTGCTGCCACGTGAACAAATTTGAAACCACTGTTAGACCATGACGTCATGAAATCACTCACGCTAGATGCTGCCACAGTGATTTGATTGGAAAGATCAAAGGAGGCTGGGAATTCAGGGTACACATCGATATCGCGTGCATCGTTACCCGCAGCTACGACAACAAGAATTCCTTGGGACTCCAGAACTTGAAATGCATTTTTTAAGGAAGCGACACAAGGAGCGCCACCCCAGCTGGCATTGATAATTTTAGCGCCACGGCTTGCTGCATATTGAAGCGCAAGAATCGCGTCGCCCAAAGAACCACCACCATCATTGGCAATGAATTGTGCCGGGATAATTTGCGCACGGGGAGCCACGCCTGAAACCGGTCCGTAATTAGAATCCGCAGCAATAATGCCAGCAACGTGAGAACCGTGGGGACTTGGTGAGGACGTTGAAGATGGAACGGAGACAAAGCTTGCGCCATAATAGTCATCAACGATTCCATTTTTATCATCATCAATTCCATTATTAGGAATCTCGCCAGTATTCACGGCAATTCGGCCCGCAAGCTGCGGATGAGTGACATCCACATACGCATCCACAACTGCGACCTTGATACCTTGGCCATAAACGCCTTGAGTATAAGCAGAGTTCGCCTTGATCATGCTTAAGCCCCAAGTGTCACTCACAGACGACGATGCATATTCTTTCGTTGCTTCAACTTGAATGCGACGATCGAATTCGACACGACGAATGCTTTCTAATTGTGGTTCGATAAATTCTTTTTTGAATGATTCAGCATCGGTACCGGATTCAACAGTGAATCGGCCATCTTCCCACTGAACAATGAATTTACTTTTGATCGCCTGTCCCATACAAGCTGCAGAATCAAGTGCAGTGCTGTCTGAGAAGACTGAGTTCGACGATTTTTTGCTACAAGCTGTAAATACTAAGACGCAAGCAACCGCCGAGAGTATTTTTTGAACATCCATGTTCACTCCCTGTGCGGGCCCGAAGGTCCCATTTATGAGACTTCATGCTAACCCACACAGGTTAATAGATCGGAAAAAATCGTCCCATTATGAGGCTAGTTTATCCTTAAGCCCATAAACAAAAAGACCAAGATCGCTCGACCTTGGTCTTTTTCAAATGTCCCACACGAAAGCCAATCATTGCCAGTCATCTACTTCGTCAAGTACGGCGTCTTGCCCTTTTGTATCTTCGTCAACCAAACTCAGGTGAATATAATAAAGTGGATGAGCCCATAAGTCTTCGCAAGTCACCCAATAATCCGACATCTTCGTTTCAAGTATCGTAGCGGCAGAGGTTGTGTCGACCCAATATTTTCCGGCAATTGGAGCATTCCTTAAGGCCGAAGGAAGATTGTTTGTGCTCTGCAAATTGCTTCCGCCATTAACGTTATCCCAACGAATAGAGTTCGAAGATTTCAAAGTGTAACTTGTGGAAAGTCCTGCAGCGGTTAAATGGTAGCGTCCTGTGTTCTTTGGAAACTCATCTATGACCTGAGGAGCGGCCCCGCCCCAGCATTTCTTATTAGTGCTACGTAAGGCCTTGGTGCTGCAGTCGATGCTGGTGTCTGAGCCAGGAGGTGTATAGGTCGCAGAATTTGAACGAATATAGTGATAAAATTGTATTGAAACGAGCGGACATAGTGCAGCGACCTTCGTTCCGATCGAAAAGATAACATCACTATAGTAAAGCTGCCCCTCGGGAATTGTTGCAGTACACTCTAAAACGTCACCAAGCGGTGCCAAGGTATTGATCGCGCAGGTTTTGTGCGACTGAGGAGCGTCTTTCGGTGTAGTCTCCCATCTTGTGGCAACATTTAGAAATAGTGCCGTGTCGTCGGCGAGATCTTCTACGTCAGGAGACGTGGACGCCAAGTCAGTTTCTTTCTTCGGCGGAGAACCACAAGAAATCACTGTTGAAGAAAGTGCATTTAGAATAATCGAAAGCAGAATAAACTTTTTCATGATTATTCGTTCGGCAGACAAATTTACAAACTTAAGCTTGTATACTCAAATTGACTAAAAATTGTTTAAGTTCAGAGGGAAAATCAGAACAAACTAGGGACATTGTAATACCTGAGGCTGTTTATAAACAGCCTCTAGTCTAGATGTTTGTGATGAATTCTTTGAGGAACGAAGTAAATTGGATCTCTACGCGCTTCGCAGTTTCAGTGACTTCGTCGTGAGAAAGTTTTTGTGAAGACATACCTGCTGCCAAATTCGTGATGCAGCTAAGAGCTGACACGCGAATACCCAAGTGATTCGCAGCAATTGTCTCTGGAACTGTGCTCATGCCGACAGCTTTTCCGCCAATCAATTTCAAGTAACGAACTTCAGCAGGGGTTTCGTAAGTAGGGCCACTCACGCCACAGTAAATACCTTTATGGAAGCGAGTTCCCTGTTTTTGCAGAACTTGCTCCATAATAGTGATCAAGCGTTTGTCGTAAGCTTCCGTCATGTCAGGGAAGCGAGGTCCTAGCTCCTTGATGTTTGGTCCCATCAAAGGATTTGTGCCCATCAAATTGATGTGGTCTTCGATGATCATGAAATCACCGGCTTGCATGCTTTCGCCAAATCCACCGGCAGAGTTCGTAAGAATCAAAGTCTCAATGCCCAACATCGCAAGAGTTCTTGTCGGGAACACAACACTTTCCATGCTGTGACCTTCGTAGAAGTGATTGCGACCTTGAAGAATTGCGATGGACTGACCATTCACTTTACCAAAAATCAAATTGCCAGAGTGGCCTTCAACCGTTGGTGGGGAGAAGTGCGGAATGTCTTTGTACGGAATCGTAGTTTCGACTTCGACATCCTTAACGAAGGCACCCAAACCTGAGCCGAGAACGACACCGATCTTCGGTTTCGCCGAAGTTTTTGTACGGATGAAGCTGATCGATTCTTGAAGTTTATTGAGTACCAAGTTGTTCTCCCATTGTCCCCGAGCTTTAGCTCAAAACTTTCAGTATCAAACTAGGCTTTGGTACCTTTTGCAAGGAAATAGTAATCGCTGATTTTAGCATTGGAACTGCAGACATCAACAGGCCCTCATCGTCACCATGCAGAGTGAACAAAGTGTCACCCGCTTTCACTTCGTCACCAACTTTTGCGTGAAATTCTATCCCGGCTGTAGGCGCAATAATATCGGTCGTTTGCGCGCGACCAGCTTTGATTAAAATTCCGGCAACACCAATGCTTTCCGTATGGAAGCTTTGAACGAATCCTGATTTTTCAGCAATAACTTTCAGACTGAATTTAGGTTTTGGAACATTGCGAAGATCACCACCGTGAATTTTGCAGAGCTCTTCAAATTTCGCCATGGCTTTTCCGGAAGTTAAAGTCTCCAGAGCAATTTGATAAGACTCTTCTTTAGTTTTACCGATACCCGCAAGAAGCAACATGTGAGCGGAAAGGCGCAGACTCAACTCGCGCGTATCTTCGTAAAGATCATACCCGTGTGGACCAATGAATTTTTCATTTTTCATGATGGCAACACATTCATCAACTTCTAAAGAGTTGCCCGCATAACGACCCAAAGGCTGATCCATGTTCGTCAAAAGCGAAGTGACTTTTTTGCCGTAACCTTTTGCGATATTCATTAAGTTCGTTGCGAGTTCTTCTGCAAGAACAGGTGTTTTCATAAAGGCGCCAGAGCCGTATTTCACATCTAGAACCAATCCGTCTATACCTTCAGCCAATTTTTTTGACATGATGGAGGCGCAAATCAACGGCAGACTCTCAACTGTCGCAGTGACATCACGCAAAGCATAGATTTTTTTGTCAGCAGGGCAGATCTCTTTGGTTTGACCGATGAAACAAATATTGTTTTTACGAACAAGTTCAATAAATTCAGGCAACGGCTTTTGTGTATTGAAGCCAGGAATGGCTTCAAGCTTATCCAAGGTTCCACCAGTGTGACCCAGACCGCGACCCGAGATCATCGGAACAGGAGCGCCAGCTGCAGCCACGATCGGCCCCAAAATCAAGCTGGTCTTGTCTCCCACGCCGCCAGTGGAGTGCTTATCAACTTTAAACCCTTTAACGGAAGAGAAGTCGACAACTTCACCGGAGTGAAGCATCGCCTTGGTTAATCCCAAAGTTTCTTCTTTGGTCATACCTTTAAAAAAAATCGCCATCAAAAGAGCCGACATCTGATAATCTGGGATGGAGCCTCGAGCATAACCCAGAATAAATTCCTCGATTTCGTCTTGAGAGAGTTCGCCACCATTGCGTTTCTTTTTAATAATTTCAGCAGGAAGGAAAGACATTAGTAGCCTCCTTGAGATTGTTGACCTTGAACCAATGCGACACCAGAGCTTGTGCCCAATCGGGTCGCGCCGGCTTGAATAAGTGCAATAGCTTGTTCCGCATTTTTAACACCACCAGAAGCTTTCACTTCCAATTTGTCGCCAACGACAGATTTCATTAGTTTCACATCTTCCACAGTCGCGCCGCCACCTGCGAATCCCGTGCTGGTTTTAACAAACGCAGCTCCTGCTTCCAGAGCGGCTTTGCAGGCCAGAACTTTTTCTTCGTCGTTGATCAAGGATGTTTCGATAATCACTTTAACTTTCACGCCTGGTGCCGCTTGCACAACAGCCTTGATATCTTCACGAACATAATCCAGGCGACGATCTTTCAACGCACCGATTTGTACGACCATATCGATTTCGCCCGCGCCATTCCCAATTGCTGTGCGAGTTTCAAAAGCTTTGCTGGCGGAATCCATCGCACCTAACGGAAAGCCTACCACGCAGCAAACTTTCACATCAGAACCATGTAGTAATTCCGCGCATTGTTTGACGTAAGAAGTGTTTACGCAAACACTGAAGAAGCCATGCTCTCGAGCTTCCTTACAAAGTTTTTCGATTTGCGCGGACTGGGCTTCGGGTTTCAACAAAGTGTGATCGATATATTTATTCAGCTGCACTGTTGAGTTCAATGGGCACCTCATTCTGATTCAAAAGAAAAAGGTACCGCAGAATAAAGTTAAGGGCAATCGCGACTTTGAAAAGAGAAGAGCCCTTGGTTTTGCCAAGGGCTCTCAATGTTATGCATATTTGTGAGCTGAAATTTCTAGCCCGTTTTGGCTTTCGTACCGGGACCAGCTTGAATCGCGGTGTCGCCGCCACTGGACTGACCCAAGAATGTCTTAGCATCAGCAGCAGAAACTTTTCCTTTACGAACCAAGTCCTCGATATATTTTTCAAACAGGATCATACCTTGGCTTGAGCCCGTTTGCATCGCAGATGCGACCTGATGGATCTTACCTTCACGAATCAAATTCGAAATCGCTTTTGTATTACGCATGATTTCGTAAGCAGCGACACGGCCCTGACCGTCAGCGCGAGAGAATAGTGTTTGCGCCACAACTCCACGCAAAGATTCAGCAAGCATCGTTCTGATCTGTGCTTGTTGCCCTGCAGGGAATACGTCGATGATACGGTCAATAGTCTTCGCAGCACTGTTGGTATGTAGAGTACCAAACACGATGTGACCTGTTTCGGCAGCAGTTAATGCAAGACCGATCGTTTCCAAGTCACGCAACTCACCCACCAGCAAGATATCCGGGTCTTCACGGAGAGCGGCTTTCAGGGCGTTGGCGAAAGTTTTAGTGTGGCTACCCACTTCACGTTGATTTACCAATGATTTAATATTTGGATGCACGAACTCGATCGGGTCTTCAACCGTGATGATATGAGCTTCACGAGTTAGGTTGATTTGATGGATCATCGCCGCCAGAGTCGTAGATTTACCAGAGCCCGTCGGACCTGTAACCAAGATCAAACCGCGATCACAGTCGATCATATCAAGAACTGCAGGAGGAACTCCCAGCTCTTGAGCTGTTTTAATTTTCTCAGGGATAATACGCATCACGGCGCCAAGGCCTTTACGTTGCATAAACACATTGCAACGGAAGCGTCCAATTCCCGGCAGAGTATAGGCAAAATCCAGCTCCCATTTTTCAACAAAGGCTTTCTTTTGCTTTTCAGAAAGAATTTCGAAGATAAGTCCCTGAACATCCTGATTTGAAAGCTCACGATAGTTCAATGGAACCATGTTCCCATGCAGACGCAGATAAGGTGCGGCACCACTTGTAATGTGCAAGTCGGAAGCGCCTTGCTCAACCATGAGTTTAAACAGTTCATCAATCGTTGCCATTCTATTCTCCCTAAATGGTCTAATTCAGTGATCTTTTCGGTAAGTTGTGCTCTAATGTTTAAATATTAATTGCTCTCACGATTGTTTCTGGACTATTGAAGAGAGATTGTATTCTAGTGCGTCCCAGGAGGAACCCGTGTCAGCAGAAATTCTCATCAACGTCAGACCTCAAGAAACACGCGTAGCCTATGTTGAAGGCGGAATCCTTTCAGATTTGAAAATTGAACGCAAAACTTCACCGACATTGGTCGGGTCCATTCATCGCGGCACTGTGATCCGTGTACTTCCAGGAATGCAGGCAGCGTTTGTGGACATTGGTCTAGAGAAAGCAGCGTTCCTTTACGTAGGTGATATCCGCGAGGACGTTGACGATAACTTTCTTTCAAGCGTTGATCGTGAAGAACCCTTGGATGAGGGTGATGACGATAAACCCCATACTCACCAAGTGAAGACTCCGATCCAGGATTTACTGAAAGAAGGCCAAAGTATTTTGGTGCAAGTGGCGAAAGATCCACTTGGAACCAAAGGCGCTCGTTTAACAACGCATTTGTCTTTGCCAGGTCGTTTCGTAGTTTTCTTGCCAACGGTAAGACACTTGGGGATTTCTCGTCGTATCGAAGACGAAGCAGAACGCGACAGACTGCGCCAGCTGGTGCAAAAAATTAATCCTTCTGGGGGAGTAATTGTTCGTACTGCAGGAGATGGTGCCTCCGAAGAGATGTTGAAAGCCGACATTGAATACTTGGATCGCATGAGCAAAGAAATCTTCAAGCACTACGAGAAAAAGAAAACTCCGGGCGCTCTTCATACAGAGTTGGACGTAGAACTTCGCGCACTTCGTGATTTGATGAGTGAAGATGTAACCAGCGTATGGGTCGATGACGTCGAAGTTCAGAAAAAAGTTGTGAAGTTCGTCTCCCAATTCATGCCTAAGTACAAACAAAACATCGTACTTTATGAAGAAAGAAAACCACTGTTCGATTTGTACGACATCGACATCGAAATCTCTCGTTCGATGGAAAGAAAAATCTGGTTGAAGTCGGGTGGTTACATTGTCATCGACGAGGCGGAAGCTTTGGTTGTGATCGATGTGAACACGGGTAAATTCGTCGGCAAAAAAGACCTTGAGGACACGATTTTAAAAACAAACTTAGAGGCGGTTCGCGAAACAGCCCATCATCTGCGCATTCGTAACTGCGGCGGGATCATCATTATCGATTTCATTGATATGGAAAAAGAATCTCACCGCGAAAAGGTTATGGAGGCTTTGGCAGAGGAGTTGAGTAAAGACCGTGCGCGCACAAACATCGTCTCCATGTCCCAGTTGGGATTAGTTGAGATGACTCGTAAACGTATTCGTCCAAGCTTGATTAAAACTTTGTGTGAGCCATGTTCTTACTGCGATGGAAAAGGATATATCAAACGCAAATCCACGGTCGCGAATGAGATCTTCCGTGAGCTCGAGCGTGATGCTGACATGTTGACGAATAAAAAAACCAACGTCGTCATCCACTGCCACAGTGAAGTTGTCGACTGGATTTACGAGGTCGAAGGTGAAAGCTTAGAGGGTATCGAGAAAAAACTTGGCCGCTCTGTTGCCTTCAAAATCGAGCCAAACTATCACTTAGAACAATACGAGATATTTTTCGTCTAATATTGAAACACACCGACCGAAACAAGGTCGGTGTTTTTTCTAAAAACCCGTTCATTTTACTCTCTAAATATCCGACGAGAGTACTATGAAACACCTTGTGCTTTTGCTGACAATTTTACTTCTTCCACTCATATCTCTGGGTGAAGTCTGCAGCACAAGTTCCAATACTCCCTTTGATGTATTAAAAGACCTCTCCCAAAATTCCTGCGAACAAATTGTGAAATCAAAAGCATGCACAGACCTGTCTGCGCAGATCCGTGCAAACGGCGGAAATCCCGAAGACAAGATGCTTAAATGCTCGAGCCCTGCCGCGACCCCAGAATCCTTGGCATTTGAAACCTCCTGGAGTTACACCTCAGGTTGTGCCATTGGCGGCTGGAATTTCGTCAAAGACACATTTATCATGCCGGTGGTTGATGGTGTTGAAAGTTTGGGTAAGTTTGCTGACGATGTCGAGGCAGACCGTGCTGCGAATAAAGCTTGTGACGCTGATCCCATTGGTCGCAGCAGTCTATTCGATCAATTTAACCAAAACGTCCCAAAACTTTTGCGAGTACCAAAACCCTCTCCGCAAGCTTTGTCTAAAACAAACTGCGGAGCAATTAAGGCCAGTATCAAACTCCTGCAAGCACGAAAAGCTGATGAGCTTAGCTTAGATCTAAATCGCAAAGTTCTTTTAAATAAAGGCACCCTGACGGCGGATGAGCAGGAAATGGTGGAGTGGGGCAAAAGACGTTTGCCCGATTCCCAAGTGAGTTTATTAGAAGCCGCAAAAGCAAAAATCAAAGAAGTAGGCGTCAAGCTTGAGTGCTACAGCTCTCAAGAAGCCGCAGCCATGATTTGCGAGGCGATCGCCGAGGTCGGCACCCTTGCAGCGGGCCCTGTCGCTGTCGCCGCTAAAGCCGCACGAATGCGAAATATCGCAAATGTCGCGGGTATTCCATTGGATGCGGGGAAAGCCTCTTCCGCCTCTAGAATTGTTGCGACCGCCGCTGATCTAGAAAAAGTAGCCAAACTATCCAACGCAGAACGAATCGCGAGCGCTGAAAAATCTTTGGGTCGCGCCCTTAGCGAATCAGAAAAGAAAGCTCTCATTGATGCCCATGAGATCGCAGCGAACACGGGCCGCGGTTATGGCAGCTATTCCGCAACAGATCTCAAATACAAAGCTGATGTGCTGAAAGCGGCGGGCTTTAGTGAATCAGAGCGGGATCTATTAATGAGGCAAGGTCTTGCAGGATCACTGTCCAACGGGACATCGGCACGCACCTACTCGAACACTATGCGCTTGCAAGGTGAAAAACTTTTGAGCTCCGGTAAAACAAATGAAGCCAAACAAAGCTTCCGATCCGCGGCAGACTCCTTTGAAGTCGTCGCCAATGATGTAAAATATACAAAGTCAGACCGTGACTACTGGATGGGCGCAAAAATAAACGCGAACGCCGAAAGATACGACAAAGCAGCGGATTATTTTATCAAGAGCTACAGCAAAGAAACCGGTAATTCTAAGTCAGAAGCAATCTACGAAGCTTTGAAGCGTGAAAAGCAGGAACTTAGAGCTATTTCCACTCAGAACCCTGCGAGTGTTGCTGCACAATCCAATTATCAAACGCATCGCAAATTGATTGAAGCCGTAGTGAACAATCCTCAACTGCGATTGAGCGATGCGCTAAAGAGCGAACTTTTGAGACCCTAGTGTATAGATAAATGTCTGATTATAGACACTATTTAAGGAACGGCTGGATTCTTAAAAAAGCTGTCTTTTTTATTGCCAAGAGTCGGCACCACCGCTAATCTCTTCTTCTTCCTGGAAAGCTGAAAAAAATAGCATGTAATAGGTTGACAAAGCCTAGTGCGAGGTGGCATTTACCACTGGCTTAATTCGGGTAGCTGGAGGTTCTAATGTACGCGATTATTCGTACGGGCGGTAAGCAATATAAAGTACAAGCTGGTGATGTTGTTCAAGTTGATAAACTAGAACAAAAACTAGGCGCAGAGTTTGATATCAACGAAATCTTGATGGTTGGTGGTGAGTCCACTCATGTTGGTCAACCTCTTGTTAAAGGTGCAAAAGTAACTGTTGTTGTTACTAAGCAAGCTAAAACTAGAAAAGAAATCGTTTTCAAAAAGAAACGTCGTCAAGGTTACAGAAAATTTGCAACTCACAAACAAGAGTTCACTGAACTTTTCGTGAAAGCAATTTCTCTTGATGGTAAAACAACTAAAACAGATGCTACGCCAAATGTAGTAGACGTAACTGCGAAACGCACAGAAGCTGCTGAAGCTCGTGTTGCTGCTCGCAAAGACCGTGCTGCTAACAAAAACAAAGGCGAAGAAGTTGTAAAAAAAGCTGCTAAAAAAGCTGTAGCGAAAAAGAAAGTTGCTAAAAAAGCAGTTAAAAAGACTGCAAAAAAAGCAACCGCTAAGAAAAAAGTAGCTAAAAAGACTTCTAAAAAAGCGTAATCACCAAAGATTTTTAAGCGAGGTTAGTCATGGCAAGTAAGAAGGCCGGTGGTAGTACAAAGAATGGTCGTGATTCACAGAGTAAACGCTTAGGCGTTAAACGTTTCGGTGGCGAAAAAGTTCTTTCTGGAACAATTATCGTTCGTCAACGTGGTACAAAATTCCACGTTGGTAACAACGTAAAAATCGGTCGTGACCACACGATCTATTCTGTAATCGAAGGTCTTGTTAAATTTGAGCGTTTTGCAAAAGATCGCTTCAAAGTTAGTGTTTATCCTAAAGCTGTCTAGTTCCAACTAGATCCACAGCTTCGATAAGCACCAAGAGATTTTACAATACATAAAAAGGAGCCTCTCTGGGCTCCTTTTTTGTTGTATATCTCTCCTCAAAGTATTGGTGCTCTTATGAAATTCATTGATGAAGTTAGAATCACATTAGCCTCTGGCCGTGGCGGTCCGGGTTGCGTTAGTTTCCGTAGAGAATCGGGTGCTCCTCGTGGTGGACCAGATGGTGGAGACGGCGGCAAGGGCGGCGATGTTATTATCAAGACTTCGCGACATATCAATTCCCTTTTCGAAATCAGACAAAACAAAAGATACGCAGCTCAAAATGGTGAGATGGGTTTCGGCCGTCAAAAACATGGTGCTGATGGTGAAAACCTGGTTCTAGTTGTACCTCAAGGTACAATTCTTAGAAATCTAGAGGGCGAAATCGTTGTCGATATGACTGGCATCGATGAACACGTCCTTTTGCGTGGTGGCCGTGGTGGTAAAGGTAATGAGTTTTTCAAAACTTCTATCAACCAAGCTCCAACACATGCTCAACCAGGTGAAGAGAACGAAGAGTTGGAAGTTAAGCTTGAGCTTAAATTAATCGCTGACGTTGGTATCATCGGTTTCCCGAATGCGGGTAAGTCGACTTTGATCTCTCGTATCTCGGCAGCGAAACCAAAAATCGCAGACTATCCATTTACAACTTTAACGCCAAATTTGGGTGTGGTTAAAGCGGGTGATTACAGTTCATTCGTCGTAGCTGACATTCCTGGTTTGGTTAAAGGTGCACACGAAGGTGTGGGCCTTGGTATTCAATTCCTGAAACACGTTGAACGTACACGTGTATTCATTCACTTGGTGGATGCATCGGGCTTGTCAGGACGTGAGCCTCTTCAAGATTTTGAAGATCTTAACTATGAACTTAAAATGTATGATGAGAGTAACCAGGACAAAGAGGGTTTCTTCCCTCTGCAGACACGTCCTCAATTTGTCGTGCTCAACAAAATTGATACTCTCAGCACAGATCAACTTGAAAAACTAAAATTGAAATTCAAAAAAGCGACAGGCTCTGATCCTTTGGCCATTTCTGCAGTCACAGGGAAAAACATCAATGAACTTGTGACAGAGTTGGGTCGCCAGATTTTGAAGGATGAAGAATAATGAAAATTGGTATCTTTGGCGGTAGCTTTAATCCTCCTCACATGGGTCACATCAATGCCATTCAAACAGTGGCAAAGAAAATGGGCTTGAACAAAGTCCACGTGATTCCCGCAGCTCAAAACCCTCTAAAAACTCCAGTAGAAGGTCCTTCAGCGGAACAACGCCTTGAACTTACGAAATTGGCATTCGCTCAATATGGCGAAACTTATTTCGTTGATGACCAGGAACTAAAACGCGGTGGCATGAGCTACACGATCGACACCATCATGAATCTTCGCAAAACATACGAAGCATCTGATCTGTATTTGATCGTGGGAGCTGACAAGTTCGAAGAACTTAGCCAGTGGAAAGACTATTCTAAAATTCTAGCTGAAACGAACCTGGTTGTGACAACTCGCCCAGGTTACGACATGCCAGAGTCTTTGGATGAAATGCCTGGTTACTTGAAACCACTTGTAGCAGATTTCGATTTCAACTTTATCGAACTAACAACAGGCCGTAGCATCCAGTTCATCACTTTGCGTGATATCGAAATCTCTTCCAGCGAAGTTCGTAAATGGCTTCGTTCTGGTAAGCCCGTTGAGCAATACTTGCCACTGGCTGTTGAGACCTACATCAAAGAGAACAAGCTTTACAGAAACCTTGGCGACCGCATCGGTGACTACACTAAATTCACTGAATTTTGCGCTAATGTTTTGTTTGCAAATAAAGGTATCAACGTACTTGGTTACGATCTAAGAAAAATCACGGCTCCAAGCGAGTTTGCGTTGATCGCGTCTGGTACTTCCACTCGTCATGCGACAGCAATGGCAGAAAACATCGTGATCGCCGTTAAAGAAGAGTTCAACGTGCATCCACAATCCGTAGAGGGTGTTGATGAAGGTCGTTGGGTTTTGGTTGATTATGGTACTTTGATCATTCACGTATTCTATGATTTCGTACGTCTTGAGTACGGTCTTGAGAACTTGTGGAGACAGGGCACAGTCTTGCCTCTTAAAGATCCATACGTTGGGAAACAACAGTAATGAAATTCATTTTGTACAACCTCGCAACCGCCAAAGAGGCGTGGGCTGATGAAGTCAGCGGGTTGTATAAAAAGAAGATCTCCTTTTTCATTCCCTTTGATATTCAAAGTCTGAAAGCCAAAAAGTCTGCCCGTGAAGATGCAGACTTTAAGCGCAACGAAGAATCCGAACTTATTCTGAAAAACATCAACTCCGACGACTACGTTATTCTTTTTGACGAGCGTGGATCGGTTCTGGATTCAATTCAGTTCTCTAAAAAAATCGAAAATATTTTGGGAAGCTCTAAAAAACGCGCGATCTTTATTATCGGCGGGGCTTTTGGCGTAAACGAAGAAGTTCGTAAGCGCGCAGATTTAAAAGTGGCGCTTTCTCCAATGGTGATGAATCATTTAATGGCCCAGGCAATGAGCTTGGAACAAATTTATCGCGCCTTTACAATCATCAAAAAGATTCCGTACCACAATATTTAAAGTCCCAGGATTTTAAGTCCTGTGCGTGAAACGAAAAAAGGCTCCGCGAGGGAGCCTTTTTTTAGAGCCAAGGTGGCTGGTTGCCGAGTTCTTTTTCTGGATCGCGGCCTAATTCTAAAATTCGATTCCATTCTTCAGGAAGAAAGACTTCTTGTTCGTGTTGGGCCATTTCTTCATCAACCTTTGGGGGTTGAATGCAGGCACTGTCCGGATCAAAGGAGTCTTTCGAGCAGATCGCGTAGTTCACTGCCGTTTTGTTTCCACCAATCGCCTCGTTCCATTGGGCCAGCGTAAGTGGTGCACGGGGGTTAATCGCCGGATCAAGTACGTAAGCTGTGTTGCCAACGCGAAGGATAACAGCAACGTGGTACCACCACTCCACCCAACCATTGGGAGAGTTGTTTGTAGCCGCGTGAAGCTCTCCGAAGGCGAATACTTTTTTGGGAACCACTGAATGATTTGCGATCAGATGTTCTGCAGCAAGTTCTGCACGGGCATAGCATCCGTCATCGGGAAAAAGCCAAGTCAGACGGCGAGGGACGTATCCTGCTTTAACGAAATAAGAATCACGAATGAAGTGAAAGTGAGAAACCAGCTCTTCATAGTTAGCAAGAGCAGGAATTTCGTTCAGATTCAATTTAGACATTGGCTTTGCCAAGGACTCGGGGCCTGAGCCAGAAAACTCACTATCAAGTTCAGAAAATAAAACATTTCCGCGACTGCGAGCTTTTGCGTCCTGGAATGATTCATCAGCCTGACGGCGAGCGGACAAACCCGCAAAGGCATTCGGTGCAAGTAGAACTAAAGCTGTAACCAATCCAATGATCAATTTCATGAAAATCCCCACCCATTTTGGGTTCTAAGACGCCCTTAGGATCTTGTCAAATGAAAGGCATGAGCTGGTTTCGGAATTGCTCCAAGAGTCTGACATGCGCTCCATAATCGAATTATTTCATCGTTACATTCATCCCTGTCTGCACTGCGGATCTTTACTGAAAAGTGAAGGTTTGTTGTGTGAACATTGCCGCCAGAGGTTAAACGGTTACCTTTCCCCCAGTTTGGAAATGAGGCCCCTTGCGATATTCGAGGCCTTGGCGCTGTTTCGTTGGAATCCGGGAACCAGTGATCTTTTGTCCGTACAAATCACTGGCCTTAAAGGATGCCATCAGCGCCGTGATTGGAGCTATTGGGCCACGCGCTTTGCCACCAGAAGAATGTTACAGGGCCTTCCAGATCGAAAAATCATCATCGTGCCTGCTCCCTCGAAAAATCATGGAAAGGACCACGCTTATCAGTGGGCGGAAGCCCTAGCGAATGCTGTCGGGGGAGAGGTGCACTGCTGCTTAAGAAAGGTATCTAATCGTCATCAACGGGGAGCCAACCGGGAAAAGCGTGTAGAGGTCGTCCTGGAGCTCGATGAAAATTCTTCAGTGGTGTCTGAATTTTGGTCAGAGGCGCTGTGGGTCTTTGCCGACGATATCGTTACCACGGGCTCCACAGCGCTTGCCGCGTTCGAGGCCTTGGGAAGTCCCCCTCATTTTGAAACTTGGGCCCTGGCTCATAGGACGCTTACTTGCGGAGACTGACCCCTTCTGCTATAACGCCCGAATGTTTAAACAAATCAGTGCCTTAATTTTATCTCTTGGACTTTCAGTCAATGCATTCGCAGCCGATAAAACCAACGCCACTCTTAAAAAAGTTTCCGTAAAGTATCGTGCCGCTAAGGTTGTGGAAATGTCTGTTGAAAAAACAGTGAAGTCCGAACTTACTGGCAAGATCAGCAAGTTCACTGGGACTCTTGCGATATCAAACAGCAAATTTCGTCTGGAAACTAAAACTCCGGATGAAGCACTTGTCGTGTATGACGGGGTGACTCTTTGGAACGTGCAATATCCGCCCAAAGAGTTTGGTGGAGATCCGCAGATTGCTCGCGGTAAGCCAGATAAGAAAACTCGTGGACAACTGATCGCAGCGACATTGATTGGTGGCGATATTCAAAAGACCTTCAAAGTTGTGGATGAGAAAAAAGACAAAGATATTTCATCAACACTTTTCATCGCTCCTAAAGATGATCTTCCTGTTAAGAATTTGCAGATGATCATCGACCTGAAAAAGTTAGAGATCACAGAAATTTCATACACAGATGATTTAGAAAATCTTGTGACGATGAAATTCACAGACATCAAACTAAAAGACAGCATTAAAAAGAATTTATTTAAGTACGAACCACCTAAAGGTAAACCGGTAACAAACCTATGAAGCAAGAAACAGTTGAAAATAAAAAAGTACACTTTATCAGCTTGGGTTGCCCTAAGAATCTCGTAGATTCCGAGATCATGGCGGGAACTCTAATGAAAGATGGCTTCCAAGTCGTGGGCGAAGCGGAAGACGCTGACACTGTTATCGTAAACACTTGCGGTTTCATCGAAGATTCCAAAAAAGAATCCATCCAGCGTATTTTGGATATGAGCGATCTTAAGCAACAAGGCAAAGTTAAAAAAGTCGTTGTCGCGGGTTGCTTAACTCAGCGCTATAAGGACGACCTTGTTGAAGGTTTGCCTGAGGCCGATTTGTTCGTGGGCTCTGGTGAGTTCCAAAACATCTCTAAAATCTTGAAAAATTCTGAGGCTGGCGAAAAGCAAAAAACTTTCTTCAATCTTCCAACATACCTTCAGGAAGAAGCAACTCCGCGTGTGAACTCTCAACCGGGTCACCGTGCGTACTTGAAAATCTCGGAAGGTTGCATGAAGCGTTGTGCATTCTGCGCGATCCCTTTGATCCGCGGTAACCTTCAATCTCGTTCTATCGACGCGATCGTGGCGGAAGCTCAGCTTTTGGTTGCAGGTGGTGTTAAAGAACTTATCATCATCAGCCATGACTTCACAGACTATGGTTTTGATATCCGCCGTAAAGATCCAACTCGCAAAGAAAGCCCAGTGGAGCTTTTGAAAGCATTGGATAAAGTTGAAGGCTTGCAGTGGATCCGTTTGATGTACTTGTACCCAGATGGCATCACTCAGGAAATGGTTCAAGTTATCAAGAACAGCACTAAGATCGTTCGTTATTTCGATATGCCACTTCAGCACGTGAACGATGCGGTTCTTAAATCAATGAACCGTAAAATGACTCGCGATGAAATTGAAACGGCATTGATGAACATCCGCGAACACTTGCCAGAGGCTGTGATCCGTACACAATTCATCGTGGGTTTCCCAGGTGAAACGGAAGAACAATTCGAAGAGTTGTTGCAGTTCGTAGCTGAACAGCAGTTCGACCGAGTGGGTTGCTTCAAGTACTCTCCTGAAGAAAACACACCTGGTGGTCGTATGGATAACCAAATCGATGACGAAACTAAAGACTACCGTCATGACGCTTTGATGGAAGTTCAACAAAACATCTCTCGTAACAAGCACCGTGATTTCGTGGGTAAAACTATCGACGTGATTGTGGAAGGTTTCTCTGAAGAGACTGATTTGCTTTTGCAAGGTCGTTTCTGGGGTCAAGCTCCCGATATCGATGGCGTTGTTTTGATTAACGACGGTGAAGCCAAAGTCGGTGATATGGTGAAGGTTCATGTGACGGATTCTATGGAATACGATCTTATTGGTGAAATCATCACTGAGAACTAAAACCTGCAGTTAGAACGAAAAAAGGCTCCCGCAAGGAGCCTTTTTTATTTTCAAGTAATGATGTCACTAGAAAGTGCAATTCTCCGAAGCGCTTTCATATTTCCCAATCCACTCAGAAACGCGGGAGTTTCTTAAAACCGTCGTAGCCTTTCTAAAGGCAACGGCGTTCTTTCTATCGTACTTGCAGGCATTCTTGTAAGCGATCAGCGCAACCTCGTATTTTTTCATATCAAACGATGTCGTCGCTAAACCCAGCCAGGAGCGCGCCGATTTGGGGTCGGCCTCTGAACCTGCCTTAAAGTATTTCATCGCTTCTATAGAGCTTTTATCTTCTTCCAGAAGGTGTCCGTAGGTGTACTGCGCGAATTCGGACTTGGGAAAGCTGTCGGCGGCCTTCTTTAAAGCTGCTTTTGCTTTGTCATCATCGCCCATGCCCTTCATGCTAAGCCCCAAGTTGACGTGAGCATCAGCGATTTTCGAATCTTTCTGAATGGCTTCACGACACGAAGTAACACCGGCTTCATAAGTCGCATCGTTCGTATTGATTTCGCAAAGCTTTGCCAGGTACTCCGCTTTTTTACCCATGTTATCGATCATATCCTGCGCAAGAATGCGCATTTCATAATAGTTGGGCGGTTGACGGGTTTCATACATTTTCATCAGAGCATTATAGGGCGGCTCGTACTTGGGATTTGCCTCGATAGCGAGCTTGTAATTTTCCAAGGCCTCTTTCGGTTTCTTTTGCAGGACATAGGCATTTCCCAGCAGTGAATAAGCCTCGAAGTCCTTGTCGTTTTTGCTGATCAAATTGTTCAAGGCACGAATCATATCGCCCGTTTCCTGGCGGGCTTCGTGCGCACGAGCTAAAAGCAGAATCGCTTGACGATCGAGTTTATCAATCTGCTTCCACAAAAGCAGGGTGACCTTTTCGTAGTCTTTTTGCGCGTAGAATTCCTGCGCCAACTGCACAACGAGCTTCGTGTTTTTGGGATCTTTCTTAATTTCTGCTTTCAAAGCTTCGACTTTGTCCTGACCAGAGGTCGGGGTGACCGTTCCGGCAATGGTCGATAATGAGACAAAAGGCAAGATGATTACTACGAGCAAGTGTTTGAAATTCAGTCTGCTTTTCATATGTTGTATTATGACTTAAATGCGCATGCTAGTGAAGAAATCTAAATATTCAGCTAGACTAAAAAGTAATGGTGGTCAGGCTGTGATTGAGTACGTGTTGATGCTGGTGATATCGGTATCGCTCGTCTTGATGTTAATGACTCAGATCTTCAAGCCCTTCCAAGCATTTGTTCAATCATTCATGGGCGACTATCTCGCGTGTTTGTTAGAAACGGGAGAGCTTCCACAACTCGGTGCCGATACTCTTAAAGAGAGTGAATGTAAATTTAGTTTTCAAGGTGTTTCGGGCAATAATTCCAATTCGTCTAACACTGGAAAATCAAACTCCAGTAATTCCAGCAGCAGCTCTTCTTCAGATGCAAGTAGTTCTAAATCCAGTTCAAGCTCTTCATCAAGCAGTGGAACTTATGCAGGTTCGAGTTCTCGTCCTCGTGGGAGCAATTCTATTTCCAGTGCAAGAGCACCTAAGCAAGGTGTTTCGGGCAACGGCGATGTGGGTGGTGGAAAGGTGATTGAAATCACCCTCGAGGGTGGTGGTGCCGGTACTTTATACAAAGCTAAAAACGGATCTTCTTATGTTGTTGAAGGCGGTCGACGCGTGGCCTCTTTGCCGATCAGTGGTATGACTGAAGAAGACCGAAAAAAACTCGAAAAGAGAGCTGAATCAGGAAAAAAATCCACTGTGGTTTCATCTGACATGAATACGAAACCCAAGAAAACTGCAGTGAAAAAACCGGAAGCAAGAACCGTTGCAGAAGCAGCGGAAGAACCAGTAACTTTTGGAAATTTTATACGTTGGTTATTCATCGCCGCGTTGATAATTGCACTCGTGATCTTCCTCGGTGGTCAGGCTCTGCAATTTTCCAAGAGTGGTGAAAAATAGTCTGCATCGCGTTTAGAAAAATTCCACATTAAATCTTAAGTTGTCTGTCACCAAACGGAAGTGCTTGTAACAAACGTTTGTTTCGAGCATACAAGGCACTCGTTTGTTTCGAGGGGGCCATTTTTGGAAAATGTGATTGAGATCAATCGCAAGAAATTCTTCACTATTGAGGAAGCACGTCAGTTGTTGCCGATCATCTATCGGTTGACTGATGAGGCCAATCGCGAAGTGAAGCTTCATGTGAACCGCATCGAAGCATATTCTGATAAAACCCACCCCTCCGTCGTTGTTATCGAAGAGCAAATTAACGCGATTATTGATCGCTGGCAGGCCAAGATTGAAAAGCTGGGCGCGGAGCCTAAGGGCCTTTGGATGGCCGATTTTGACAGCGGTGAAGGCTATTTCTGCTGGAAATTCCCTGAAACACATGTGGGGCACTTCCACGGCTATCACGATGGCTTCTCGGGCCGTAAACCCATCGACAACTAAAAACCCGACTTGAAAGTCCAAAGGGTGAGCGTATATTGAGCGCATGAGAATAGCTCTGGCGCAAATCAACCCCACTCTAGCTGATTTTAAAACCAATAAAGAAAAGATTTTGGATTATATCCACCAAGCGCAACAACGTAAGTGCGAAATGGTGGTATTTCCCGAATGTTCACTGTTTGGCTATCATCCGTTTGATTTGTTAGAGCGTGAGCAGATAGTTAAAAAGCAAGAAACCGAAATGCGGGATCTACTAAAAAGAATTCCGAAAAACATTGCGGTGATATTCGGAGTTATCACACGCAATCCAGATAAAAAGGGTCGTCCCTATTTTAATTCTGCCGTCTTTGCGGTTAAAGGCCAAAAACCTCGGTTCTTTCACAAACAACTTTTGCCAACAGGTGATGTTTTCGATGAAGCCCGCTTTATCGAACCAGGTGACGTGTCGAAAAACTATTTCACGTGGAAGGGTAAGAAGTTTTTCCTGACCATCTGTGAAGATATCTGGGCATGGCCTGATGCCAAAGGCCATTCACCATATAAGGTGAATCCTTTAGCGAAAGTAAAAAAGCAAAAAGTCGACATGGTTGTAAACTTAAGTGCTTCGCCATATTTCGTAGATAAGATGAAACAACGTGAATACGTAACCCGTAAAACGGCGGAGTATTTCAATGCACCGATTTTGTATGCCAATATGGTTGGTGCGCAGGATGAGATTATTTTTGATGGTGCAAGTTTCGTTCTGGATAAAAAAGGGAAAAAATTAATGACCTGTCTTCCTTTCGAGGAAGATTTGAACGTGATCGATCTCGACACCAAAGAGGTCTGGAGTAAAAATCCAAAAATTCAAAGTGTCGAAGAACTTCGCCGCGCCTTGGTTTTGGGAATTCGAGATTTCTGTGCAAAGACTGGGATGAAGAAAGTTCACCTGGGATCCAGTGGCGGTATTGATTCCGCTGTGGCAGCGGCGTTGGCGGTGGATGCAATGGGACCTGCGAATGTGACAACACTCGCTTTGCCGGGGCCTTATAATGCCTCTATGAGTTTAACGCTGGCTGAAGAGTTGGCCAAAAATCTGGGCGTTGAATTCAAGACCGTTGAAATTGCTCCGATGTATGAACAGGTCGTGAAAGGTCTGGAAAAAGGCATCGGCTTAACAGGTTTCAGTGTTGTAAATGAAAATCTGCAGGCTCGTCTGCGTGGTTTGACTTTGATGGCTTACTCCAATCAAAACAACAGCATGCTTTTAACCACTGGAAATAAGAGTGAGTACGCATCAGGCTATTCGACCCTTTACGGAGATATGTGTGGTGGTTTAGCGCCGCTTGGTGATCTGACGAAACAACAGGTTTATGCACTCGCAAAGCACTATAACAAAGAAGGCGAAGTGATCCCGGAAACGATTATCACACGTCCACCTTCAGCAGAACTACGTCCTAATCAAAAAGATCAGGACTCCCTTCCGGAGTATGATGACTTGGATAAATCTGTGGTTTCCTTGGTTGAGCAATTCAAAGAACCAAAAACGGCATCTGATAAATGGTTGTTGCCGGTACTAATGCGAACGGAATTCAAACGTTGGCAAGCACCGCCGATTTTGAAAGTATCGCCCCATGCTTTTGGACGGGGACGTCGCTATCCGATTGCTCACAAGGCTTAGAGTTGAATATGAATAAAAAAAAGGCTGTGTCACCACAGCCTTTTTTTTCAATTTATGCCGGAAAAATTTAAACGCCAAAGAAATCCATTTGTTTTGGCTGGCGCACGATTTGCGGGAAACGCAATTCAGGTTTACCAGTCAAGGCCACCAAGTTTGCAACTTGCGGAGCTTGGCCGCCCACAGAAATTCTTTTAAGCATTTGCGTGAACATGTGACCTAAGTAAGTCGCATCTTCCTCTGCTCTATGGAAATCTGTTGTTGGAATTTTCAAGTGTTGCACCAAAGTTCCCAATTTATAGTTTGGAAGACCGGGGAAAACTTTACGAGCGATTGGCAAGGAGTCCAACACAATCCCACGAGGTGCTTTTGATTCGTGTTTTTTTACGTCAGCCGTCAAGAACTGAGCATCGAAAGGTGCGTTGTGTGCAACCATGATGTCGTCACCGCAGAAGTCAGCCAAAGAATCCAACAAAGTATCAATAGTTGGTTTGCCTTTAACCATGTCATCAAAGATGCCATTCACTCTGGAAGCGCCTGGAGGAATTGGGCGAAGAGGGTCTACAAGAGTCGCAAATACGGCCTCAGGTTCACCGTTAATGAAGCGCACAGCTCCAATTTCAATAATTTGGTCTACGCCAGGTACAGTTCCAGTTGTTTCGAAGTCAAAAGCTACAAATCTCATGGCATAATTGATACAAAATGGCAGAGGCCCTTTCAATGAAAGACTGTCTGTTTAGAGGAGATTTCCGCCGTGAAGCCTAAGTCTGGAAAATATATAACCTTTTTGCCGGACGGCATCGATGCCCTGGTGAGTCAAAAGGACCAGAGTGTGCTTGATGTGGCTGTGCGCGAAGGCCTCTCTTTGGATCACACGTGTGGTGGTTTCGGAACGTGTGGAACATGCCGGATTTTTGTTCGCGAGGGGCTTGAGAAACTGCCACCAAGAAATGAAATTGAAGCCGATATTGCAGCTGATCGCGGTTTTCAAGATTTTGAACGATTGGCTTGTCAGACTGAACCCTTAGAAGGTCTTGTCATCGAAAGACCCGTTAAGGGCGCACGTAATAAGGATTAGTATAAATCCAACTGATCCATTTTTTCGCATCGGGGATTGGCATCGTTGACGTCACACGAACTTGCACACGATAAACGCCAGGCTCTGCAATCGGAAATGAAGTTTCAGGCTGATTGACACGTGCAACGGCTTCACCATTGCGGTAAATAATGATTTCAAAAAATTCTTTCGGTGTCGTCGGAAGTTTTACTTTAAGGACCATGCCTTTTTTAAACTTCATCTCAGAGCCCATCATGTAGGACTGTTTTTCGTCGTCGATCGTCGCGACAAAACCCTTGGGATCCCCCAAGATATCCATCGCCATATAGAAGTTGCCTTGCTTAAGCGCATTGAAAATCTTAGCGCGGTCACCGTTAAAGCTTCCCGTGAGTTCTGATTTTAGCATCACGTGATTGCTCATGATTTCAAAAGAGCGCTTATAGCTGGGAAAACGGATTAGATAGTTCGCTAAGGGAATTGCACGCGCAGAGGCTTCGGCGCCGGCGTAGACGACGATTTTGCGCTCCATCGACAGTTTGTCCAGCAAAGCAATTTCATCCGTAGGTTCTGAATACAAACGCAAGAAGGACAAACGGGGATTGAAAGGATAAATCAAAAAACTCCAGATTGTGGAAAGTTTTGAATCCTGCCAAGCGCGATTGGAAAGACTCTTTAAATTCCACAGTTCGAAACCATCAAGACCGGAAGGAATCTCTCCGCTCCAAGTGAAGCCGGCTTTGTATGGATGCGCGAGTATCGTCAAAGAATCTTTCTTGGCGCCCGTTTTTTGCGAAAGCAAATCCGCCAACGTCACTTGTGCATCCCCGAGGCTGCTGCCAATGCTTTCTTGTGACAAAGAGTAATAGATCAGTCGGGAATCAAGATAACTGTACTTACCAGCCGAAAGAACCATCAGATTTCCATGATAGGATTCAAAACTTGTCGGCATGTTGAAAATGTTTAAGTCCGTGAAAATCAAGAAATCCAAATTGGCAAGTTTTGCTGAAGTGATCACAAAGCTTGGTGTCGCAGATCCGGAAGATAGATCTGTGTGCACATTCATCACACCCTTGTAGTCATAATAATTGGAGGAATGTGCAGCTGAAAGTTGTCTGGGAACGATCGACGTGTCGAACTGGTTTAGATAAAATCCAAACAGAAAATAGAAAACCAGTAAGAATGAAAAAGCGACAATTGATTTCATGGTCGTGTGAATTCCAAAACAACAAAGTCAGGAGCGATTTTCTTTATCTCCTGATAAGTCCATTGTTGTTCGGAAAGCCACTGGGGTAAACCATTGCCTTGATGCTTCACCAAATAAAACTTGTTTCCAGCAGGTTTTGCTTCTGGAAGCGTGTCGAAAAAGTCAAAACGGCTGATATCCTTTAGCTTAAACACCGGAGATTTGCTGAAATACCACAGCGAGGATGACATTTGATAGGAGTCACCGTACAGCGGCTGATATTCAGCAGTTTCCTGGGCCAGAGTCTGCATAATAAACGGCTCGCTGATTTTTGGATCCACCGAGCGAAATTGTGGAACAAAAAGGATTACGATCGCAGCAGCGATAACTGCTCCAAAAAAGCCGATATAATACTTTTTCCACTGGGACATGCGCGGGTGCATCGCTGCCAGCATGAACATCGCAGGATATGCTATGATCGGCCAATTCGCCTCTACCAAGGCTTTAAAGGACGTGCCCAGAAAGAATAACAAAGGCAGCCAGGCGAAATAAATCATGTAACGAACAGGCTTGGCGGGTTTTGCGCGCACCGCCGCCCAAAGGACCCAAGGAAAAATAATGGCAATTTGAGCGAGCACGTATGAAATGGTCCACTCTGGATTGTAATGGGGTCTTTCAAAGCCATGCTCCAATTGAAATTTGAAAGACGCAAAATCATTTTGATAGTTCCACAGAATAACGGGAAGGCAGAATATCAAGCCCGCGATCAATGTTACTGGAACCCATTTCCAATTGACCTCGTTCCATTTTTTTTCAAATAGCAGATACAGAAGAAGGCACGGAACAAAAAGTACGATATGGTATTTTGCACAAAAACCTAAACCCAAAGCCACACCAAACGCGGCGTAATTTTTAAGATCTTTTTTTTCAAGTACCTGATCCAGATAATACAGACTTAGAATCCAGAAGAAAATCACGGGCAAATCAGGTGTGACGATCAAAGATCCAAATCCCAAAAGTGGAGAAAACAGAACCAGGTAAATCCATGTTCGGATTTTTTCGAGTTCTAAATGCTTGGATAGCAGCTTAATACCAACCCAGAGCGCCGCGTGGCCCAGAATGACAGCTGGCCAGCGCACGGAATGTAAAAAGGGCTCCAGGAAATGGCCCAACGAAAACAACCAGGCCACCATCGGTGGATGATCGAAATAACTTAATTGGAGACGATGAGACCAGACCCAGTAGTAAGCTTCATCGGCACTGAGTGGAATCAGTGCCGCAAGAATCAATTTGACGAAAAGGCTGATAAGCCAAAGTCGTTTGAGATCTTTCAAGATTAGTAACTCAATTTAATTGGCTTACCCAAATCGCCCGGGATACCCAATTCTTTTCCGTTCAAGATCAAATTTACCGCGCCACCGTTTGAAAAATTAATTTTCAAACCGCTTTTACTTTTGAACGTATGCACTTGTTCCGCAGACAATTTGATTTTCTGTGGTTTGCCATTTGGAGAAGAGTATTCGATTTCAACCGTGTCCAATGCTTCGACGATAAGCTCAACTGGCTTCGGCTTTTCCGGAGTCGGAGAAGCTGAAGGAGAAGGCGTCGCAGATGCCGTCGCACTTGCAGTCGCAGTCGGAGAAGCTGATGCGGATGCCGACGCTGTCGGCGACGGGGAGTGTGTTGCAGAAGGACTTGGAGAAGCTTTTGGCGTCTCTGTTGCAGATGGTGATGGCGAAGCCTTAGGTGTCGCAGTCGGAGTGGCTTTGCTTACGGGCTCGGTTTTACCAGCATCAGCCTTTGTCATATTTTCCAGTGGCGATGTTGCAGGCGTCGGGCTTTGCGAAGTTAACGGCTCCGTCAAAGTCGGCGTCTCGCCATCAACCGGAGTAACACCTTCCATTGTTTGTGCAACAGATGGTGGAATTTCAGCTTCTTTGGAATATTTATCGATCATCTTTTTAGTAAAGATAATCAAACCCGCAAGCACGCACAAAAGAACGACCGCGACGATGGTCTTCGTGTTGTTCTTTTTGTTCAAAGGAGAATAGTCATTGCTGCTGGAAGCGGATGCAGATTTACGGATAGGTGTGACTGTCGCTTCAGCATTATCAGCCGTCTCAGACTTGCTTTCGATCGCCGCATCTTTTTCTGGGGTGCTGCTCGGGCGGATGTAAGGTTGTGGGCGGGTGCTGCCCATTTCCTCGTAAAAGCTTTCAAGAATCTTATCTGCATCCAAGCGCAGGAATGTGGCATAGCTTTTTACGAAACCACGCAAAAATGTTTTTGCCGGAAGCTGGCTTTCGTCACCTTCCTCAATGGCTTTCAAAACTTTGCTGCTGATTTTAAGAGACAACGCCACTTCATTCAGCGAGAGGCCTTTTTCTTCACGTGCTGCCTTTAGAATCTCACCTGTTTTCTTCATTATTGTCCCTTTCGAATCAGATCCAGCATGCCCTTGGCTTTGTCGCGGTATTTGCCATCTGGATAGTAACGAATGATTTCCTCAAAGCGTGCGATGGATTTTGATTTGTCTCCAACGCGGTAATAAGCCAAGGCACTGTAATAGTGGGGCTCATCAATCAGATTTTTTTGGCAAAAGCCAATCGCGCGATCCAGAGCTTCAGTCGCCTGCGCGTATTTCTTTTCTTCAAAGAAAGCTCGACCATAGTATGAGTTTGCCCAGCAATCATCTGACTTGGTTTTTAAAACATTCAAAAAAGCTTCCTGAGCGGCGGCGTATTGCTTTTGGTTGAACTTTGAAAGGCCATAATTTGTGAAGGCTTTATCGATACCTGCATAAGTCAGGTCGTTAAGCACCAGAGTGAGCTCTTTGTCCGCTTCAGCGTACTTGCCTTGTTCAATCAACACGCGGCCCAAATTGTTGCGGGCGTCGGAGTATTTAGGATTCATCGCAACTGCTTTGCGAAACTGTTTTTCCGCAAGGTCGTAGCGTTCGCGCATGAAAAGCGCTTGGCCCATACTGTTAGGGACGGCGGCATTTGTGGAATCAAGCTCTTGGGCTTTTTGCAGGGCTACGATTGCATTGGGATAGTTGCCCTCTTCGATAAAGGCATTGCCCATTCGAAGATATAATTCTGACTTTTCTTTGTTCTGACTCCAACTTGCACAACCGGCCAAAGCAAGCATGCAAGCAGCGATAATCCATTTACGCATGTCTAAAAAGGTATCATTAGAGAGCTAAGAGTCAACCCTGAGCTCAGCAATAGTCTCTACATGGTCTGTCTGAGGAAACATCTCGAATGTTTGCATTCGCTCGAGGCGGAAATTTTTGCCGAGCTTTTGCGCCCATGCAAAGAACCATTTCAAATCACGAGCCAGGGAAACAGGGTGGCAGCTGATGTAAATGATCTTTTGCGGGGCTGCCGCCGCTAAAGAGCGCATGATGTATTCACTGGCTCCGGCGCGGGGAGGGTCCAGGACTACCAGGTCCTGATTTTGAATATCGGCTCTGCGCATGTAGCTTTCCACATCCGACATAAAGTAGCGAAGACGCTTATCTTTATTCAAACCTCGACCACGTTCTACCAACTTAGGATTAAGTTCGACTGCGGTCACTTTCGCGGATTTATACTTTTGCATTAACGGAAAGGTGAAATTGCCTGAGCCCGCATAAAGGTCAAAAACCTGCGGATACTCAACATCACCGGCCCAATTCAAAGTCGTTTCTAACAAATGTGGATTCTGAAAGCGGTTTACTTGAGAAAAGCCGATGCCGTCATCTTCATCCGTGATCAGACCATAACGGACTTCTTCGTTTTCAGCGATATACATTTCCAACCGCAACAGATCGCGAGATTTTTTCTCTGCGGCCCATTGGCGGACTTCAGCAAATTTCTTCGTCAGAATTTCCTCGGTGATCGGGCAATCATTGATTTCCACGATTTCATGGGAATTTCTTGCGAAAAAACCGAAGCGACCATTATGAAACTTAGGCTGAATGCGGTTGCGATAACTGAATGATCGAGGGCTTGCCTGAACTGGTAGATATTCGAAATTCAATTCCGGATTAAACTTCTTGATCGTTTCCAGAACCAGGGACTGTTTTTGATTTCGTTGTTCATCTTCCGTGATCTGCTGCCAGTTGCAACCACCACAAACATCCGCGACAGGGCATGGTGGAGTTCTGCGCGATGGGCCCGGTTTTAAAATATCAACGATGCGAGCTTCAGCAAAATTTTTCTTAGCAGTCGTGATTTCGACGAGCAATTCATCTTCGGGAGCTGCGAGGGGTACAAAAATAACAAGGCCATCGTGGCGGGCGATGCCCGCGCCTCCGATGGCCATTTTCTCGATCTTAACTTGGATACGAGAATTTACGTCCACAAACTACGCGTTGCAGATTTCGTGTTTTTCGAAGAACAAAGCAAGTTCGCGAGCTGCAGATTCAACAGAGTCAGAGCCGTGAACTGCGTTTTCGCCCATGTTGTCACCGAATTTAGAACGTACTGTGCCTGGGTTAGCTTTTTTAGGATCAGTTGCACCCATGATTTCGCGGTTTTTCAAAACTGCGCCTTCACCTTGCAAGCACATCAACATAACTGGGCCAGAAGTCATGAAAGAAACTAGTTCGCCAAAGAATGGACGAGCTTTGTGTTCAGCGTAGAACTCACCAGCTTTATCAGCAGTCAAAACTGTGATTTTAGCAGCAGCGATTTTCAAAC
This sequence comes from Bdellovibrio sp. HCB185ZH, assembly GCF_047302455.1. GTDB lineage: Bacteria > Bdellovibrionota > Bdellovibrionia > Bdellovibrionales > Bdellovibrionaceae > Bdellovibrio. The sequence continues at coordinate 2,521,493 of NZ_CP178624.1, forward strand.
CGTTTGCTTCAAACATGCTGATGATGTCACCGATAGCATTTTTTTTCATAGCGTTTGGTTTGATGATTGAGAATGTTTGTTCGATAGCCATTAGATATCTCCTTGTTATTTACAAACTGTATATGTGATTTCAAAAAATTCTGGTGTTTTATGGAACTGAGTTGTGCAATTCCACTCGCGAACCTGCAGAGTGATCAAATTACGGATCTCTACCACTGTTTGAATTGCCGTTCCTGTGGAATCATCGGCCTCAGCGAAACCCTGACCTTTAACGACATAGCGAAAATCAGGATTCAATAAATTCAAAGTTTGTTCGACATCGTCCATTGCCATGATAGCAACTTCCTTGATGGCGCCTGCATGAGCTGTCGACGATGCCAAAAGCAAAGCCATGACAAAAAGCTTCTTCACAGTGGTCTCCCTTTTTAAGGTCCTCTTGTTAGCCTTGGGGAGCCCCTGCTGTCAAGCATTCCGTCCTAATTTCGCAAGTTTACGTATTCCTCTAAGGCATTGATAATATGGTACAAAGAGCTCGATTTGGAAGAATTTCCAGAAAAAGTATCCTGAGCTGAAAGCTGGTCGTACCACATGCCTTTTTTAGGGGTCTCAAAGAATTTAAACAAAGTGTCCATGCCATCGTCAGCGCCTTTTTGGTAGGCAGCTTTTTCATGAGCCGGTACTTCTGTTGCCAATCGGGCTGCTGCTTTAATGCGCTCACATTGAGGCCAGAAACGTGAGGAAATCAGTTTTGGCGTAAAGTCGCTCCACATCTCGTCATAGGCGATTTTGCGAACAGGATCAGTTCCATGCTTTTCGGCCAATAGGAAGAGTTTGTGGCGCACGGCTTTGCAGTCTTGCCCCGTTAGATCCTGATAAAGTGAAAATAACCACGACCATTCAAATTGATGGCCGGGCTCATAGATGAAGCGACCATTTTCACGCAAGTGGTTCCAGTTTTCATCGAAGTATTCACCCAGCACGCCCGTTTGTGGATCGATAAATTTTGTGAGAGCTAATTGTGCAAGCTCATCGCCAAGCTTCCACCACTCTTGATCTTTATCGATTTGCATCCAGGCGATTGCGGACTCAAACATGTGCATGTGGGGATTTGATTTGTAGCTAACAGTTCCCTTTTCATCAAGTTCCGTAAAGCCACCAGCTTTTACACTGCGTTCGCGATAAAGATATTTTACCAACTCTTTGGCGCGAGTTTTATATTCTGGTTTTGGATCGAGCTGATAAGCTTGCGCCAAACCGAACAAAGCAAAAGCCTGCGTGTAAAGATCTGGATTTAAACTTTTGGGAGTGCCATCTGGATTTACCGAATAAATGAAGGCACCAGATGGCTGAGAGAATTTTTCCACCATATACTTCGCGCCTTGATTAACGGCGAAAGAGGCAACTTCTTTCGAAACAGTTTTCATGCGCAAACCAGTAAGGAAAGAATAAATCTGACGAGATTGAACCATTGCACGACGAGGCAGATCCATCGGTTCGCCTTCAAACGTCAGACTTTCAACAAAGCCGCCATTTTTGCGATCGATGCCTTTTTCACTCCACAAAGGAAAAACGTTTTGTGTGAGCCAGTTTTTAGAAAATTCAATTCGTTGTGAAGGATTCATATTGCTCTCGGTTCATCAGAAAAAGTTGATATCTGAGAATTAAATCCAGAGAGCGAATGGTCAAGGCATGTTTAAATTTTGTCGCTGATCAGTGAAGTTTTAAGGAAGGTTTCGCCTCTGCATTGACCGTTTTCGCAGCCATTGAAGTTGACGCACCCTCCTTTGGTTTGCACGCGATAGATGTCGTCCTCAAGGATGTCTTCTGCACCACGACTTAAGATTCCAATGACTTCGCCCCGTCGATTAAAAAGCGGGGATCCAGAACTACCGGAAAATGTGTCAACCGCGACTTTAAAAAAGTTTTTATCGGGAGCAGCATCTTGTATCACTCCCAGGTCTTGTTTGAGTGGAAGACCCAGGGGATAGGACATGCTTAATACCGTATCGCCTTCACTCAGTGCGTGTGTCGTGGCAACCTGCGCAGGGATAACCCCATCAACATTTCGATCCAATTCCACAACGGCATAATCAAGATTGCGATCAATAGTAAGTACCTTTTTGCAGCTATAAATCGCAAGATTCTGAGCTCCGTCGATGGCTCCAAAAACAAATTTTCCATTTTCACAGCGAGAAGCTTCTTGCATGCAATGAGCTGCAGTCAGAACTTTGTCGGGAGCCACTAAAACTCCGGAACAAAAACCGATCACTCGTTGATTTTGAAAACGTTCATTCTCGCACAGGGGATAGATATCTTTCAGAAAAGGGAAGTTTTTGCGAGTGCCGTCGAAGATCATCGCCGTTGCCTGACCAACTCGATAGGTACGATCAGAATCAATTACGTCCTGGCGCGAGTCTCCGTCATAGTACGCCGCAGGCCCGGTAATCGATCCGACTTGGCTAGTTTCTTTGGCGATACAAGCAGAGAGTAAGATTGGAAATAGCAAGACCCATGGTTTCATGGATTGCATCTTACCAGATTGCAGTTTTTCAGAGAGAAACTAACGACGAAATGGAAATTTCTTCCGGGTGAACTGTCGAGATTTTTGACACAGAATCAGAAGGATCTTATGACGAAATAGGGGATGACGATATACAGCGTGATATCGCGCACTAGATAATAGCCGACGATAACCGCGAACATCTTCCAGCCGTACTTTTTACGGAGGGCCCTGAAGCCGCCTTGTTTGTAGGTCTGTTTAACATCCTTAAGCACAAGTTTTCCTGAGCAGAACAGTTTATTGTCTCTCAGAAAGAATATATCACTTCTGGCGCCCTCGTCCATAATGCTGGCGTTTTACATGGATACTAAGGCTTCTCGCTCTATTGGTTTTCAATCAGTTATTAATTGGAATTCCTCACTTGCCTCGTGGCAAATGAGGGGTTAAACGAGTGCCTCAATTAAGGGGTACTTTATGAAAGCATTGATCCTAGCCGTTTTGATCCAATTGCCAGTATTCGCGATGGCGTCTTTTACGCAATTGAATTGCTCAACAATCACTGGCGATCTAGTTCGCATTGAAACGGATCGTGCCGTTGACCCACAAAGCCCATGGGTTGGTTTCAGCACTATCAATGCGCACCTGACTGTTAAAGAAGACCGTTCTAACAATCTTTATAAAACAGAAATCGTGCTAACTCCTATTCAGGGGAGCGGGGATCTGAATATGCGTGGTGATGCCACTCAAGGTGGAGTTTATCTACAGCTTTATCCACAGCTTGTGAATGGCAAGGCGTCAGGAAAATACACAGGTCAACTGTTTGTGAACGACCTGGATCAACGCCGCTACTTTGATTTCCGCAGCGAAGGCAATGAACCAGGTTTGGTTTGTCAGTAAACTTAGTGAGTTCCTTTTTGACTTTCGGTTGCTGATTTAGGAGCGGCCGAAAAATCGGTTTGTTCAGAAAGCTCGGACTCTACTGCTTTGCAAGCATTGTAATCTTTTAAAAGAGTCTGCAACGAGCTCGGTGTGCTTTTAACGACATTAGGAAGTGCACCTAAGTTGGTCAGCTCTAACTGTTTTTTTGCTTCGGCAAAAAACTCATCCGTGCCCTCGCGCTTATAATTAACTTTTCCAGAAATCTCTGCGCACTCTTTGATCTTTTGCAAATCGATATCAAATCCGCCGGACTCAACTTTGCCAATGAGTTCTTTGCACATAGATGCTGTCTGAACGTCACATGAAGTGGTCATCGCAACTTTCCTGAATTTACATTGCGCCTGACCCAGCACTTTTCCTTTTTCATCCAGCTTCGTGTATTGAAGATACTTGCCTGTGCCATCGCTATACAGACGAGTCACATTGTCATTCTTTTTAGAAACGATTTTGTACCACGTGCCGTTGCCACGCTTCTCGTAAATCTCATTTCCGCCGGATTTGATCACAGACTTATACCCATCGGAGACTAACTCAGATGAAGACTTCCCAAAACCATACGTTTTAACCTGATCACCAGCGCGAGCAGAAGAGACAGATAATAAAGTTAGAAGAAGGATCTTATTTAACATAACTTGCGTTCCTTGTTGCTTCAATCATGCGGGACTTTGGCACCCAAGCGTATCCATCTGCAGATTCGAATTCTGTGGATTCTGGTTTCCACGAGGTGCCATAGGTATTTTTCAATAGATATTCACACTGACCCGTTGTCGCGTTCATTCTGCGACCGACTAACAAGCTTGAATGATAAGCATTGCCAGAGGGGCTGTAAGGATAAGCAAAGAAATCTGCGTTATAGCCAATTTCAACGGGCGTACCTTGCTCCAGATGTTTCTCGATTTGCTTGCCAAATTTTTCAGAATCAAAATTGCTAAAGAAGGACATATCCATGCCTTCCGCACTTACACGGTGTTCGCAGCTTTTTCTAACCAGCTTGTTAAAGTATGTCGACTTGCTGGATTTTTTAAGAATCTCTGAAAATTGCTCTTTGCTTAAATTCGGAAACATTGTTTTTGCGACTTTGATAAACTCATCTTCGGAAATTTTTCCGCCCACAGCTTTCTTGCCGAGTTTATCCAGGAATGCGAGTGGCACGTTGGTGTTGATGCCGTTAAATCCTTCGCTGGGAAGTTCGCTTTCCAGGCAGAATCCACGGGACTTGGAAGCGCGAAATGCTGCAGTCGTAAATCCCTGGTTCGTGATTTGATCCTGAGTCATACCAATCATGCGATAGAGATCATGGTATCCGTTGTCAGTGTAGCCAAAAGCAACGCCAGCAGCGGATATCTCCTTTCCTGTTTTCCAAGAAACCATGTTCGCGACTGTAAAGGCGTAGCACCAACCATCGGTGCCTTGATTGCGTACGGGGCCAGTTTTCTTGCGCAGATCAATTGCTGTACATGATTTGGATTCTGCTGCGAAGGCTTGATCTGATCTGGCTTTTATTTCAGATAAAAACTTTTCGGTTTTATCGGGATTGATGTCTTTTGTTCCAGCCATATATTTCTTAAAGGATTCAAGCTGGGCATCAATTTTTCCGCTTGTCGCATAAAGGGCGAGAATGAATTTTCTGCGGATGATTTCGTCACGACGATTGTTCTCAAGAGCGTCGGTGTAAATCGTTTCGGGAACACCGAGCGTGCGCAAATTAACTTTGCAGTTCTTCGCAAGATCCATGGCCTGCTTCACTTTTGCAGTCATGTCGATGTGCGCCGATTTTTCACCGAATATTTCACTGTTCATCTCACGCAAAGATTTTTCGGCGTTCTCACACGCCGTCGAAGCAGCTAAAGCCATAGAATTAAAAACAAATGTCAGAATAACAAGAAGTGTCCGCATACACTTTTTATCGGCATAATAAATAGCAAATTTAAACACTTAGGCCTTCTTCCTGGGTGATTGTTGTTTACAACTAGAAATCACGACCATAATCTAGGGCCCATGAACCGAAGCCTCTTATTATCATTGGGTTTACATGCTCTTTTGGGTGCGGCATTTTACTTTGCCTCATTCAATCATGATGTTCCAAAGATCGAAGTGATTCAGTTTGAGATCCAAACTGCGCCCGCAAAACCCAAGCTGGACTTCGCGGGTACAACGCCGACCACTACGCGTAAATTAAGTGCCTCTGCAAAAACGAAAGGTTCGAATTTGAATCTTTTTGGTTCTGGTTATGTAACTGATTCAAGTGTGAAGAATAAGAATAGCGAACGGCCTGTTGCAGACTACACCGATCATGCGAACTACATCGGAGATGCCGAAGGATTTATTTCCGACGGAAATCAATGGTCTTACTTTCAGCAAGTCTTTAAAAAAATCGATGAACAGTTGTTGTTCGACTCACTTTTGGCGCAGTACGGTCACTTCGGAAATGTCTATGTAGAATTCGAAGTGGATGAAAAAGGTCATTTCGTTCAGAGCGGTTTGAAAGTTACAGCGGACGATGCCATTTTAAAAGTACACGCATTAAGGGCTTTGATTAAAGGTCTGCGGGAATCATTTGATAAAACCAAATGGAACCCCACGGGTAAAAGTCAGATATTTCAGGCGCACTTTAGTTTTTTGTATGAAAAGTACGGGGATAACACCAAGAAGCAGACGGCCTTTGCAAAGCCTGTCTTAAAGTTCACTCGCACCACCGGTGAACAAACTATCCCCACGAACTTACAAGATCAGCTTTTAACTGGGGGAATAGATTACGATCTATTTGCCGCAGCCGAGCGTTGGCAGAAATATAATAAGCGCAAAAAGCTTCGGGAGCAGGAGTTCGATCCGTTTTCGACTTACAAATCAGATCCCTTGTACAAGCTTTAAGGCATCCACTGGGCACTTGATTCGGAAATAAAAAAACCCACGATTCATTATCGTGGGTTTTTAGTTTTAATCTCACTTAAAGCCTATTCCAGTCGAGCCGGAGCGTAGACCTATTTCTTAAGCATGGATTGCATTGTCGTTCCCATGTCAGCAGGGGAGCGAGAGATTTTGCAACCAGCAGCTTCAAGAGCCGCAAATTTTGCTTCAGCTGTACCTTTACCACCACTGATGATCGCACCAGCGTGACCCATACGTTTACCAGCCGGAGCCGCAGCACCCGCGATGAACGCAGTTACAGGTTTTTTGAAGTGATTCTTGATGTATTCAGCAGCTTCTTCTTCTGCAGAACCACCGATTTCACCGATCATGATAACGCCGTCCGTGTCTGGATCTTCATTGAACAATTTCAAAACGTCGATGAAGTTTGTGCCATTCACCGGGTCACCACCGATACCTACGCAAGTAGATTGACCGATACCAAGAGCCGTCAATTGACCAACAGCTTCGTAAGTCAATGTACCGGAACGTGAAAGAACGCCGATACGACCTTGTTTGTGAATGTGGCCTGGCATAATACCGATTTTACATTCGCCTGGAGTGATAACGCCTGGGCAGTTTGGACCCACCAAACGAGTGCGTTTACCCTTCATGTATTCTTTTACTTTAACCATATCAAGAACTGGGATGCCTTCAGTGATACAGATCACAAGATCCAAATCAGCATCAACAGCTTCCATGATAGAGTCAGCAGCGAATGGAGGTGGAACGAAGATCACCGAAGCGTTGCAACCAGTAGCCGCTTTCGCTTCTTTCACAGTGTTGAACACCGGAAGACCGATATGAGTCGTGCCGCCTTTACCCGGAGTCACGCCACCAACCATTTTAGTTCCGTATGCCAATGCTTGCTCAGAGTGGAAAGTACCTTGAGCACCAGTGAAACCTTGGCAGATTACTTTTGTGTTTTTGTTAATAAGAATTGCCATGTTCGCTTATCCTTTAATCGCAGCAACGATTTTCTTAGCTGCATCAGTCAAATTGTCCGCTGGAGTGATGTTCAAGCCAGACTCTTTCAACATTTTTTTACCAAGTTCTACGTTTGTACCTTCAAGACGTACAACCAATGGAACTTTCAAACCAAGTTCTTTAGAAGCAGCGATCACACCTTCAGCAATGATGTCACATTTCATGATACCACCGAAGATGTTAACCAGGATGCCTTTAACGTTTTTGTCTTTAAGGATGATTTTGAACGCTTCAGTTACTTTCTCTTTGTTAGCGCCGCCGCCAACATCCAGGAAGTTTGCAGGTTCAGCACCGTGCAATTTAATGATGTCCAAAGTCGCCATCGCCAGACCCGCACCATTCACCAAGCAACCGATGTTACCATCAAGTTTGATGAACGCTAGATCGAACTTTGAAGCTTCAATTTCAGAAGGTTCTTCTTCGTTAAGGTCACGCATTTCAACGATGTCTGGATGTCTGAACAATGAGTTTGAGTCGAAGTTCATTTTCGCATCCAAACAAAGAACGTCGCCTTCTTTAGTTACAACCAAAGGATTGATTTCAGCGATAGAGCAATCAGTCGCGATGAATGCATTGTAAAGACCAGAGAAGAATTTAACAGCTTTGTTAACGATCTCTGGAGACATACCGATTTCAAACGCCAATTGGCGAGCTTGGAAAGGCATCAAACCGACAGTTGGATCGATGTCTACTTTTTTGATTGCGTTTGGATTGTGTTCAGCAACTTCCTCGATGTCCATACCACCTTCAGAAGAAGCCATCATTGCAGCTCTTCCAGTCGCACGGTCGATCAAACATGCTACGTAATATTCTTTAGCAATGTTGCAACCTTGTTCGATGAAAACTTTTTGAACAACTTTACCTTCAGGGCCTGTTTGGTGAGTCACCAATGTCATCCCGATCATTTTTTTAGTGTAGTCTGCAACTTCGTCCAAAGACTTAGCAACTTTAACACCGCCACCTTTACCACGGCCACCAGCGTGAATTTGAGCTTTTACAACCCAAACTGATCCACCGATTTCTTTAGCAGCAGCAACTGCTTCCTCTGGAGAGTGAGCAAGCTTACCTTTAAGCGTTGCTACTCCGAACTTTCTCAAGACTTCTTTAGCCTGATACTCATGAATATTCATTTATTAACTCCCGAAATTTAGACTTGCGTTTGATGACCCATTCAATATCAAATCATAGAGAGAAACAAGGATTACCGCTGGGCGCAGGACTGATGGAAGGTGGGCCAGAATGACGAGTGCACTACGTCTTGAAAACGTGACTGTGACTTTTGACTCACAGGTCGTTTTGCGCTCGGTAAATTTGGATATAAAGTCCGGCGAAGCTTTTGTGATCGTGGGGCCGAGTGGTCAGGGTAAAACGACTCTACTCAAAACTTTGTCAGGCCTTGTAAAGCCTCAAGATGGCAGGGTTTTTGTTGAACAAAGCGATTGGTTAACGCTTAGCAACAAGGAGCGCCTCCCATTGCTTAAAAAGATGGGAATTCTGTTTCAGAAAAACGCCCTTTTCGATTCTCTAACATGCCTTGAAAATATCTGTTTTCCCCTTCGTGAAACCACCCATCTGACCGAGTGGGAAATAACAAAGAAAGCTGAGAGCTTCTTGGATGCGGTGGGAATTCCTCACGCCAGAGATTTGTATCCAGACGAGATCAGTGGAGGGATGCAAAAGCGCCTGGGAATAGCACGGGCCTTGGCTTTGGATCCGAAAATTATTTTTTACGATGACCCAACAGCAGGTCTTGATCCGATCACGTCTAAGAAAATTATTTCGCTGATTAAGACACTACAAAAGCAAAACAACTCCACGATTGTAGCAATTACGAACGACATGAATCGCGCTTATCAAATGGCGGATCGAATTGCGATGGTTGTTGATCAGGAAGTTATTATCACAGGATCTCCGAAAGAGACTGAGAACCACAGTGATCCTCGAGTGCGCCAGTTTGTACGCGGTCTTCTGCAAGGACCTCTGACGGCGCTTGACCCTGTCTTATAATGGCCCGTAAAATTTCTGAGTGATAGAGTTCAAAAAGATCGTCAAAAGATTTGGTGACCGCACAGTTCTTAATGGACTCTCTGCAGTTATTCGCGAAGGCGAAATCGTTTTTATTTTGGGAACATCTGGAACGGGTAAGTCCGTTCTGCTGAAAAATCTGGTAGGTCTTTTGACTCCTGATGAAGGCGAAATCTGGATTGACGGTGAAGAAGTTTCTAAATTCACCGAAGAACAATACCTTCCTATTCGAAAAAAATGCGGCATGGTCTTTCAGCATCCGGCTCTTTTTGACTCACTGACGGTCTTTGAAAACGTCGCCTTTGGTTTACGTCGTCATTATCAATTTCCTGAAGAAGTGATCCAGGAAAAAGTTCTGAAAGCCTTGCGCTTGGTGCATTTGAAAGACGTCGAAGACAAACTTCCGGCGCAGATTTCATATGGAATGCAAAAGCGGGTCAGTCTTGCGCGCACCATTGCGCTGGATCCAAAAATTTTACTGTTCGATGAGCCGACGACGGGACTTGATCCTGTGACGACGACCGCAGTGAATCAGCTAATTCTTGATTTATCCCGCTCTTTGAAAACAACTTCAATCGTTGTGAGCCATGATATGAATTGTGCGCTTTCCATTGCTGATCGAATCATTGTTTTAGATAAAGGACAAATCGTGGCCATGGGAACACCCGCCGAGCTAAAAAAATCTGAAGTTCCCTTAGTGCAGGATTTTTTGGCCGAGGTGCTGGCATGATTTCATTCACAGTTTATATTCTGGACGAAATCGGCGGGACGCTTTTGTTTTTGCAAAAGATTCTGTCCACTATTTTTGTCAAAAGACTAAAAACCCACGAGATATTTGTTCAGATTTGGAAGGTTTCAACAGAGTCTTTCCCGACGACAGCAATGGCGGGATTTTTCGTGGGCGCGATCATGGCCGTTCAATTCGCCATGCCTATCCGGGAGTTCGGTGCTTTGGGTTTCCTGGGCGGGCTTGCGACCAGTGCTACGTTTCGTGAAGTCGGCCCGATGCTGATTGCGTTTATGCTAAGCGGAAAAGTCGGGGCTTTTACCTCTGCCGAATTGGGAACAATGCGTGTGACCGAACAGATCGATGCCGTCCGCTGTCTGGGTGCAGATCCCATGCAGGAAATCATCGTTCCACGTTTTATCGGCATCGTTATTTCAAGTTTCTTTTTGCTGGCAGCAGGATTGATGATGTCGGTATTCGGTGGAATGGCTTTATCGCAAGCTTTTGCCGGAGTAACGCCTGAAGAATACGCACGCCACATTCCTACCATCGTTCATCCACTTTCAATTCTGAGTGGAATGATAAAAAGTCTGGTTTTCGCTGTCGTTTTAGCAACGATCTGTACCTATAAAGGCTATACCACAACAGGTGGAGCAAAAGGCGTTGGCCGGGCCGTTGTTGCGACAGCCGTGACGACGATGATTTGTATCGTGGTGATGGATTGGTTCACAAGTTTTTTGGGTGACGTCATACTTCAAATGATCAGAGGGTACCGCTCATGATGACACTTCTTGCTGACACTTTCTGGGGAACATTCACTGGACCTTTTCGACGTAAAGAGTTCTTACAGCAGCTCTATTTTGTCGCCAATCGCAGTCTTTTCATCATAGTTTTCTGTGTCTGCTTTGCCGCGGTTGTGACCATCCTTGAATCCTCATTTCATATGAAAATGGTGATTCAAAACGATGCGATGGTTCCTGGATTTGCTGCCGTCCTAATATTGAGAGAGCTAGCAGCAATCGTGACAGCACTCTTATTGTGTTCTCGTGTAGGGGCGGGATATGCCTCCGAAGTGGGAACGATGCAAATCACAGAGCAAATTGATGCATTAAAAATGTTGGGAATTGATCCAGTTAATTATCTGGTTATTCCACGGTTTTTTGCGTGTGTATTGGGTGGTGTTTTACTGACGGTTATTTCGAATATGACTTGTCTGTTCGCAGCGATGATGATCAGCCAGACCTATTTGGGATATACACCAGGAATGTTCATCAGTTCCATGCACAGATTTGTGCAATTCAAAGACGTGATCTTTGCGGTGATAAAAGGAGCTTGTTTCGGCGGAGTCATCCCTCTTGTCGCATGTTATTTTGGATTTAACTGTCAACAGGGTGCAGAGGGAGTGGGCAAGGCAACCACAAATACGGTGGTCGTGGCCTCGATTGCAATTATTGTTATCGATTTTATTTTGTCTTATACTTTTAGTTATCTTTATTGAGCTTTTTCGGGAGCGTTTATGAAAGTGGAAACCAAGGTCGGTTTGTTAGCTCTAGTAAGTCTAATCATGGTCGCAGCGTTCGCGTATGCCATGGGCTTCATTGCTCCTTTCTCGAATACCAAAGAACTGAATGTGATGTTTAACTTTGCTGGTGGCATCGAAGAAGGTTCCCCTGTTCGTGTTATGGGTATCAAAGTGGGCAAAGTTAAATCCATCACATTTGATCCTGAACATAAAATGGCTAATGGCGAAGAGGTAAAGCTTCGTTTGACGATTACCATTGATAAAAAAGCCTGGACGAGTGTCCGTAAAGACTCGAAATTTTTTATCAATCTTGCGGGTGTGATCGGGGAGAAGTTTTTGGAAATCTCTCCGGGCAATGCAGCCGCGGGTGAGTTCGCAAATGGCGATTATGTACGTGGGGAAGATCCGCCACGTATCGATCAACTCTTATCACAAGGATATGGATTGGCCGGTAAAGTTATCGAAATCCTGGAAAAAAATGAAGGATCAGTAACAAATACGATCAAACAATTGGATGCTTTGACGACAAACTTTAATCGCACGCTGGTTTTATTGGATAAAACGACAAAAAACCGCGAAGTTTCCAGATTGCTTGATAATGCAGTAAAAATCAGCGATGACATGGCATATTTTACGACGAATCTTCGATCTAAAAAGGCTGAAGACACGTATGATTTGGTTCATAAACTTCTTTTCCGATTGGAACCTATGGATGCTCCGGCAATCAAAAAGTTTCTTCAAGAAGAAGGTGTCAGAGCCCGCATCTTTTAGATCCTGAGCTAAAAGGAGGCCCTTATGTTTTCACGTTTCACAGGTGTTGCCGCCATCATCTTGTTGGCATCGTCAACTTCTCTGGCAGAAATCTCCACGTCCAATCTTAGTGCAGACTCTTCATCAATATCGACCAAGGCGATCAGTATTGAGCAGGATTATAGCGAATCCATGCGCGCTGAACGCTTGGGCATGACCTACTCTTCGACATTAAATATGCGTCAGTCCCGTAAAGTGGGCGTTGGAATGTCCGTCGGTGGTCAGTTGGGGCTTGTTGGAATCGCAACAGAGTTCAATTTTGAAGATGAAAACAGCGTCGTTGCCGGTTTTGGCACCGGACCTGGTTATAATTCGATCCAATTCGCGTGGAAGCATGCCTTTGATGGTGATTATATCGCGCCTTATTACACGGCGGGATATTCTCGCTGGTATAATTCGATGGGAAACTCCGGATCTTGGAAAGAATCCGGGATTTTGGACCGCGTTTTGACTGATGAAGAAAAGAAAACAGGTCGCTTCGGAACCGACTTTTTGAATGCCTCTTTGGGTCTTCAGTACAATCAATTGTCCGGTGATTTTGCCGGCGTTTCTTGTTTCGCGGAAGTGGTGGCGATGTACGAAGTTAAACGCGCACAACTTATTCCTTCAGGCACTGTCGGCGCTCTTTATTATTTCTAATTTTTCAGAACAGAATTAAAGCTAAAAAAGGCTCGCAGAGATGCGGGCCTTTTCTTTTGAAAGCCGCTCTGGTGGCGGATTTCGGGCATAAAAAAACCCCAGAGTTGCCTCTGGGGTTCAGTGTACTAAATTAGTACAGCGTCTAACTACTTAGAAGCTTTTTTAGTCGCTTTTTTAGCAACTTTTTTAGTAGCTTTTTTAGCTACTTTTTTTGTAGTTTTCTTTGCTGCTTTTTTAGTAGCTTTTTTTGCTGCTTTCTTTGCCATGTGCTCCTCCTAGGATGCAAACGTTGTTGTTGTTACTTACTTGTAAAAAACCTTACTTAACCTAAGTCTTCCCAAATCGACCTGCGCCGTCAACAAAAAAATTGCTTGCATATTTTTTGCGATCAACGAGATCCGTGGAGGCACCTCTTGATCACCTTTTTTATGCTTTCGATGATCGGACAAGCACTTGTTCAGCGTTCTCTTGCCAACATCGCGCGGGAATTTGCGATCTCTCAACAAAGTTTGAGATCTTTGATGATCTTAAACTTCTTTGCGATCGCTTTAATCGCCGCGATTTCTGACTCAACAGTATCGCTCTGGCTTTTCTTCGGCATTCTTTTAATAAGTTTAAAGTTTTTTCCTGATTTTTTCCGCATTTTTCTTATCCAACGACTTTCCAAAGCAGTGATCCCCGTGCTCGATAACCTGATTTTAGGAATTCAGGCAGGAAAATCATTTCGGCAGAGCCTGCATATGGCAATCGAAAGTCAAAGCGGTTGGCAGCGTAATCAGCTGCGCGAAATTTATAATTCCATCGTCACTTCTGAAAATCGAATCGCTGCGAAATCCGCTGTGATAAAGGATTTGCAGGCAGAGCTGTTGGAAATAGATCGCTCACAAACACGCTCACTTGATCAGGCAAAAGCACTTCGCCGACAGTATAAAGTTGAAGAAAATTTTCGACGTAGGTCCGGACAAGTGACCCAACAAATAAAGATGCAGGCGATAATTGTCACCGCCCTTTATGGCGCGCTTTTAGCATTTGTATTTGCGCAATTTGGCTTTACTCGCCACCGATTTTTAATTCTTGGCTCCCTTTTTATGTTCGTTTTGGGTCTCTTTATTATTTTTAGCGTGGGTCGGAGGATGAAATGGAAGGTGTAGCGCCGCCACTATCGTTATTACTTTGCGTGAAACGCGGTTTGGAGAAGGGTCAACCTACCAAATCGGGCGTGCTTCATTATTTAAAACGATATCAGGGAGAATTTCCGGAACAGGTGAGTCGTTGGTTGGCGCTCCTGCAGCAAGGAAAGGACACCCATGGCCTCATTAAAGAGATTTCATCTCCTCATCGCCAGGTGATTTTGCAGTTATTGGAACGCGGTCTGCGCGGTGAGGCCATTTATAATGTAATCGTAAGCCTTGAAGACGAACTGATCGAGGCCTGTCAGGAAGAGATCAGTACAAAGCTTGCGAGACTTCCTTTCTTATTGCTAATCCCTTTGCTTCTATTTCAGTTTCCGGCGTTTCTGCTGCTTCTTTTTGGTCCCTTGCTGCAAAATTTTTTTCACTCTTTGGGAGGGGGGTGATAGAGTGGCCCAGTTGGGGGAAATCCATGGCAGAGCTTGAAACTAAAAAGAAAACTGTGACGCTGGAAAAGCTGGTAAGTGAGTTGATGAAAGATCAACCGAACGGCAATCTTGTGAAACAGCTGACTTCAGAGCTAGGAATGGATTATTCCGTAGATCCAATGACTCAAATGAATACAGTTTTGCAGTCCATGAACACAGTCTTACTTCAACCCAACAGAAGAAGAGACTTAGAAAGCTAGTCGATCATGTCACAAATCTATAATTCGATCCTGGAAACTATCGGTAATACACCGATGGTGGCACTTCATAACGTTACTAAAGGTTCTAAACACAACTATTTCGCCAAAGTTGAATACTTCAACCCTGGTGGCAGCATCAAAGACCGCGTCGCAGTTGCGATGATCGAAGAAGCTGAAAAGCGCGGCGAATTGAAGCCGGGCGGTACGATTGTTGAGGCGACATCTGGTAACACAGGGGTGGGGCTGGCATTGGCTGCGGCAGTTAAAGGGTACAAATGTATCTTTGTGATGCCAGAAAAAATGTCTGAAGAAAAAAGATCAATCTTAAAGGCCTATGGCGCTCAGGTTGTCATCACACCGATGGTGGAACCAGAACATCCACTAAGCCATTACACTGTCTCAAAAAAGATCGCAGACGGCATTCCGGGTGGATTCCTGGTGAACCAGTTCTTCAATGCAGATAATCCAACTCGTCACTATAAAACAACTGGTCCAGAAATCTGGAAGCAGACAGATGGCAAAGTGGATGTTTTGGTCGGCGGCGCAGGTACAGGTGGAACGCTTTCGGGCTGTGCAAAATATTTGAAAGAGCAAAAAAAGGACGTAAAAGTCATTTGTGCGGATCCAATCGGCTCGATTCTTTACGATTTGTATTACCATAAGAAAATCGTCGATCCTCCAGGCTCTTATAAAGTGGAAGGTATCGGTGAAGATATGCTTCCAGGCAACGTTCACCTGGACATTTACGATGGTTTCATTCGTGTTGGAGATCCTGAGATCTTTGCTTTGACTCGTCGTTTAGTATCTGAAGAAGGATTGTTGGTAGGTCCTTCAAGTGCAGCGGCTTTGGCTGGTGCTATGGCATATGCCGAAAAGTTGGAAAAACCATCGAATATCGTGGTTATTTTCCCAGATAGCGGTCGTCAGTACTTAAGCAAAGCATTTAACGATCAATGGATGGTGGATAACGGTTTCTTGAAGGCTGAAGACACTAAAAATGTCTTTAACAGAGTCGTTTCCGCTGAAGAAGCCCTAAAAAATCTTTCTAAATAATAGGTGCAGATATGAAAACAACAGATTCTAAACTTGGTTTTGCTACTCGTGCGATTCATGCGGGGCAAGCTCCAGATCCTACAACTGGAGCGATCATGACTCCGGTTTACATGACCTCGACTTATGTACAATCTTCTCCGGGCGTTCACAAAGGGTGGGAGTATTCTCGCACCCATAATCCCACTCGTCGCGCTTATGAAAACTGCATGGCAAGTCTTGAGAGCGGTAAATATGGTTTCGCGTTTGCCTCTGGCTGTGCGGCAACGACTGTGATTTTACATCTTATCAAAGGTGGCGATCACGTTATTGCGATGGATGATATGTACGGCGGCACTTTCCGTTTGTTTGATAAAGTTCTAAGACACGATGGCATGGAGTTTTCTTTCGTTGATTTGACGAAAGTTGAAAACTTTGAAAAGGCGATCAAGCCAAATACGAAGATGGTCTGGTTGGAAACTCCGACAAATCCGACTTTGAAATTGGTCGACATCAAAAAAATCTGCGCGATCGCGAAAGCAAAAGGCATCATCGTCGCAGTTGATAACACATTCATGAGTCCTTACTTCCAGCGTCCTTTGGAATTAGGTGCTGATATCGTTGTTCACTCGGCGACTAAATATATTGGTGGTCACAGTGATGTGGTTGGCGGTGTGGCCGTGACTTCTCGCGAAGACATTGCAGAGCGCATGGCATTTTTAAGTAACTCGATGGGTCCGATTCAAGGACCATTTGATTCGTTCATGTGCTTAAGAAGTTTGAAAACTTTACCTTTGCGTATGAAGGCCCATCAAGAAAACGCGATGGCGATCGCTCGCTTTTTGGAAGGTCACTCGAAAGTTGAAAAGGTGATCTATCCTGGTTTGGAAAGTCATCCGCAACATGCTTTGGCGAAAGAGCAGATGCACGGTTACGGCGGTATGATTACTTTCTACATTAAAGGTGGAATCGAGGCGGCTCGTAAGTTCTTGGAAAGCGTAGAAATCTTCGCTTTGGCCGAGAGTTTGGGTGGGGTTGAGAGTCTGATTGAACATCCTGCGATTATGACGCATGCCTCCGTGCCAGCTGAAAACCGCAAGGCTCTAGGCATCGACGACACGCTAATCAGACTGTCTGTGGGTATTGAAGACCTTAATGACCTGCTTTCAGACCTAAAATCTGCATTCGACAAAGTCTAATTGTTGACAGGCAAGGGGGGCAAAAGTTAAACCAATGTCTCTCTTAACGACAGTCTAGAGATTTCCGAATGGCTTGGTAGCTCAGTTGGTAGAGCAGAGGACTGAAAATCCTTGTGTCGGCGGTTCAATTCCGTCTCAAGCCACCATTTTTTAATATTATATCCCACCCAAAAGGTGGGATTTTTTTTGCAAAAAAAGGCTCCTTTTAGGAGCCTTTTTCTTTTTTAAAGCCTATTTCTTTTCAAGCAAGCTTCTTAGCATCCACGCTGTTTTCTCATGAACTTGAAGTCTTTGAGTCAAAAGATCTGCTGTTGGTTCGTCACTTGCTTTTTCAACAACTGCGAACAAACCACGCGCTGTGCGAGCAACAGTTTCTTGACCAAGAACAAGTGTCTCGATCATTTTTGTCGCGCTTAATTTTTCTCCCGGAATTTCTTTGATGGAGGAAAGTTTAGAGAATTCTGCATAAGTACCTGGGGCATAGTGACCCAAAGCACGAATACGTTCAGCGATCAAATCAACTGCCAACGCCAATTCAGTGTATTGAGTTTCAAACATCAAATGCAAAGTCTGGAACATGGGACCTTCAACATTCCAATGGAAATTGTGAGTTTGAAGATAAAGAGTGTAAGTGTCAGCCAAAAGAGTCGAAAGACCTTTTGCGATTTCTTTTCTGTCTTTGTCATTAATACCAATATTGATTTTCATCGAGGCCTCCTATAGCGCCACTTATCTTAGACCAAATCGATGAATGTTTGAAACGAAAACGAAATGCGACTCGACCGGGAATATTATTTCTTAGAAACGAATTTATTGTCGGCGATATAAAATCGCAAGGGCCACTGTGCGGCTTCGCCTGCGTAATCAACGCCCACCCGTGGTTTAGCGGCGATCTGACTTTTCGGAACTTTAAATCCATCATCTGAAAGATATAGCGGAGAGTTTTTCCTCCACAAAGCAACACCATCGTGTTCTTTGGTGATCCCATAGTGGCGACATAATTTTCCAGGTCCGTTGGAAACGAGCATGGATTTATTAAAGGTTGCTGCGAGCGGAAGAGGTTCAACCGCACGAATTAAAATAGCTTCGGGGTGCTCTTCAGTTCTAGTGACTATGTTTAAACAGTTATACATTCCGTAAATCAGATACACATAGCTGTGACCACCTGACAGGTACATCGATTTCACACGGGGAGTTTGACGACCTCCGAACGTGTGACAGGCAGGATCTTTAATTCCCAAGTAAGCTTCAACCTCAACAATGCGTGCAAGCTGTTCTTTGCCCGTGGTTTTTATATGCAAAGTTTTTCCCAGCAGGGATTTCGCCACTGATGCCGTATCCTCAAAATAGAAATCTTGAGGAATGATACTCATGGAGTTCGTACCACAAAGCTAATCTGACGACCGGCTTGTTCCTTGTCGCGACGGTGAGAGTGAAAGAATTGATCCTTCACTGTATCGATATGCAGAGTTGAAACATTCTCAAGAGAAATTCCCTGGGACTCCAACTGCGCTTTAACGATCAAGTTGATGTCGACCAGGCTTTTCTCTGTGGATAGATCTGTGTAAAACATCTCTTTTTCTTCGCGAGACATTTCTGGAAGACTAGCCAGGATTTGATCGCGCACATCGTGACCCACTTCGAAACTGTCTTTTTGAATATGGGGGCCGATGGCTACTTCAATTTCTTGCGGAGGAATTCCACGCTTAACCATATCGCGAATTGTATTGATAAGAATGCGGTTCGCGACACCACGCCAGCCGGCGTGAACACCTGCAATGGTGCCACTTTTCGCGTGATAGAATAAAGCCGGAACACAGTCGGCAGTCACCACACACAGAGCTAGGTAACGGGCGGTGGAAATATGTCCATCAGCGTTCACCTGATAATCAAGTGAAGCATCTTTAGATTCCACGACGATATCGCTATGAGTTTGTTTCACGCGCACAAAATCAAAATGAGGATAAGCCACTTTGAGATTTTGGATTTGCGATTCTTTGCCGCCAAAAAAATATGTCACGTGAGAATTTTTGATCTCATAACCTAAGGGAGTTTTTTCTATATTCATACTAAACCCCACTTTTTAATCAGAGATAAAATTTCTTCTGGCCAGTCTTGTTTAAAGAACATTCGCTCCTGAGTGCGCGGATGAGTGAACCCCAGCTCGGCCGCGTGGAGCAGGAATCTTGGGAGTGCACGAAGATCCTCTTGAATCTGACGTTGCTCAACAGATTTGATTTTGCGATCTGCTCCATACAGGGTATCGCCAGCAATCGGTAAACCATTTTCAGAAAGGTGAACACGGATCTGATGGGTACGACCGGTCTCAAGCTTTAGTTTCATATAACTAAGACCGCTTTTTCGACTCACTGTTTCGTAGTGAGTGACGGCCCATTTGCCAATCATGGGTGGATCTTCATAATCTTGCAAAGGTCTGCGATCATCACCGATCACAGAAGCGTACTTTTTACGATCCACCGGATGACGAGCTAAAAAGCTTTTGATAGTTCCACTTAAATTGCGAGCGGTTCCGATCGTCACCGCGTAGTAAATACGATGGGTGCTGCGCTCTTTAAATTGCGATGTTAAAGACTCGTGAGCTTTGTCGTTTTTGGCAACAACGATTATACCACTGGTTTCTTTATCCAGGCGGTGAACAATGCCGGGACGCTCTTCTCCAAATTTCATGGACAGATCATCCGTGTGCGAGATTAAAGCATTCACTAATGTGTCGTGCGCGTGACCCGCTGCTGGATGGACAACTAATCCAGCAGGTTTATTAATCACAATCACATCTGAATCTTCGAATAAAACATCCAGTTTTAAATCGTAGGACTGAAGTTCCGTCGGAACGGGCGCAGGGAGAGTGATCTCAAGTAAATCGGTCGCTTTTAAGGCCAACGAAGCCTTGGCGACTTTGCCATTCACTTTCACGAGGGAGTTTTCAATCAGGTGCGAAGCGCGAGAACGAGTTTCCACTTCCGGCAGTAGTGTCAGTGCTTTATCCAGACGCAAGCCAACCATCTCGGGCAGAACGGGAGTCTGTATTGTTGTTCCCAGATTTTCGGAGTTGGATTTATTTTCCAAGCGCTTGTTTGAAGGTCTTCATATAGGAGTCAGCGGCTTTTTTATCGTCGACACCCAAAGCTCTTGCGATTTGCACAACGTAACCGCGAACAAATACAACAGCTGGAAGATTATCAGGTTCAGTTTTTTCGATGGCTTTCACGTACCACGCGTTGATCTTAGTGATCTCGCTCATGCGTTCAACCGTGATGCCTTTGTATTCGCGAACTTTTTTAAGGAATTCGCCTGTCCAATTTTCCTGGTTTTTGATCTCTTTTTCGAAAGCTTCATCTTTAGTGTAAGCCGCGGCAGGTTTTTTCTCGGTCGCTTTCACTTCAACTGGAGCAACCTTCTTGCTCGCTTCAACGATAGATGCGTAAGTCAGATCATTCAGTGAAGCCATTCCACTCAATAGTCTTTGGTCGTAGATGTTTCTCAAGATTTTGTTACCAAGGACTTGATAAGCTTCCTCGATCAGGACCAGGAACTCACGAGCTTCCTGTTCAGAAAAAATAGTATAGATAGCTGGATTTTCACCAGAGTATGTATCGCGAGCACGTTCGTACGCTGCGGTCACTTCGTGTTGAGGTGAGTTTGCAGGTAATTCAAGAATTTCATAGTAATTAGAACGTGTTGTCGCTTCCATGCACCTATTATACTACGGCGCGAAGTTCCTCGGGATCAATAAGTTGTTTGCACGTGGTCAAAAATTGTCCCGCGAGCCCGGTGAAGGGTTGAGCAAATAGCACGTGTTCACGGCCCTTTACCGACTGCCACACCGCATTGTCGAAGTCGATGGCAGCAGCGAAATCAATACTAAGGTCGTAGTACTTATTGCAGACGCTTTTCATTCCGTAACCAAGCTCGGAATGATTTTGATAACGACAACTGTTAACGATCAAACGGACGGGCTTTGCCGTTAGACTTTCAAAGAAGTCGTAGTTCAAGCCTGTCTGTTCCTTTAAGTACGAACGGAACGAAAAAGGTTTACCCAAAGTTCTTTGGCGATGACTGCGCAAAGTAGTCAGCATGTTGCCATAAGCATCCGGAGTCGAATCCTGTTTTAGCGAATGACACACGAAAGCTTCAATAAAGCGATAAGTTTTTTCGATGCTAGTAGGTTCAGGAGACGTTACCAGAAATTTTTCATCTGCAGCTTTGAATAGTTGCAAGTGCGCTTCTAAGGCACCAGCTCCTAAATCTACGATCACGTAGTCTGCGCGAAGGGCATGAATCTGCGGAATCAAATTTTCGATCTGATCCATTGTGAAATCAATCGGAGACCAGGAGTCCCAGAAGCCCTGAACATAGGAAAGATTTGAATACTGAGTTGGAATCACCAGGTCTTGAAGTGTTTTAACACCTTCAAAGTAGTGACGGATATTCATGTGAGAAGGATTTATGCCAAGAACTGTGTGAACATTTGCGCCACTTAAATCCAAATCAACGATCACGACAGAGTGACCCAGTTTAGAGAGTGTGATGCCAAGACTTGAAGAGACAAAAGTTTTTCCAACGCCACCTTTTCCGGATGCCGTCACCCATAGCTTCGCTCGGGATTTTTCATTGGAAGAAGTTTTGAAGTTCAGAGTTTCAACATTGTCGTTTTCGAAGTCGCGTTCCATGGACTGTCCTATTTCAACGGGGAAATTAAAATCCCTTTTTTTGTCTCTTCGGCTTCAGATGCGCGAATATAAAGAGGAATAAACGATTTCCAGTCTAAAGTTTGTCCACGTAAAGCACGCTTTTCAGCCATCAAACCCAGAGTGCGAGCCTGCGGCTCATCCGGAAGTTTCGAATCGCGATGCATTTTGCTTTTCATATTTTCAGGAAAGTACTCGTGATATGTTTCCCATCCATCGCCCACAACCATCACTTCCATGTCGATATGTTGGGATAATTCGCGAACGGGAATAGCTGCTGGACCTTTCAGATAGACCGGCTCTTCGCCTGAACAATCAAAAAGTCCCAAATACACCATGTTCTTGTAAGCATTCATGATTGCCAAAACTGGAAGCGTTGATGGGCGAGCCTGTTCGGCCAGCAACATCAACGAATCAATGGTCACCATGGGCTTATTAAAGCTATACGCGTAGGTTTTGCCAGCGTTGGCGGCGACGCGAATACCTGTAAAACTCCCTGGCCCCTGACCGACCGCAAACACGTCGATTTCCTCGAGTTTTAAACCCGCGGTTTTCAAAGTATTTTCTACGAAGGGGGAGATGATTTCTGTGTGGGACTTTTGTCGCTGAGAGGATTCCTCAGCGACAACTTTTCCGTTTTGAATCACAGCCACTCCACCAAGCAGAGTGCTGGTTTCCATGGCTAGGATTTTCATAGGCCGAATAGGCGAGTAAAGTCATTGAACAAGGCAAATACCATTAAGCTCATTAACAACGCCATTCCTACTTGTTGGGCAATTTCCATTTTACGCAGACTCAAAGGTGCGCCTTTAACTACTTCGATCACATAGAACACCAAGTGACCACCGTCCAAAACCGGAATCGGTAACAAGTTCAGAATGAACAAGTTCACAGAGATGATCGCCATCATTTGCAAGAATGGCGTGATACCCATTTTATAAGTTTCACCTGCTGCCTGACCGATCGATAGGACGCCGCCGATATTTTTCGGAGAGATCTTAGCTTCAAACAGACGAACAAAGCTCATCACTGTCATTACAGTGAAGTCCCATGTTTTCTCTGTGCCACGAACCACAGCTTCCAGTGGATTATTTGTGCGAACTACTAAAGTGTCAGGCAACGCCAAGTTCACAACCGGTGCAATGCCGATTGTGTAGCGTTTTTCTTCGCTGCCAGCGGCTGTCATTTGCGTTGTCATCTTAGGAGTGATTTTCAAATCAACATTCTGACCCTCACGCAAAACTTTAATGTCGACTGGATTTTTACCGTCAAAGGATTTGATGTTAGCAATAACATCATCCCACTTATTCAAAGTTACGTTGTTGATCGCAACCAGGCGGTCGCCTTCTTTGATTCCCGCGGCTTTCGCTGGGGAATTGTCCATAACTTTAGAAAGGTAAAGTTCAGAGGACTCAAGGCCCAATGCAGGCAAGCTGAAAGTCTTCATGCTTTCAAGGGGAGCCATCGTTACTGTGATTGGCTTGTCCGTTTTGTCGCCTTCGCGTTTCCCCATTACTTCCAAAGTCAAAGTGTCTTTGGAGTTCATTTTAGCAAGCGTTGATTCAAGATCTCTCCAGTAAGAGATTTTTGTACCGTTGATGCCAACAATGGAATCACCGGTACGTAAACCCAATGCATAAAGCGGTGAGTTTGCAATTACGCCGACAGTTGTGCCCGCTGACATGGCTGTCAAACCCTCAACGTTTGCAACATAGTTGTATGAGCTTAGGATGTTTGGATTTGGTTCTGCTTTAGCCACAACAGCGATCTTGGATTGCTCTTGGCTGCCTTGGTGTTGAACCACGACATCCAGATGCAGATCTTGCTCTTGCTTCAAGCTTAGAGTTTTTTGGATCTCTTCCCAAGTTGCGATTTGTTTGTCGTTAATGGAAATGACTTTATCGCCTGAGCGGAAGCCGGCTTCATAAGCTGCAGATTTAGGATTGATGTCACCCAGAATCGGCATTTTTGCATCTTCGCCAACTAAGGCAACGATGCCCAAAACCAAAATCGCAAAGAAGAAGTTCATCAACGGACCCGCAAGAACGACAGCGATACGTTGCCACACCGTCTTGTGCGTGAATGAAACTTTTTTGTCTTCTTCAGAAATATTTTCGCCTGGTTGTTCACCAAACATTTTCACGTAACCACCCAGTGGTACGATGGAAAGTGCGTAGGTTGTGTCGCCCTTTTTATACTTCAGAATTTTTTTACCAAAGCCCAAGCTGAATACTTCGACTCTCACTCCACACCAGCGAGCCACAAGGAAGTGACCAAGCTCATGCACGAAAATCAAAATTCCGAGCAAAATGACGAAAGGAATAACGACCGACAAACCACTATTGATGTAATTTAGAAGCATTTCCATCCGGTTATTCTAATTGGATGGAGCTATTCTGAGCTACTAAATTACAAACTTTATGTCGGGGTGCTCGACTTTATTCTTACGACAAAAGATGAGACAGGATCACAACGCCAAGCAAAACTACCGGACTAGCGAATAGGACACCGTCAATTCGATCCAGGACTCCGCCATGGCCAGGCATGATCTTTCCTGAGTCTTTGACCTCAGCCACTCGCTTAAGAAGTGATTCGAAGAAGTCTCCGAACTGACCGACATATCCTGAGACAGCAGCCAGTCCCACAATGAAATACCCGGAAAATTCCGGCAGCAAATATTTCCAGCAGATTGTGCCCGCAACTACGGAGCCCAAAATTCCACCAAGGGAACCTTCCCAAGTTTTCTTAGGAGAAACCGAAGGCATAACTTTGTGTTTTCCAAATAGAACACCAAAGCAATAAGCCATCGTGTCGCCCGCGAAAACAACGGCCAGCAAATAGATAAACCAGAAGATACCTTGTTCCTGATCAAGCAAACGGAAAGCAAACGATGGCAGCAGTCCCACATACATCAAACCCAAGGCTGCATTCGCCTGAAATTTTCCCATGCGCTGCAGATCGCCTGTCGTGTGCAATTTCAAAAGGCTGATGATAGTCAGAAGAATAAGAGAAATAGCATAGACGATGGCGCCCAAGTTTAAAGCCATAGTCGAAACAGCAAAGACGAAAAACGAAAGAATGAAAAATGCTGTTCTTAACGTTTTTGAAGTTTCAGTTTTAAATAGAATTCCCAGAAGTTCCCAGGCGCTCAATGCTACGGCGACAGCGATAATGATTTTCAAGCCTGGAATTTTCAGGAAATAGTAAAGCGCAAAGATGATTGCCAATGCCACTATGGCAGAAGCGGCTCTAGTTAGAAAGCTTTTCCAAGTTGTCATTTGTAGAGACCTTGCCATAACGGCGTTGTCTCACGGAAAAAGCATTCAAGGCTTCCTCAAGATGAGCTTCTGTGAAATTAGGCCACAGAGTTTCCGTGAAGTAGAATTCCGAATAAGCGGCCTGCCATAACAAGAAATTTGAAAGTCGTTGCTCGCCGCTTGTTCTAACAATCAAATCAGGATCTGGAGTCGGATACGTGCTTAACGAAGTGCTAATCAAAGCCTCATCGATTTCGTCAGGTTTAATAGCACCCTTGGCAACCATCTGTGCGATATCACGCACGGCCAAAGTGATTTCCTGGCGAGAGCCATAGCTCAATGCAAAGACAAGGTTTAAGCCTGTGCATTTAGATGTAGCTTCGCGAGCCTGTTGAATAGCGTTGAATACGTCAGCAGGAACTTTGGAAAGATCCCCAATGACTGAGAAGCGGATGTTTTCTTTAACCAGATTGCTGGTCTCTTTGCTTAAATAACGACGCAGAATTTTCATCAGGAATGAAACTTCGGCTTGAGGGCGGAACCAGTTTTCAGTGGAGAAAGCATAGAGTGTAAGGTTTTTGATTCCCCTACGAGAGCAGGCTGTGATGATTTTCTTTGCGACGCGAGTACCTTTGATGTGACCAAAAGTACGTGGCTTTCGCTTGAGCTGAGCCCAACGACCGTTACCATCCATAATGATTGCAATATGCTTAGGTAGAGTCACCGGGCTCCCAAAACCTAGATTGTCAAAATTGACTTTTCTTTTTCATCAGCGATTTGATCTACTTTTTTGATCATATCGTCTGTCACTTTTTGAATGTCAGCTTCACCTTTTTTAGCTTCGTCTTCGCTTAGAGGTGCTTTTTTGTCAGCTTTCATTTTTTTGATAGCTTCATTGGCATCACGACGAGCCATACGAACAGCCACGCGTGCTTCTTCAGCGATCTTCTTAACTTGCTTAGCAAGGTCTTTACGACGCTCTTCGGTTACGTCAGGAACTTTCAAACGAATCACTTTACCATCGTTCATTGGGGCCATGCCCAATTCAGATTTGATGATCGCTTGTTCGATGTCTTTAAGAATAGATACTTCCCAAGGCGCAATAAGGAAAGATTTCGCATCTGGTGTAGAGATGGAAGCGACTTGTGAAAGTGGAGATGGATTTCCGTAGTAGTTTACACGAACGCCATCAAGCATAGAAACTTGCGCGCGGCCTGTACGGATTTTTTTAAGTTCTTCACCCAAAGCAAGAACAGATTTATCCATTTGAGCTTGAGCAGTCTTTTTAATCTCAGCAATTGCCATGTTGAATCTCCTTGTGGCGCCCTATTGTACCAGGGTGCCGATGTTTTCACCTTGAACAGCTTTAAGGATATTACCCGGAACTGAAAGGTCAAAAGTAATAATCGGAAGTTTGTTATCCATGCACATTGAAATCGCAGTTGAGTCCATGACCTGAAGGCCGCGATTTAGGACATCGATATAGCTGATTTTATCGAATTTCTTCGCATCAGCATGTTTCACAGGGTCTTTATCGTAGATACCGTCAACTTTAGTCGCTTTCATGATCACTTCAGCATCGATTTCCATCGCGCGAAGAGAAGCGGCTGTATCTGTTGTGAAGTAAGGGTTTCCAGTACCGGCACCGAAGATCACCAAGCGGTTTTTCTCCAAATGGCGAATAGCTCTGCGGCGGATATAAGGCTCTGCGATTTCAGCCATTTCAATAGCTGTTTGTACACGAGTTGGAACACCAGCTTTTTCAAGAGCGTCTTGAAGAGCCAGGGCATTGATACAAGTTGCAAGCATGCCCATGTAGTCAGCACTTGCGCGATCCATGCCTTCGGCAGAAGCGGCAACACCACGATAGATGTTACCGCCACCGATAACGAGACCAATTTGAACGCCTGCCTTGTAAGCTTCTGCTACGTCATTCGCAATCTGTGTGATTGTCGCAGTGTTGATACCAGTCCCTTGCTTTCCAGCAAGAGCCTCGCCACTTAACTTAAGCAAAATACGCTTATAAACAGGCGCTTTCAAATTAGTGTCCTTTCATTTGAGCTGCAACTTCAGCTGCGAAGTCGTTGGATTTCTTTTCGATACCAGCGCCCAATTCAAAACGTACGAAACGTTTAACTGTAACGTCAGCGCCGATTTCTTTACCAACATTTTTCGCCAAGTCAGAAACTTTCAAGTCCGGATTTTTAACGAAAGCTTGGTCCATCAAGCAGTTTTCAGCCAAGAACTTACGGATTTGACCTTCAACGATTTTTTCGATCATTTCTGGTTTTTTGCCGGATTCAAGGTTTTTAGCAGTCAGGATTTCTTTCTCTTTAGAAACAACATCCGCAGGGATTTGTTCAGAAGAGATCGCCATTGGGTTCATCGCAGCGATGTGCAATGCAACGTCTTGAGCGAAAGTTTTAAGAGCTGGGTTAGAAGTCGCTTCTGGTTTAGAAACGCCAACTTCGATCATCACGCCGATTTTACCTTCACCGTGCACATAAGTGTGAACCAATGTGTTTGCAGTAGAAGTGTACTTTTCTTGACGACGAAGAACGATTTTTTCACCGATAGTAGCAGTCGCTTCAGTGAAAAGGTCGCCCAATTTTTTAGAGGTGTCTTTAGAGAAAGGTTGAGACAAAACGTCAGCAGCAAGTTCAGTTTTGAACATGTGCTCAGCTACGTCAGCAGCCAAAGCTTTGAAACCGTCGTTACGAGCAACGAAGTCAGTTTCAGAGTTGATTTCCATAACAAGACCAGTGTTGCCGTTGATTTGTGCGAATACAGCACCTTCAGCAGCGATACGGTCAGCTTTTTTAGCTGCAGCGCCAAGACCTTTTACGCGCAACCATTCAACAGCAGCGTCGAAATCGCCAGAAGTCGCTTCAAGCGCCTTTTTGCAATCCATCATACCTGCGTTAGTTTTTTCTCTTAGCTCTTTAACAAGAGTAGCGGAAATAGACATTAGGAAGACTCCTTTTAACTAGATCATTTTAATAAGACTTTTATCAAAATTCCTCAGTGATACCGAGGAGGACTTGTCGCGCCGAAGCTTTAGCGAAGGCGGAACAAAGGAAAGGGTGGTCAAGCCACCCTTTCTTCAGCGAACTGACAGAAATTACTCTGCAGATTCGTCTTTGTTTTCAAGCTCAGCTTGGATCTCAACTTCTTCTGCTGTACCAGCAGCAACAAGTTTACGACCTTTGTTGGCTTTAACAACTGCAGGACCAGCAGCTTTTTTAGGAGCTTCTTTAGCACCAGCTTTTGCAGGAGTGCGACGTTTAGGAGCGTCTTCTTTACCTTCAGATTTAGCTTCTTTAGCAACGTCAGATTGTTTGTCTGTCATTGTGCGAAGTTTTTGTTCCCAAGTTTTAGAACCTTCAAGGTAAGCGTCTGCAACTAGGTTAGCGAACAATTTGATAGAACGGATCGCATCGTCGTTCCCTGGAATTGGGAAATCGATAGACTCTGGATCAGAGTTTGTATCAGCGATACCAACAACAGTCATACCCAAGCGTTTAGCTTCAGCAACTGCGATGTGTTCTTTAGGAAGGTCTACTACGAACATTACAGAAGGCATTTCTTTCATGTCGCGGATACCGTTCAAGAACTCAGACAAACGAAGGTATTCTTTTTCGATTTTTGCGCGTTCTTTTTTAGTAAGGTAGTTGAATTCGCCTTTTTCTTTCATAGCATCAACTTTACGAAGACGATCGATAGAAGATTTGATCGTTTCGAAGTTAGTCATCATGCCGCCCAACCAACGTTTAGTAACGTAGTATTGACCGCATTTTGCTGCTGCTTCTTGAACAGGCTCGATAGCTTGTTTTTTAGTACCAACGAAGATCATGCGACCACCGTTAGCAGCGATTTCTTTTACGTATTCAGCAGCTTTGTTCGCACGAACAACAGTTTTTTGCAGGTCGATAATATGGATACCGCCGCGAGCTGTGTAAACGTAAGGTTTCATTTTTGGGTTCCAACGCTGTGTTTGGTGTCCGAAGTGAACTCCAGCGTCTAGCATTTCTTTCATGGTAACTTGTGCCATGGTAGTACGTCCTTTCTGGTTAATCCTCCTCTAGTGCAGAGCCAGCTTTTTTTGATTCGCCGGAAGACCCCTTTTTCAGTACTCGGGGACCAGGTTGTGCTCTAGAGTGTGTTATTGTTGGACTCACGGGATATCATAGCGTGGCACTGAAGAGCAAGGATCTTTTGCTCAGTCTGGTAGCAGAGATTGAGTATTGAAAACCGCCAAAAAGAAACGCCGCAGCATTTCTGCGGCGGCGTTAGTAAAACTTTAATTATATCAATATCTTACATTGTAGCTTCGGAGAACTCTTCAGTTGTCGCTGCTGGCGCCAAAGTTTCTTCGACTTTAAATCCAAGGGAAGCAACGATCATTTCTGCCTGTAAAAGAGCGCCCACAAGGTTCTTTTGCTCGTTCAAAGTGGCAGAGGAAACCCACAGATTTTCCAAGCTTGGAATTGTTTGGTTCGCACTCAGCTTTAAATCGCCATTGCCAGCGATGTACGGGGAGACAAAGATTCTTTCGCTTCTCAAATTATCCAAGGCTTCAGGATATGCGCGTTTCACCTGGCGTTTGATTTTCTTCAAAGCCGTACCCACAACTTCGCTGTCTTCAGTGGATTCAGACTCAATGAATGTGATCCATTGAGAAGCTTGAATCATATTACCATCAACTTCCACAGCAGGAAGGAAGCGGCCAGCACATGGACCGATTTCATCTTGAGTTGTGCCGTTTAGAACGTGCATGGCTGTGGAATCAGTCACGGCCTTACCGTGGCAAAGATCAATACACAAAGCCGTCCAGTAGTTATTCTTGCTCAGTTTTGCGCGAGCACGGGCAGAGATCGTATCTTCTGGCAAAAGAAGAGCAAGATCGCGAACCGTACCGGCAAAGATAAAGTTTTGCGCGTGAATAGTTTTTGAACCATTCACAGTCACAGAATTTACGCGTTCACCCTCGTGCTGGAATTTCGTCACATAAGAACGAGGCATGAAATCGCCAGTGAATTTTTCCATCAACAACTGTGCCCATTGGTAGGGTTGCAATTGTAAATCGATGCGTTTGCTGGAAGTAAAATAAGAAAGCTCTTCCCAGAAAGCTGGCGGGTTCTCACCGAAGCCCAAGAAAGTTTTAAAGTTACCAGAGTCATAAGTAACAGGTGCTTCATCTGAAACATCAGCGATTACTTTTTGACCTAGAAGGTTTTCCAGGAAACCCAAAGCTTTTTCAGACAAAACTGAATCAGGAAC
The DNA here is from genome assembly GCF_047302455.1 of Bdellovibrio sp. HCB185ZH. Taxonomy (GTDB): domain Bacteria; phylum Bdellovibrionota; class Bdellovibrionia; order Bdellovibrionales; family Bdellovibrionaceae; genus Bdellovibrio. The sequence continues at coordinate 2,551,841 of NZ_CP178624.1, forward strand.
AAAGCGGATACCGTTATTGATAGGGCCGGTGGGGAAGTTAATTTGTTTGTTGGCGCCAGAGGAAATATCCAAGCCTTCCAACAAAACGACATTCTTAGTTTCGCGGCTAAGAGCTGCTGCGATGCTAAGACCTGTTAAACCACTACCGATAATTGCGTAATCATAAATATGAGCCATGCAAATACAATCCCCTACATGACCGGGACTTTGCAAGAAGGAAGGGCATGAATTTTTAGCTAACGCATTTAATCAATGTGCGCAGGACGGCTCTCACAGCGGGTTTGAGCCAGGAGTGCTTATCGAGTAAGCAAGCAATTGAGGGGGACGTTTTATAATAGAAGTAAACGAATTTACGACCTAAAAACGTTTCTTTTAAAACATCATCTCGGAACATTCGCAATGTTTGAACTTCAAGAGCTTGAGGACCGAACGCTGAAGTTGCAATAAAACAACGTGGTCTTTCTTTGTCAGCCAACTTTAAAAAGTTCTTTACGATATTTGGATTTTTGGCAGAGCGAACAAAGGACTCCGCTTTCTTAATGATATCCGGATAAATGGGCGTGAACTGAATGAACATTGCCAACTGTTTCGCCGAGTTTTGCATTCGTTCATGGTACTTGTCGTGAGTATCATAGATGCGCATCAAATCCCAATAGACGGATGCTACCACAGTCAACTCTGTATGGCGGGCGCTTTCTTTAAAGGCTTCAGGACGGAGCTTTTCACCTTTTTTAACTTCAAATACGATGTCCAAAATTTTTAAGTACTTTTCGTATGCGATCGCTGCTTCCGCATACATCTTTTGCCCCATGGAGTTGCGGGCCTGTTTGATCAATTGCACGCGGCTTTTCCAAAGCGCCAAGCGATGTTGTTCGCGCGCGCGTTCTTGTGCCATCAATACGCCACCACTGCTGGTCGCAGCAGTTCTGCGCAAATCAGATATACAACCCGCACAAACTTCCGCGGGCAAATTAGCTTCGCCAGCCTGTGCAAGCTTTGCCGATAGATCAGCTTCTATCGGGTGTAGTTCTGTTACTTGAATTCCGCAGCGCGGGCATTGAATCATGGCTATCCTTACTTCGGTGGAACCGAAGTCCTTATAGCTATTTTAGATCTCAGAACTGCTTTAAAGCAAATTCATTGGATCAATATCGACGACAATTTTTACGCCCGAGGGAACCCATTCCTGGTCCCCAAGGAGCTGTCGTGAAAATGGATTTGTTAAAGCGCCCTGAGACGATTTTACGAGGAGATGATATCGGAATTGTCCTCGCAACTTGGCGAGTGCGGCCTCGGCTGGACCTAAAACTTCGATCGATTTGTACTTCTCAATTTGAGCCTTTAGGCTATGGGCCCGTCTGGCTAAAAGTCGAGCTGTCTCTTCAACTTTTCCTAAATGAGTTCCCTGAATACGGAAGCTGACCAATCGACCCACGGGTGGATAATTCAACGCTGCACGTACATTTAATTCGTTGGTGGCAAAACCTTCGAAGTCATGATGTTGCGCGAATGTCAGACTGTCATGTTCAGTATTGAAAGTTTGAATGATGACCAGGCCCGGGCTTTCACCCTCTTTTACGTGACGTCCACTGCGACCACTCATCTGAGTGATCAGTTGAAAACTTCGTTCTGTGGCACGGAAATCGGGAAGATTAAAACCCACATCGGCAAGTACCAAGCCCACCAATTTTAATTTTGGAAAATCCAAACCCTTGGCGATCATTTGTGTTCCGACCAGGATATCGATTTCGCCACTTTCCATGCGGGCAATTAAATCCTCTAGGTCCCCGCGATTTTGAATCTCATCCCGGTCGGCACGTGCAATAACTTTCCCCGGAAATATTCGCGCAAGATCCGTTTCTAAAAGTTCTGTCCCAAGTCCGATGGCTTCAAGCTCGCCCTCTTTACAATCGGGACATTTCTTTTTCATCTGCTCATGATAGTCGCAGTAGTGACACACCAAATGCGATCCTGCATGCAAAGTTAATGAAATATCGCAATTAGGACATTCGCGAGTGTGACCACAAGCCGGACACACCACCATCTGCGCAATTCCGCGACGATTTAGAAAGAGCGCGCTTTGATCACCACGGTCCAGGGTTTCGCGCATTCTTTCAAAAAGCTGCGGGCTCATCCAATAAGGAAGGTGCGAGTACTTTTCGATCAGAAGTTTTTGATGATCGTCATCGGCTTTTAATTTTCTTAAATCGATAACTTCAACATCTGGCAAGGCGCGACCAGCAACACGATTTTTCAAGGGATGCAGGAAGTATCTGCCTTCTTGTGCATTTTTCCAGGTCTCCAAACTAGGAGTGGCTGAACCAAGCACAACAGGGCAGTTCATGATTTTACCCATCATCACTGCGGCATCGCGACCGTTGTATTTTAATTTTTCATCTTGTTTGTATGAAGGCTCGTGCTCTTCATCGACAATGATCAGACCCAGATCAGGCACCGGGCAAAACAGGGCGGAGCGGGCGCCAATCAAAATAGATTTGCGACCTTCAACCACATCCCACCATTGATTCGTGCGTTCCCGATCGGTTAGTTGCGAGTGAAGTGCAGCTATTTTATCACCGAAACGGCGCGCGAATCTTTGAATCAGTTGCGGAGTCAGGGAAATCTCGGGAACCAATACTAGGCCGCGTTTTCCCTCTTTTAAAACCTTATCTAACAGGCGCAGATAAACTTCTGTTTTTCCTGAACCCGTTACGCCGAATAACAAGTGCGTAGAAAAACCCTGATGGGCAGCGATACCATCAATACTGGATTTTTGTTCCGGAGTTAACTCAGGAAGTTTATCACTTTCAAGCTGTGGCACCACGGGAGCGCGTTTGCTTGCACGCTGCTTGTCGGCTTTTTTAAGCGGAGGAAAAGCAGATTGCACCACCTGACCCACTGGGTGGAGATAGTAATTACCGAGCCATTCCAGCCACTTTACGAAAGCGTCAGGAAGGGGAGCATACTCCGGATCAATGGAATCAATGGCTTTAACTTTAAATTCGGGAGCTTCTGTCGTAGGCCCCAGAACAAGGCCTTTCGTTTTTCTTTTTCCGAGCGGAACGTTAACCAATTGGCCGCGCATCAGAGGCTCAGCGTAGCTGTATGTCAAAGCCTCTGGAAGGGGAGCATCAACTGCAACCTTCCAGAGAGGAGCCTCGCTCATCTAAACCTCGAATAGAACTCGATGATCGCCTCTTTCGCCGACAGTTTTTCCAAACCATCAAGTTTGGTATTGATATCCAATGAACTTGGTTGGAATTGGGCCACAGCCGTCGCAGGACGGGCAGAGGCACTGATCAGGCGGATTGTCGCGGTGTTGTTACCCCAGCGAACCGTGCGGGTACGAGGATAATATAAGCCTTTCGCGAACTGATTGTAGTTGTCAGCAGTCATCTCAACCTGGCTTGGCAGGCGGATTTTTCGGATCACGAATTGATCCTGTTCAATCCACAATCCTGGGTTGGAATTTTTATCGTCTTCAGGAGTGGGAGTTCCGAATGCGTAATTTACAACTCCACCCGTACGAGAATAGCGAACCCAAGATTCCGGTTCGTATTTTACGTCTTCACCTTTTTTGGCAAGGATGCGTTTAGAATAACCGCCATGTGGAATAATTTTAAGTTGCGCCAGGTTGTTAGCGAAAACTTCGGGACTGCGGAAATTTAAATACTTTTCTAAAAAGTCATCCGGAGTCTTTTCGTTTTTCTTGCTACCGTTGATAACTGTATAGCGTTGGCCACCGGCATAAAGGAACTGCATGCGGAAGCTTCCCTGAAGTTCTTTAGTGCCAGTCACCGTCAGGCGCATGGTGCGATCGTTATCAATCAACCAAGTTTCGCGCACGTGAATTGTATCATCACCATTTGCAAATTGAACTTCTTGCTCGATGGCGTAGATTCCGCTTCCCGCATTGTCAGAGGTTTTTTGCAAAATAGTTCTTGTTGGCAAAATGAAAGCAGAAGCCAGCACCGGACAAAAAATCCCAACAAGGGTTGCAGTTAATAATTTTCTCATACGTCCTCGGTTCACGTGATTCCGGTTGCTCGGAATTCAAAGTTACTTAAGATTTTTTGCTAGCTCAACAATGTATGCCTTAAGATCCGCGCTGAGTTCTGGATTCTTCAAAGCCAGCTCAATGTTTGCCTGCAGATAGCCAAGCTTATCACCAGCATCATAGCGATCGGCAGTAAAAGTCATCGCATTAAGACCTTTTTGTTCGCACAAAACCTTCATGCTATCAGTTAATTGGATTTCACCGTTCAAAGAAGGTTTTGCAGTTGCCAAAAGATCCATGATCGCATTGTCAAACACGTAACGACCCGGCAAAGCCCAGCGGCTTTTTGTGTCCGTTGGTTTTGGTTTTTCCACCAATGAAGTTACTTTGAAAAATCCTGCAGCTTTTTCTTCGACTTCGGCGATACCGTATTTAGAAACGTCTTTTTCAGAAACCTTCATGATGGAAATCGTTGAAGTTTGAGTTTCCTCAAAAGATTTCACCAATTGAGATGTCACATTAGCCTGACCATTGGCTTCCATCGTGATTTCGTCACCCAAAAGGACCGCGAAGGGATCCTTGCCGACGATAGGAAGACCGCAAAGGACTGCGTGCCCCAAGCCCAGGGCTTGTTTCTGACGGATACTGATAATGTTTGCGGCATCACGTGCTTTTGTAACACGTTCCAAAAGTTTTTCTTTGCCGTCTTTATGAAGTTTGTCTTCTAGTTCGTAAGACATATCAAAAAAGTCTTCGATGGCGTGTTTGTTACGGCCAGCGATAAGGACGATATCTTCGATTCCGGCTTTGATGGCTTCTTCTACGACGTACAAAATGATCGGCGCATCCACGATCGTTAACATTTCCTTTGGAACTGTCTTCGTTGCGGGGAGAAATCTGGTACCTAGACCTGCGGCTGGAATTATGGCTTTTTTTACTTTAGACATCCTCTTAAAATCGCAAACGTTTCATTCTAAGACAAGCTATAATGAACCGTGCTGAAAATGGGGCCCAAATCTGTTTTTTACCAGAGAAGTTCCCTACGTCGTGGTAAGGTTTAAGAACGGGGGAATTTCCATGAAAATGCCAAACAAGCCAACAACGCGTAAGGTTGCTGGGGTCATAGCTGCCTCATTGGCACTTGTTGTTTCTTTTCAAAACTGCGGCAAAGCCGGTTTTGATTCATCCCTTGACGACGTAGCCGATTACTCAAGCTTGGACGCGGCGCTCGTCTCAAAATACGGTTCACAAATGGCAGGAAAAATTTCTGGGATTCCATTTGCGTTCGATGGTGGATTCGACCAAATTTCGTATAACTCCTGTGCCGAGTCAGGCACTCTTTCAAGCAGCAATGCTTATTACTCCATTCGTGCAGGCGCTTACCAAACTGCAGGTATCACTATCCCTGCAAGTTTTTATTCCTACGTAGATGCAAACTTTAGCCCGATTTATCCCGCAAATGCGGTTTCTAAAGCTCAATACGCTGAGTATCTGGGCGACTCGCCGACAAATATCAACGTTATGCCGACAATGGCCATTCGTGATCGTTCGAATTTGACGAGCGTGTATTCTGCAACGGGTTCATTGGCTTTGAATACTGATATTATTCCGATGGCAGACGTATTGTCTTCGACATACATTATGGACACGTTGCTAAGCAATCGTGGCTCTTCCGTTCGCTATTTTCCGTTTTCCACAAACACACGTACAATTGAAGCAAATTTGAAATTCAACTCTGACCAAAGCATCTCTCAAAGCTTGCGCGATATCTTGCAAGTGCAAGGTCAGATGACGATGACCTATCTGAATGATTCCACAAATATTGGCAGTGTGGTTTCCGCAAGTTCAACGAATAAAGCTTTGGCTTACGGTCGTGGCTACCGTTTTTCATTCGGTCAAGCGGCCGGAGTTTCTAACGGTTTTTCTCCACTGAATGTTTTGCAGACTCTGCAAGAAGTTGATTTAAGCACAGGTAACGTGATTTCAAACTGGAATTGCAACCGTGTATATAAAGTTTATTTGAACCGCGATATAGCGTCTTGTGCTCCTCATACAGAGGCACAGATTACTGCAAGCGCGGCTTTGCGTGCGGAAATCGATATCGTTCGTCGTCAGTTCCCGGCTCATCAATGGGATGTTAACGTAACTCAAGGCTGCTTGGTTCCTAAAGCAACGGTGCCGTCTTGTTATACGGAAAATCTGGTGAATGGAATTGCCCAAGGTGTGGAATACAATGCGGGGGCTGCTTGTTACAATCCGTTGATTGGTACATCACCGGCTTCATACCCGAACAGTATCATCCCCGCAAAACGTTGCGCGAACTACGCAACGATCTGTACAAAATTCTAATTCGAGGCCACTTGCGAAGCTAAGAGCTGATGCATATTTTGTGGATAAGGTTTTATATATTTCAATGGGTCGACCATTCGGCCCTTTATTTTTAGGGCAAAGTGCAGGTGAGCCCGAGTGCAGTATCCCGTGCAACCCACTTCTGCAATTTTATCACCCGCGTTTACCATCAATCCTTCGCGAATTCTGCGATCAATTTTGTAAAGATGATTATACGAGGATTCAATGCCGTTTGAATGACGTAGGACAATGAAATTTCCTGCGGCATGATTGTTTCCATAACGGACCACTTGGCCCTTACGAGCGGCCAGGACGGGATCACCAATGGGAAGTTCAAAATCGACTCCCAAATGCGGGACTCTTCGGCGAGTGATCGGGTGTAAGCGGTTGGGCTGAAAGGTGCTGGCAATTTTGATATAGTTAACTGGAGAGTAAAACGCTCGTTTTTCCTGCAAATCCTGGTCATTGAAAAAGACACCGCCATCTTTAGAGCGCACAAACTTTTTGCGAACTACATCGCCGTCTATCTCTAATGAAGTTTGCAGAATCTCTCCGTATTTTACAAACAAACCATTTTCGTACTTCTTTTCAACTGTGAACCAAAAGCGTGCGCCTCGCCGCAGTTCTTTCGCGGATTTGATATCGAACACATAAGCGTCGGTAAAGCGAGTCGCGACCCAGTTGCTGTTAACTTTCGGAAGGATGGAACCCAGGATTGATCCGTGAACTTTGCCGTCAATACGAAGAACTGTTGTTTTAAACTGAGGTTGGTAAGGAGCAGCCTGAATGGCGCCGTTCTTTTTTATAATGCGAAAGGCATCTGAAGTTTGAGAGTCGAAAACTCTGAGTTCCACTTCACCTTTATCGCGACGAACCAGATAGCGCGTATCCAAAGTCAGAAACAGACGACGCAGGCCAAGATCGGAAGCCAAAACTTTTTCCCGCTCGCGGGTGTTAAAACCATGTTGGCGTAAAATATTAAGAAGATTATCTCCGGAACGAATTTGTTTGGCCGTAAAGTTGTTGGCGCCAGCATGAACTGATTGATAGTATGTGAGCACTAAAATGAACGTGCACACGATGCGTGCGAGGTATTGATTCATGCTCCATCCTTTGAGCTTTGTAAAAAAACTTTCTGTTTTTCTCCTGATTTATGTTAGCTCGAACCAGGCACTGGCCCAAGTTTATAATTCTTCGGCATCAGTAGCAGCAGGTGGAACTGGACGTGCGGCTGTGGAGCCTGGCGATGCTAGTTTTCTGAATCCTGCATCCATGGCTCATCTAGGGGGACGTTTTCTTTTCACATCATTCGCAGATAAAGAGTTCGCAGCTTTTTTGAGCGATAACACAAAAGAAAGCACTCTGCCTGCAGCCGCTGCATATGTGCAAAAATCCAGAATGACAAAAACTCTTGGCGAGTTGAATGAACACGATATCGCGATCACCTTGGGTGAGTTTTTCATGGAAAAATGGGCTGTGGGTTTGACGGGCCACTACCTTGAGCAATCCCTTGATAGAGCCAGCTATCACTCCGTAAATGGGGACCTGGGCTTTCTTTACACGCCAATTTCGGACCTGGGTTTGGGATTGGTGGTCTATAATGTTTTCGGTGAAAACAATAATACGGCTCCTGAAGAGCTTCGTTATAAAACCAAGGTGGGTGGCGGTTTTAACTATATTTATAAGGGAATGTTCCGTGCCCGCGTGGATGGGGATTCCGAGGGATACGCTGGTTTGGGCCTTGAAACCTTCATAAATCGCTTTATAGTCTTCAGATTCGGCTATTCTGACGATTTTGACGACTCCAGACCCCTGGTTTCGGCCGGTGTCGGGTTTAGCGGTCCTCGCTTCCGTTTGAACTACGCCTATTTCGGAAATACACAAAAATCATCAGATTATAGGCATTCGATTGACTTGATTATTCCGTTTTGATAGTTAACTCGTTCCGTCTAGCCTATCCCGGCTTTGATGGGATAATGGCGCACTTCGGCACGGCCGGAGTTTTAATAAATATTCCGGGGGTAAACCGTGGCTTCTAAAACTAAAAAAACTGAATACATTCGCGAAAAGAAAAAAACTACTAGCGGTAAAAAACGTAAAGCAGCAGTACGTACTAACGGTACTACTAAATCTGCTAAAGTTCTTTTCAAAGACTAATTAGCCTCAGTCTTTAAAAGTAAAAAAGCCTTTGGGTTCACCAAAGGCTTTTTGCGTTTGTGCTGTTTGCAACCAGAGATTAGTAGCCGTTACCTTGAAGCTGACCTACTGAAGTTCTTAAGCGGCCTTTCACTTCTTGAACCCCACCTTTTAAGTCCCAACTAAATGGCATTTCCACCCAACCTTCTTGGCCTGGATAGAATCTCCATTTTTTCAAAGCCGACAACGTTTTCGCATCCAGGTTTCTGTACCCAGTTGATTGCTTCATTCTGAAGTTCATTGGGATGCCTTCTTTGGAAATATACGCTTCGAAACTGACGCGACCTTGATTGCCTTTTAGACGCTCTTCTTCGCTGTATTGCGGGCGAGGATTGCCTGGCATTTGTCTTAGTTGATCAAGGCTCCGAACTCCTTCAGCAGCTCCGGCAACTTCCTGACCTGATTTTTCAAGTCCGTTATTCCCTGCGCCGGCGCCTTGCTTTTCGCCTTTACCAGAACCTTCACCACCAGCACCTTCTGCCTCTTTCGCAGCATTGGCTGCAGCAATCGCAGCTGCACGTTGTGCTGCTTGTTCACGAGCGGCAGCTTCGGCGGCTGCTTTTTCAGAAGCTAAAGCCGAGGCAACGGCTTTAGCATTTTTGTGACGGAGATTTTTTTGAGATTCCGCAAGTGCTGCAGACTCTTGCTGATTCAGTTCTTCAACTGATTTTAAAGAGCTTTCTTGATCTGCAGAAAGTGCCTCTGCCATCGCATTCATTTGCGATTCTTCAGCGGCAAGTTTGCTTGCATGCTTGCTGTCGATTTCGTCGAAGTCCTGATTAAAGTCTTCGCCTAGTTTTGCTTCCGATTTTTGATTGGCAATTTCGCCTTCATCAAGTTCTGGAGAGTTGATGTCATCAATCGACATCGGAACCGCGGCAAAGTTCGTCTTGGCAGGAGCAGCTTTTGCAGCTTTTTGCGCTGATGGTTTTGCAGCAGCAACGGCTTTCGGCGCAGCTTTCTTAGGAGCTGGCATTTCGCTAGTTGGAACTGGCTCTGCGATGACTTCAGGAGCTGTGACCACAGCTGTTTCTCTCGGTGCAGGTGCTGTCTCGATAGGTGCGGCTGCCACTTCCTTCGCTTCTTTCATCGGCAGATTTTCAGGAAGAGTTTTCGCAACTTCTTTTTCAGGAAGTGCTGCCGGAGCCCCACCTTTTGTCGGCTCTACCGGAGCACCTTTAGTAACTTCGTGAACAGCGGGTTCTTCCAGTTCAATGGTGATGGTTTCAGTTTTGATTTCATTCACAAGCGGTACGCTGATCACAGCTACAGCGACGGCCGCAGCAATGTGCATCGCCACTGACAAAGTCATAAAGCGTGGAGATTTATTCGCTTCGGGTGGGCGAGGTGCCGGAATTTTCAGGTCAGGAAGAAAATCGAGTTTTGAGGTGTTATACGAAAACAAATCGAGCTGATTCTCGTGACTTAGTTCTTCGTTATTCTTATCGAAACCCATAAATACTCCTCTGACTATAGGGGGAGTATTATCAATTCCCAGGCCAGCTTGTGGGAGCCCCTGTTTAAGTTGGGGGAGCAGACCTGGGTAATTTTTTCATGACTGTTACTCTGGCAGTAACCCGTCTGGAGAGACCCCACTGTTTATGGCAGCAGCGATTTTTAGATGTTCCGCGTGGCCAACGATCTTCACAACCTCACTCATATCCAGAGGATCTGGGTTGGTGATTTTCGCTTTTTTCAAATCCAGAATTCTTCTATGCGACGACTCCAGTTGTGCTTGATCCAAAGTGCCTTGAGCCACGGCGCCAATGATTGCATCGACTGCTTGGGGTGGAACGTCGAATTCATTGCAGTATAAAAGCAGATCGCAACCGGCTTGCAGGGCACGAACCGGGATTTCCTCAACTCCATAGTGAGATGACATGGCCTTCATTCCCAAGTCGTCCGTGATCACTAAACCTCTGTAGCGAAGTTCTTCTTTGATCATTTTCTTTACGAAAATTTCCGACAAAGTCACAGGCCAATCGGGATCGATTTTTGGAAATTTAATGTGCGAGGTCATCACCATGTCGACGCGGGACTTGAAGGCTTTTTTGAATGGAATCAGTTCGCAGCTTTCCAGGCGCTCTCTGTCCAGGTTTTCCACAGGAAGATCCTCATGGCTATCAACCAAAGTATTTCCATGGCCCGGGAAATGTTTTGCACAAGTGATCACGTCCGCTTTGATATAGCCGCGAACCAATGCTGAGGCATGTTTCGCAACCGATTCAGGATCAGAACTGATAGAGCGATCGCCGATGACCTTGTTCGCTTCGTTGGTGAAAACATCCACTGAAGGTGCGAAATCCAAATTAATACCGACGGCTTTTAATTCCTGGCCCATGCGATTTGCAAAGTGAAATGAAACTGTCGGCGCATCAAGGTCACCTAATTTGCGTAGTGCAGGCCAAATTGTGAATGGAGGTTTCAGACGATGAACTCGGCCACCTTCCATATCGATACCGATGAACAAAGGAGCTTTATCCGCTTGTTTGTGACGAAGAGATTGAATTTCTGCGCACAGGTCATGGACTTGTTTTGGATCAGCAACGTTACGCCCAAACAGGCAGATACCACCGATGTTGTTGTCGACGATGAATTTCTTTTCGTCGGCAGTCAAAGCATGACCTTGAATACCGATAAACATGTGCTGTCCGATGATTTGATTGATTCCCATATTATTGACCCGGTTCGTTTTCTGGTTGAGCAGCTGGGGCGGTGTTAGCGGGTGCCGTCACTGGTGCGTTGATGGTTGTCGTTGGCAAAGTGGCAGGTTTTATTTTTTTGCCCTGAGCTGCAACATTCTGCGTGCCCGCGGGAACCCCTGCAAACAATGTTTTTAAAATAGTTGAACTGAAGGATTGTCCGTTCGTTGCTTCTGCGGCAGTTGAAACCAGCTCAGTTGAAATACCTGTGCCCATGGCATTTGTCGCAATCACTTCGCCGCGTTCATTGACGTAGCTTAGGAATTTTGAGTCTTTAAAAGTATTCAGAATTTTGAAAACTTTAAACTCGTTAAAGATCTGCTCTTTGCCTACCAAGGCTTGTCCTTTGGAGATGCTTGCATCCTCTTCGGCAATGGCTTGGTATTCGTATTTTGTTTCAGAGCGGAGGCCATCTTTACTTTTCAGCATCAGGTAAACCAGGAATGTAGAAAGAAAAGTTCCTTTCGGAATCTTTTTTTCAAACTTGGATGACTTGCCGTTAGTGCTTACGATGGCAGTCATCGCGCCAGCTTTGAACTTGGCATCAATCGTTTTAGATTCTTTGCCCGACAGCGACGTGTATTCGTATGAAATCGGCGCCAGTTCAGAATCCGCGAAAGCTTTTAGGCTTTCCGTGGTTTCAGTAGGGCCTTTGCCCGTTTTTATAAAATAGGTTGAGATGAACTGTTTTTTCTTATCATCAAATTCATAACGACTGACCACGTATCCAATATGGGCGTCGTTAGCATTGATCTTTGAATATCCCTCAAACAAAACTGCAGCGTTGGAAATCAGCGGAGCAGTAATAATTGAGATGCCAATAAGGGCAGAGAAGTAATTACGGACCATCGTCGAGATTCCCCTTAGTTATCATGGCTAAAAGTCTGTCATCTCACTATAGAACAAGTCAAAGTTTTCAAGGTCGAGTTATTGCCTCGGCGCAATTGATACGAGACAATTGTTATTAACCACATGATGAAACTGCGTGATCAACTTATTCGAAAACTAAAAAACCCCAAGGGGCAGGTCGCGCTCTTTGTCGCTTTGATATTTCAAATCCTGTTTATCTTTTTTGCGATGGTCATCAACGTGGGCTTATTAGTCCATCACAAAATCAACTTACAGAACTCTGTGGACCTTGCTGCGTATTACGGCGCAATGAAGCAAGCAGAGAACATGAATGCGATAGCACATATTAACTATCAAATTCGACAAAGTTGGAAGCTGTTAGCTTGGCGTTATCGTATGGTTGGAACGGCAGGGGATTTCTCGGAACATCCTGTCGATAAAATACCGTCTAGTAATTTAGGGATTGTACCAGGTCGTGCGGATACTGATGATATCAATCCTGCAGCGAAAGACTTTTACGACGCACCATCTTTTTGTGCTACGTATGTTCCTTTCAAGCCGATGCCGAAAGAGAACACCTGCCGAGATCTGAAAGATTTTAGCGGAGTAAAAGTATTTGGACCTACTCCAACGATTGCGGGTTTTCACAGTGTGAACGTCGCGATGACCAATATCTCGGAAAAATTTCGAAACTTGGCTTTTGAGCGTTGTCGTTACTTTGGAGCCTTCAACTATCGACTGCTAGCGCAGTGGGTGGTGGGTTACAACATGGATCAGGCCGATAGAATGCTGCTCATTTCAACAATTTCTAGATCTATGAGTAACGAGACGGAAGATTTTTTTGATCTGGATGGCGAGAGCGTTAAGAAAGGGATCAGAGCCACCCTTGAAAACAATCTAACTGCGGCTAATAAAAGCGGCATACAATCTTTCAAAGTTTATAATTCACTGGGCGCAGATGGATGCAATAATCCTGCGAAGGACGAAATGCCTGCGAAGTGGTTAGTACCAATTCGTATCGCTCCAGCATTTAGTTATGTTGATACGGTTTGTAATGCGGGCGGTAGTAATACTATCGACCGTGTGCCAAGGGAACTCGCCTCAGATCGTAATAACTGGCCGGCTGAAGTTGTAAAAGATCAAGGTCATGCTTTATGGAGAGATATTTCAGAGCTCTCTCAGTTCGTAGGTCTTCGTAGTCAGATTGAAGATCCCTACAATTATTCAATGGGTGTTGAGAAAAATCCATGGTGTATGGCATACGTGGGTGTTTCAGCTGTTACTCGTCCAAACATTCCATTTTCTCCATTGGGTGCGGTTGATTTAAAAGCGCGCGCATTTTTCAAACCATTCGGTGGAAGAATGGGCCCATGGTATGAATCCCAATGGCCTAGCGGTTCCGAAAGATCTGCAGGTGGCGGTAAGATCGATCCGAATCTTCCCCCAAGAATTTTCGATACTGGTAACATCGGGGACCCCAAAGATCCAACTCGCGCAGGAAATTACAGCCGTTTCGTTGGTGATCAGTACGGTTTAAAAAGTCGAAATCTTCTGTACCAATTTGGTCGCGCAATTTTCAGACTGGATCCAACTTGGGCTCAACGTAACGCGGACCCAGATTTTAAAGATACAGCACCTAATTTCGGTCATTGGGCACAGCTGCCATTTGAATTCGCTAGAAAAAGCAATGGTAACGGCGATTTGCTAGCGTGGAGTGAGGAAGTAAAAGGTCCATCTCGTTTCCGTGCTCTTGAGCTTCTGGCCATTTTACCTGACCAGTTTGATATGGCTTATTACTCGATTGAGCCCGATTTTTATCACAATTATTATAAGCGCATTAAAGAAAAGTTTATGCCGAAGGCAAACCCAGGTTTTGATAAATCTATTCGCCCGGATATTGGCTATCACAAAGATTACAAGCAGGGCGATGAGAACTTGGAAGAGTTCAGCGTGAAAGACCAATTCAAAGTTTTAAAAAGCAAAGAGATTCAAACGCTGTCCTTGGATATTGATCAAAAACTGACTTACCTATCCAAAGATTGGAAAAACGTTCTGACCGGTTGGGCTGACAACGGTTTGTTAGATTATTCCCTGAATACCGAGAAACTGGGAAAATGCACGGTCGAGCCGAAATACGATGGAGAAACTCCTGTTCCGCCAACTTCGGGCAACTGTATTGTGGGCGGGACCTCGGGTTATTCAGTTAAAATGATCTCCTCGGATTATTTGAATTCTGAACTGCAATTGGGTGGAGATAATTCTGGCAAGGCCAAAATCAAGAATGCGCCTCCGGCAGACTTCTAGTTCATTCGCTAATTCTCAAAATGAGACAGTAAAGATTCTCTGACTTTTGTCCGAAAAGAGACAGGTAGGGGAATATCTATGAGAAATGCGATAACTCGCGTGTTTACTATTCTTTTTGCGATCACGTCTGCAAGTGGGATCGCTTTTGCACAATCCACCAATAAGAACGATACATATTCGGCGAAACAAGCAAAAACGGCGCTTCCAGTTTCCTCAGGTGGATCTTCTGCTTCACCAAGCAGCGCTTCTACTTCACCTCTTGACGGAAGCGTAGCTGAAGACACCAACGAGGCGACCGCAGGTGGACTGGTGGCCGTTAAAGAACAATTCAAGGCAAACTTCAAAGAGTTGCAGGGATTGAACGGTGCATTTATCAACGATACTCAATTTAAAAACGAAAAGGCCGCATACGACGAGTACATTGATAATTGGGATACTTGCGTAAAAGGTCAATCCGTCGCTGCCTATGCCTGCTTATCAAATTTAAGCCCAAAAATTCAAGATGCCGTGGCAGCACTTAACGTGTTGGGTACTGTAGCAACTGCATCTGGCGTGAGTGATTCCTGCAGTGCCTTTGGTAAAGGTATGGGGATAGCCCAAGCGGCATTGACTGCTTATACAGCTGCTTGTGGTGCGGCGAAGGGTCACTGTGGATGGTATTGCTCTAATAGTAAAGAAGCAGTTTCCAACATGCAGAAGGCAGTTAAGTCTTCTTCAATTGTTTGTAAAAACACTCAGGATCCTAGTTGTCCTGCTCAAATGGCGCGTTACAAAGATTTGCAGAACACGATTTTAAATCTTATCGGTAAAGAACTTCAAACCGGTGACATTCAATCTATCGCCGGAAAATCTAATGTGTGCACAAGCAAATATCCTCAGTTATTGGCGTCAGCTGCATCCGGTATTTATGGCGTAGTGAATGCTTTAAAACAGGGTCAAAGTTGTGAAGAAGCAACCGACTCTTCCGCAGGTACAACGACAACTGCAACAGCAGAAACGTGTGCGATTGAAGCGAATGCCAATCTGCCAGAATGTATTTGTTTAAAAAACCCAATGCTTGAAGGTTGCGGTTCTATCGCCGCGAAATCTTCAATGAGTTCTTCAGGCAGTGGTTTGTCAGCGTTGTCTGCGACACCAGCATCCTCCAGCAAGGATGGATTGACGGCTGCAGATTTAGCGACGGGCACTTCACCCTCAACTACAGGCCGTTCTCCATCAAATGATTCTGGCGGCGGCGGAGTAGGGGCCCCTGTTGGTGGTGGCGGTGCAAATCTAGGTGGTGGCGGAGGCGGCAGCGGCTCCGGTGCTAGTGGTGAAGATAAATCAGGTCAGAAAGCACTCGACACAAATATTCTAGCCGGCACTAGTGGCGGCGGAGGTGGCGGTGGCTGGGGTGGCGGCGATTCCTCCAGTGATAAATCTGGACTTCGCGGGTACTTACCAGGTGGCGCCAAAGATCCAAGTAAGCTTGGTGGCGCGCAAAAAAATTGGGTTAAAGAAGTTACGGGTCAGGGTGGTAAATCGAACTGGGAAAAAGTTCGTGATCGCTACCAGGATAATAAATCATCTCTTTTGAATAACTAGGAGACGACATGACAGTATTTAAAACGATTACTAAATCGGTTTGCAGTCTGAGTATCGCGCTGTCTCCAGCTTATTCTTATGCGGCAGAAACGGGAGTGGAAAGTGGTGCAACTTCTTCGATTCCGGCCGTTAACAGTTCGGCAAACAGCAATGCGAGTAAGAATAATTCTGCGCAGGCTTTCAACGCTGTTGCGAGTGCGACCGAATTTGCGGTGGCTGCTCAGAACTGGTCACGTTGTCCTGAAGATGGCAGCGCCTGTGCCGTGGCAGCGCTTTTTACAGCAATGGCTATTATGTCCATGAAGCAGTCTAAAGCAAATGGCCAAAAAGCAGGGGAGTCTTATAACACTGCTGACCTATCAGATGCTTATGGCACTGGAAATTATAATTCAGGCAATGCTTCAAGCTCTGATCCAGACTATCAATCAAATGCAGCGGTAGGCTCAGACTACATGAAAAAGGCAGAAGCAGGTTTAAGCAGTTTGAAGGCTCAAGGACTTGTGAATAGCTCTGCCACAAAAATTACATCTCCTGATGGCAAATCATACAATGTCTCCGACTTGAGCTCCGCAACAGGGATGGCATCAGCAGGGATCCCGCAAGGTGCGATTGACGCTGCTATGGCAACTTCAAAGGACATCGAAAAGAAAGCCTTGGAGAAAGTTAAGATCGGTGCCTTGACGAAAGCTCAAGGATACGATGAAGGCTCTGGCGGAGGCGGTGGTAGCCGTTATCCAAGTGGTGATGGCAGCGGCGGAAGTGGTGCGTACCCAGGCTATGCGGGCGCTCGTGGTTCATCGAGCTTGCTTGATAAAGATCCTTCCAAACTTGCAGCGGGTATGAGCAAAAACTATCACGGTGAACCGATCGGCGTCGCTGCTGACAGTATTTTCCTGATGATGACTCGTCGTTATAAAGTCAAAGAAAGCCAAGATTCATTCTTTGGCGCCTCTGATGTGGATTTGAAAAAATAGTATTAAAGCAAAATCGTGTTGTTGGCGGCAGTGCCGTCAGCAACATGAACACCGTCTCCGATAATCACGTTTTCCAACGTACAATTCTTGCCAATGACCGTACCTGGCCCCGCACACACAAATCCTGAAAAATTTGTTTCGTTATTAATCACAGCTTCAGATGAAAATTGCAGCTGCGCCTGATTAAACTTTTGTGTGATGACCTTAGCAGTTGAAAACTGAGCCAGGGTTTTCTCTAAGGCTTGCCTTTCGTGTCCCTCGTCACCTAATAAAACATTCACACAGTATTTGGAAGCCTCAATCAGGTCCGTAGGATTTCCGGTTTCAAACCAAGTGCACTCGAATAGAAAGACATTTGCCTTTTCACCTTTTGCCACACCCGCCATGACTCCGTCGTAAAGAATATTAGAAACGCCTTCCTTAGGAAGATAATCAAAGATTCTTTCAGAAAGAATTTGCACACCGATAAAATGCCAGGCCTTATCGCAGCCTTCGATTTTTGATTTACCGAAGCCTTTAATATTTCCGTTGCTGTCTGTCCACACGCCGCCAAATTTTGTTCCGACTTCGTGATGATCCATAACCATCAATGTCGAAAGGGCTCCGCTTGCCCGGTGTTGCGCGATGGCTTTCTTCAAGACCTCTGAATCTTTGGGCAGAATAACTTCATCAGCGTTCATCATGATGAAATCGCCACCATCTTTAAAAAAGGAACGGGCGCGGCTTAAACCGCCTCCGCTACCTAGGATTTCTCCTACTTCGTCGGAATAGATCAGCTCGCGAGCACCATGATTAATTCTTTGGAACAGAGAGTGGATTTTTTCAGGAAGGTGATAGGTGTTCACCACGAGTTTATCGATGGTTACTCCTTGCAAGAAACCCAACGAATGTGCCGCCAGCGGCAAAGTTAGAAAGGGAATTGCTGGTTTTGGCAATTGATTCGTATACGGGCGAAGGCGCGTGCCTTCACCAGCAGCAAGGAGCATTACATTCATAGTGATTCGTACTTTCTTTCCAGGGCGCCAGAATCAATCAGGATATCCGCAAATACTTTGTATTCTGGGAACTCGTTAATCGCTTTCATCACACGGCGAAGTGTGCCGGAAAGGTATTTCAGATAGCGACGGTCTTCGCGTTGATGATAGAAACTGGCAAAGCTTCCACATGCTTTAAAGCAGCGTTGAATGGATTGCAGTTCATACGTGCGATCAAACTTTTCGCGAGAGAAATCTTTCGGTAAATATTCTTTAGATTGCTCCAGATAGTAGGCGATGAGTTTATTCGCCATCTCGTCACTCATATCGACATAAGAATCGCGCATAAGGCTGACAAGGTCATATTGAATCGGTCCTAAGCGAGCATCCTGAAAATCGATGACGTGGACTTTATCAAGTTTAATCATCACATTGCGGGAGTGGTAATCGCGATGAGCGATGCGCTTGGGCTCTGCATCCAATTTCGAGCAGATATTCAAAAAGATATCAGAAAGTTCCTTACTAGATTTTTCATTGAATGGAAACTTCAAAACTCCAGCTAAAAGATTGTCTTTGCCGTAGTTCATTTCCCAAAGAAACTTTTCTGTGTCGAATTTCATCTTAAAGGCTGAGCAGTTTGGATCATGATCAAGTGTTGCCTTGTGATGAATCTTAACCACTTCATCAACGGTCATTTTGTACCACTCCATGGAGGACTCATGGCTTTGGCTTTCCCAGAACTTTCTTTCCAGCATCAAGTCGCCCAAATCTTCCTGAAGAATCAGACCTTCACTGGGTGACATAGCAACGATTTTTGGAACGTGAATACCATTTTTTGCGAAATGATTAAGGACGCTTGTCAGAGGGTAATTGGCTGGATCAAAAGGCTCCCAGCGCATCAACACCCATGATTGATTGTTGTGTACGACGCGGTAATAGCGGCGGTTCGAGGCATCTCCTGCTAGAGAAAATACCTTGAACTCGTCTGTAGATAATGAGCGGCTTAAAAAAGAATTGAGAAAATCATCGTGAGTGACCATAAGAAAAATTCTCACAGACACTCCAAGTAAATTCAAGAACTTATGTCGATGTCGGGTCTTTCATAAAGAACAGCTCCAGGACTTCTTTAAGACCCTGAGTCGTTAGCGGAGCGCGGTCCACTTCAAAGCAATTAACCGATGCTTCATCAATTAAATTCGATGCAAGGCCATCCATTTTTGCCAGTTCTTCAAGGTTCAAAGCAGAGCTTGTGATAATCAATGGCTCATCCGGTGAATGCTCTTCGCCTAGATATTCCAGCAAAAGCTCTTGCTCAGCGGCGTTCAAGGACTCGATGTTTTCAATGAAGATTGTCATTTCACCCATTTTCGCAATGTCGAAACTTGAATGCAGCTGACCCTTGATATCGTTGAAGGGAACAAACGCCCAACGACCTGTCAGCTCGTGTAACTGCAAAGCAACTTTTTTGTTCGTCGTTGCAGTTTGGCCTTCAAGATGGATTAAATGCGATAACAATTCCTTGGATAGACCTTTGGCCAGGTCCTTGGATGATTCTTCTAACAATTCATCAATGCTGGGGAGTTTTTCATCACCAAAGACATGCAGATTTTCAGTTTCGAAATTGGCTTTACTGATTTCGACAAGGTTCGATTCTTTTTGTTCAAGGTACCACTTATAAAGTGCCGGTTCTAAAACCATGCGAATCAACTGAGTCACACCTTGGCGTTTTTCAGCATTCAAATCATCAGCGCCTGGAACGATAGCCGTCCCCAGCAGAGCGCCGTTCACCTTAATAGGAACGTGAAAATCCACCCCACGCAAATATGTATCTTCGTGCGGTTGCACGGCAGACATATCCATCAATTGACGGATCAGCAGGTCTTTTCCATAGCGAGTCTCAACAAGATGCTTAAGACGAGATACAAATGAAGAATCCAAAGTTGTACTTTGCATATAACGAACACCCCTTAACAAAATCCCTAATATACAAGAACAATACCAACTGTCGGGGGAGGGGGTAATTATCGGTGAAATCAGCTATTTAAGCAGTTTCTGGGGAAAGAAAAAGGGCCTTGAAGTTCACCTTCAAAGCCCTCTATTTTTAGTTCAAATAGGTAAATAATTTAGGGTGCTTGCCCAATTAGGCACGAGCAATCTTACGTTTATCCAAGCCGTATTTTTCGACTTTCATGATAAGACCTGCACGGCTGATACCCAATTCTTTAGCAAGTTTCGATTTGTTCCAACCTGTACGGCGAAGTCCCTCGCGGATCATTTCGCGCTCTAGATCTTCCAAAGCGTCCTTCAACTTACCTTGCAAACGGGAACCTTGAACTTTATTTTTCTCGCCCGCTTCCAAAATTTTAGGAGAAAGCAATTCGCCCATCAATTTTGATTCTTCGCCGGAAAGAACGCAAAGTCTTTCGATTTCATTTTGCAATTCACGAACGTTACCTGGCCATGGATAGTCGTACAATTTTTCAAGAGCACGCTTCGTCAATTGATGTTTTACACCACCTTGAGCTTCATGGATTTTGTTCAAGAAGAAATCCGTCAAGAACGGGATGTCTTCTTTACGCTCGCGAAGAGGCGGAACGCGGATGTTGATAACATTCAAGCGATAGTACAAGTCTTCACGGAATGTACCTTGCTCAACCATCTCCTTAAGGTTTCTGTTCGTCGCCGCAACGATACGAACGTCAACTTTTCTGGATTCAGTTGCACCCACCGGCATGAAAGTACCTTCTTGCAATACGCGAAGAAGCTTAACTTGCATTTGTGGTGAAGTATCACCGATCTCATCCAGGAAGAATGTTCCTTTGTCAGCCATTTCGAAAAGACCTTTTTTGTCTTTCAAAGCGCCAGTAAATGAACCTTTGATGTGACCGAACAATTCTGATTCCAACAAGTTGTCATTGAATGCAGAACAGTTTTGGATAACAAACGGTTTGTCTTTACGGTGAGAGTTATAGTGGATCGATTTAGCGATCAACTCTTTACCCGTTCCGTTTTCACCTTGAACCAGAACCGTAGAATCTGCACCTTTGATTTTATCAAGCAAAGCGTACAAAGATTGCATTGGTTTAGATTTACCGATCATATTGTCGTATTTAAATCTGTTACCAAGCTCTTTATTCAATTCTTTGATGCGATCTTCACGAGAAGAGATCTCAAGGTGAAGAGTGACGATCTCTTGAGCAACCAATTCACAAACTTCAGTGAAGTGTTGGCGTTCATGGTCATCCATGAATTTCAATTTGCCCAGGCATTTTTCAATCACTTCGCCAGACATACCGAAAGCGGCCAGGCGCTCACGGATTTCAGTCATGCGAGAAGAGAAGTTGGCTTCACGGAAGAAGCCCATCGCCACAACTGTACCAACGCAATCATTTTCAATCATGATCGGGAAGACACCCACGTCAAAACCAACCATGTCCCATTTGCGAAGGGAGAAACGGTTTTGAGAAGTACGAAGATCATCAAGTGATTTAGTTACAAGCTCAGCAACGCTAGCTTGACCAGCTTCTTTGTTCATCAAAGCTGCAATTGCAGGATTGTTGAAACCAGCTTTGCCGGAGTCGAACCCTCTTAGTGTCCCGCGCTCATCAGTGAACACAACGTCAATGTTCCACCATGCGCTAAGGATATGTTTGAGTTTTTTGATAACATGTATATGTTCAAACTCATCCCAATTAATCATTTCAAACTCCCTTTCAATTTTCTGTAACTTTCAAACTGTCGATATTTTTATCGTCAAGAAACTAGACGGACTTGAGGGTTGTGTCGAAACATCATGCAATTCAGTCATTGGTCTAGTTCAATTTGAGACGGGAAAATTTGTGTAAATTGAATTTCCTCATGATTTCCGCTGTTTAATTGCTGCCTCAAATTGAAACGAAAATGTGATGTGTTATCGTTGAGGAATATGAAATGTCTAATTGTTGTAACTTCAATTTTTCTTCTCTCATCTTTTGGATTCGCCAATTCGGACAAATGTCAGCCGTTTGATCAGAAGATTTTAAATCAGCGGATATTTATCACGCGCTGTTTTTCGACTAGTTTTTATTCAGAAAGTTTAAAAAAGAAGGTCGACTACAACGTCATAGTTCCTCCGGGATATACGCATGATGGGGGAGCGCCGTACCCTTACGCGATCTTCCTGCATGGCCGAGGTGGAGACAGAGATTCATTAGTCTACACTGATGGCATTGAATCCTATGACAAAGTCGTACGTGAAGGCGCGCGACCGTTTCTGATCTTTGCTCCGAATGGGCAGAGTCATTATTGGATGAATGGAGCGATATCTAAAGTAAAGGTCGCTGACATGGTCACAAAGGATCTGATCAGGCACATCGAAGAAAAGTATCCGGTGATTAAGAACGAACCTTGTGACCGCGCGCTGTTTGGAATTTCGATGGGTGGCAACGGTGCTTTGCAGTTGGGATTAAGTAACCCAAACCTGGTGTGTACAGTTTATTCGATGAGCCCGGTGTTTCGCACACCGGCTGAGATTTGGACTCCCAATAACAATAGTACGCAGCCGAAAGAGGACTATTATTCTTATGGAGTGGGTAAAGACTTTGAACAACGAAGTGCTCGGCACATTTGTGAGAGGCTAAAGAAACCTGGAAGTGATCGCTGTTTGCCGTTTAAAAATTTTCGTCTGGAAATTGGATCCAACGATCCATTTCTAAAGGACACTCCAGATACCAAAAAGTTTATTGAGGAGCTTAAGAAAGCCCATCCCGAATTTGAAATTGGTATTAAGGATTGTGGCACGGACAACTCACATGCGACGGCTTATTGGAGCTGCCGTATGCCGCATGTGATGAAGTGGCTTTCAGAACAGTTTAAGTAACTAGTTGTGCTGAAGACTGTGGAAGTTGTGGTACTCGCCTTTAAGCGACAAAAGACTTGCGTGAGTGCCAATTTCCACGATTTCGCCCGCTCTCATGACAACGATTTTATCGGCCTTTTGGATTGTCGACAGACGGTGAGCAATCACCAGAGCGGTACGACCTTCCATTAAATGATCAAGGCCTTTTTGAACTTCGATCTCACTTGCCGTATCCAAGGCGCTTGTGGCTTCATCCAGAATTAAGACAGGTGCATCTTTGAACATCGCGCGCGCGATACTCACTCGTTGTTTTTCACCGCCAGAAAGCAGATTTCCGCGATCGCCAACACGGCTTTGATAGCCTTGAGACGTTTTCATGATAAAGTCATGGGCGTTCGCAAGTTTCGCCATTTTCTGAATATCTTCACGATCGCGATTGTAATCGCCCGCCCAAATATTTTTTTCGATGGTATCACTGAATAGAAAAACGTCTTGAGTAACCAGGGCAATATTTCGACGAAGTTCGATTAACCCGATATCTCTGATATTCACGCCATCAATCAAGATTTCCCCTGATGTCGCATCAAAGAATCTCTCCAATAAGTTTACGATAGTGGACTTACCGCTTCCGCTGGCGCCAACTAGGGCAACCACTTCGCCACGGTTGATTTCCAGATTCACGTTTTTAAGGATCATGTCTTTGCCATAGGCAAAGCTGACGTTTTTATACACGATCTTTTTCCAGTCCTTAGGGAATGGAACAGGGTTGGCAGTTTCTGGAACTTCAGAAGGGTTGTCGATGATCTCAAAAATACGACGAACTGAGATCACGACTTCCTGAATACGAACGTAAGCTTCCTGAATTTTTTTAATTGGAGCATTGATCATCAACAATGAGGCGATGAAACCAATGATGTTACCCGCAGTCCCACGACCAGCTGCAATTTCGTAGCTGTTGTAAACTAGGATCATCGGGATAAGTGCAGTCGCGATAAACTCGGTGGCTGGCCCAGAAGCCTCTTGGCGCTTATGAACTGTTTTTCGAATTGAAAGATAGTTTGCCCCCTGCTCTTCCAATTTTTTTGCCATGTCTTTTTCAAGATTAAAGGACTGAATGACACGAACGCCATCAAGACTTTCTTTGATGGTTGAAGTCATGTATTCCAAGGCTTCACGCTCGCGCGGGATATACTTGCGCATACTTCTTGCGACGGATTTCAAAATGATCCCGATGATGGGCGCAATAATAAGAATGGAAAGAGTCAGCTTCCAATCGATGATGATCAAGTTGACTAGCAAGCCCACTAAAAGCAAGGGATAAAGGAAAATATCTGCGATGACACGCAAACCATCTTGAACGGTTTTGATGTCGTTCAAAATACGGCTAATCAAGCCTCCAGAACCTGCGGCGTAGTTATTGTGGAACGATAAGTTCAGACGCATGAATTTGTATTGAAGCTTTTCGCGGATGCGATTCACCACGGCTTCAGAAATATAATTCATGTTGTAGATATGATAATAACGAGAGATCGCTTGAATGAAGCCAAGTCCAATTACAATCGGAACCTGTTTCAATAGTTCTGGCTGATTATTTGCTGAAAGGGCGTCGAAAAGTACTTTAGTTAGTAAAGCCACACGCGCCGTTGCCAGGGCATTCATGATTCCCGTGATGGCAACCACGGTCATTCTTTTTTTGTGAGGTTTGATTTCAGCAAGTAACTTTTTGATTTCAGGTAGCATTCTACTTCCGTCTCGCGGGTATTATGCATTCCCGTCGATATAGCGTTTTAAGTATTGGCCCGTCAGACTCTTTTTGGCCTTGATGATGTCATCAGGGGACCCTTGGGCAACAATATTACCGCCTTTTTTACCCGCTTCAGGGCCGAGGTCAATAACATAATCGGAGCCACGGATCACATCTAAATTATGCTCTACTACAACGACGCTGCCACCTGATTCTATAAGCTTATTTAAGACCTTCATTAGCAAATCTACTTCGCGGAAATGGAGGCCTGTGGTTGGTTCGTCCAAAATATACAGGGTGGCCTTTTGCTGCACCTGAGAGAGCTCTTTAGCAATCTTTAAGCGTTGAGATTCACCACCGCTTAAAGAGTTCGCGGGCTGACCCAATTGCAGATAATCCAGGCCCACTTCTTTGAGCACCGATAATGGCTTACGGATGTTCGGATGAGCGACGAAGAAATTCATGGCCTCATTGACTGTCATCGCCAAAATCTCAGAGACGTTTTTATTTTTATACTGAACTTCCAGGATTTCGTTGCGATATTTTTTCCCGTCGCAGACATCACATGGGATCACGACGTTATCCATAAACATCATGTCAATTTCTTCAAAGCCCGTTCCCTTACACGCAGGACAGCGACCGCCATCGACATTCAAGCTGAATGTTCCTGGTGTGTAGCCACGTGCTTGGGACTCAGGAGTGCTCGCCATAATTGTACGGATAGCATCAAAGGCTTTTAAATAAGTGATCGGCGAACTGCGCGCTGATTTACCAATAGGTGATTGATCGATCAAAAGAACATTCTTGATGTGATCAACGCCTTCAATTCCACCGTATTCTTGTGCAGGAAGATATTCGATATCCAGTGCGCGAGCTAACGCCGGGTATAGCGTTTTTGAAATCAAAGTCGATTTTCCGGAACCACTGACGCCTGTCACAGTCACCAAGCGGTTCAATGGAAAGACCACATCCAGATTTTTTAGGTTGTGACCTTTTGCACCCTTAAGCTCGATTTTTACTTTGTAAGTATCAATGTCCACGGGGCGAATCGTGCGTAAATTTGCAGAGTGTTTATTGTCCAATAGATATGGAACTGTGTTGGACTTGTCGTATTTGTAAAATTCTTTTGTGGAGCCGGAGTAAACGACTTCTCCACCAAGATATCCAGATCCAGGACCCATCTCGATAATATTTTCGCTGGCTTTAATCACGTCATGGTCATGTTCTACGATAACCAAGGTGTTGCCGAGTTCTTTAAGATCTTTAAGAATCGAAATCAAACGATCGTTGTCGCGCGGATGAAGTCCTACAGTGGGTTCATCCAAAACATAAAGCGCTTGCGATAATCCCATTCCCAGTTGGTTTGCCAAAATCAAACGTTGGTACTCACCACCAGATAATGTTCTGGTTTCGCGATTCAGTGACAAGTAATGAACACCTACACGCATCAGGAATTCCAGACGCGAACGAATTTGCTTTAGAATTTCGCCAGCGACTTCAACTTGATGAGGATGAAGCTCGATCTTTTGGAAAAAGGCATTCAGATCTTCGATGATCATCGAAGACAGCTCATTAATGTTCGCGCTGCCTACCAACACATGATTCGCCTCTTCGCGCAGACGCGCACCTTTACAAGTAGGGCACAGGAATGGACTGCGGAAGCGTGCAATAAACACGCGAACATGCATTTTGTATTTAATCTGATCTAAGTATTCAAACAATCCGCGAACACCAAAGAAATCGTCATCACCCTTCCAGATCACCTCGCGGTGAGCTTTCGGCAGATCCTGCCAGGGAGTGTGGATGTCGATCTTGGCTTTCTTACAGTAAGCCAAAAGCTGCTTTTTTTCGTGGGCAGCACTAGGCATCCAGAATGGAGATAGAGCACCTTGAGCTAAACTCATCGCAGGGTTTGGAACTACTTTGGCCTCGTCGACATCCAAAATATTTCCAAAACCTTTACAAGTCGGGCAGGCACCAATTGGCGAATTGAAACTGAACAAGCGAGAAGTCAACGGTGGCGGAGTATAACCGCAAATAGGACACGAAGACTCTTCGCTTACTTGCAGGCGTTGGCCTTCCGTTGTCAGAATCGTTGCTTTTCGAGAGATCAAATTTGAATTGTATTTGATACTCGCTTCATAAGCTTGCGTCATAGAGTCAGCAATACGACCACGTTCATCTTCGTTAAAACTCATACGATCGATGATCAGATAGAACGTTTCTTTAGGAAGTCCTTTTTTGATCGCCGCAGGGTCGCCGATTTCAACAACAGTTCCCATTTCCTCGTTGGTTAAACCAGAGGGGGTCACGGGAATGCTGATAACTTCTTCAACAGTTTTTTTAACGGCACCTTTAGTTTTGGTTTTTTTAAGCGTCGCTTTTTTGGTCGCAACCGGCTTTACCGAAGGTTGTACTTTGGGAATATAAATACGCAAGTAACCGTCTTGCAAAAGCAGCGAGTGCAGTTTCTTTGCTTGAGCCACGCGTCCGTTTTCAGAAATTTCCACCAGGATGTAACCACGTTTACCAGTGAACTCTTTAATCACTTTGGAAGTCGCTTCGGTAACGCTTTCTTTTTCAGTGGGACACGTGTGAGTCGGGCAGTAAGACTTACCGATTTTCTCATACAACAGGCGCAGGTAATCGATGATCTCTGTCGTCGTACCCACTGTTGAGCGGGAACTTTTCACGGTATTTTTTTGTTCAATCGAAATTGCCGGAGGGATATTGCTGATGCCTTCAATGTCAGGCTTTGGTGCTTTATTCAGAAACTGGCGAGCATAATTAGACATGCTCTCGATAAAGCGGCGTTGACCTTCAGCAAATAAAGTTTCAAACGCCAGAGAGGATTTCCCTGAACCACTCGGGCCGCAGATCACAGTCATTTTACCAACTGGGATCTTGACCTCGATGTTCTTAAGATTGTTCTGTTTCACACCCCAGAGGTGGATATCCTTCACTCAGACAAATCCTGTTTGTAAAAGTCTGTTGCTTCTTCTTGCTTGCTCGAAGCAGCAGTCGGTTCTGTTCCTTCAACGAAGGCCTGGCGCAGAATATTTTTTGTAGACGCATTTGCAAGCTTGCCAGTTTCACTGTCAATGTTCGCAAACACAATACCATCTGGTACGGGGAAAGTCACTTGAGGAAGTCCTTCGTGGGCCGCTTTCATGTAATCTACCCAGATTGGCAATGCGGAGCGGCCACCAACCTCGCCTTTGCCTAGACTTTTCTCTTTGTCAAAACCCACCCACACACCAGTGGCAATTTGTGGTGTATAGCCAATGAACCATGCGTCATAGTAGTTATTCGTCGTACCAGTTTTTCCCGCAACTTCGCGACCCAAAGCACGAGCTCTCGCACCCGTACCATTTTTGTCTTCAATCACTCCGCGAAGAAGTGATGTCATAACAAACGCTGTGGTCGGTTTGATCAACTGATCAGGATCCTGGAAGAACAAGTTTTCAGCCAAAGCTGCTTTTTTAGGATCTTTCTTTTTAAACTCTTCCAATTTTGCTGGCTCAGAAGCGATCTGTAAGTACTCTTTGCGACGATTTTCAAAATCGTCATCGTAGGGCTTCATCTCTTTTTCAAAGCGAGCATCCAATGACACGTTTTCTAAAACCGTTTTACCATCAGCGTCCGTCACTTTATGAATCAGCATCGGGCGAGTGCGTTTACCCAAGCGACCCAGTTCAGAAAAAGCCTTCGTCATTTCGTATAAAGTCACACTTGAAGAACCCAAAACCAACGTAAAGTCAGGATTCAAAGGACTGAACAATCCCAAGCGGTGAGAATATTCGATAGCCCAAGGAACACCCACATCCTCTATCACTTTTACCGCAGGAATATTCAAAGACTGAGAAAGGGCGTTTCTCACGATAATATCACCACCGAAACTTTTCGAGTGATTTGCCGGTTTCCAGGCTTTCGATTCCTTGGCATCACCTTGACCTTCTTCATCGCCAGCGGAACCTTCAAACACCAGGGGTGCATCCATGATCGGCGTTGCAGGGTTGTAGCCTTTATCAAGTGCGGAAGCATAGACAATCGATTTAAATGAAGAGCCAGTTTGACGGGGAGCTTGAATCGCACGGTTGAACTCGCTTTTCGCAAAGCTTGTTCCACCCACCATTGCTAACACGTCTTGAGAATCTTGATCGAACGAAAGGAGTGCACCTTCAACGAGGGGTTCCTGATCCAATTCCAAATCAACATACTTGTTGAAATCCGGAAGTTTTAGTTCAGGAGCGCCTTTTTTCGGAGTGATATTTTTTGAAGGCGAGAACTTATCAGCAGTCACCTTAACTAGAATCACATCACCCTTTTTCAAGGCATCGGAAGGTTTTTTGATCGTGTTTAGATCGTAGCGTTTGTCGGAGTCAGGCTTACGCGCCCAGGTCATCGAATCGAAATCGATCAAACCCTGAGTATCAGCGATTTTCACATATACCAAACCAGCGGCATCATCCACAGCTTGCACGACACCTTGAACCGAGTCTTTAAGCTTGATGTAGGACGGAAGAAGCGGGTGTTCTTTTGCGGCTTTTTCATCGATCTTAGGAACTAGATCAGCAAATTTACCATCCGGAAGAATCGTGCGTTCGGGAGTTGATTCGCCGATAAGTTTTTTTCGCTCATCCGTCAGGAATTTTTCAACGTCAGCTTCAGAAGAAAGATTTTTAATTGGTCCACGGAAGCCCTGGCGTTTATCCAAACCTTTAAGTCCTGCCATGACAGCGTCTTGAGCTGCGAGTTGTTTTTGAAGATCAAGGCTTGTGTAGATGCGAAGTCCTTTATTTAAAACCATGTCCGCGCCGATTTGTGCAACCAGCATCTGACGAACCGTTTCTAGGTAAAAGGGCGCATACTCTTCATAATTTTCACGGACAAACACCTTAACCGGTTCTTGGATAGCTTTATCTGACTGTTCTTTTGTGATGAAGCCCACTTCAGCCATACGGCGAAGAACGTAAGTTTGTCTTTCTTTAGCGCGAAGGGGATTGCGAACCGGGCTGTAAGCACTTGGTGCTTGGGGCAGACCCGCAAGGATTGCCATTTCAGGCAATGTTAATTTTGACACAGGCTTGCGATAGTAAGTTTGCGCCGCTTGTTCAACACCATAAGCACCTTCACCAAAATAAATCTGATTTAGGTAAAGAAATAGAATGTCCTCTTTTTTTAGATTTTTTTCCATTTCCATCGCAAGCATGATGTCGCGAAGTTTACGTGTCAGAGTTTTTTCTGAAGTCAGCATCAAGGTTTTAGCAACCTGCTGCGTGATCGTCGATCCCCCTTGTACCGAGCGTCCAGCACGAAGGTTCGCAAGAGCCGCACGGAAAATAGCTTGAGGATTAATCCCTTTGTGCTGGAAGAATTGATCGTCCTCAGCAGCTAAGAAGGCATGAACCAAATCCTTGGGAATTTTATCGTAAGTCACGAGGGTTCGTTTTTGATTTAGGAACTCACCAATTTTTTTGCCATTGCGATCGTAAACTTGGCTGACTAGTTGCGGTTTATAATCTTGAACAGTGATGATTTGCGGAAGACTTGCTTTAACAGATTGATAGGCAAGAACGGCGCCGACAACACCAAGAATACAGAGAGCGACGAATGCCAGAATGATTTTTTTTAACACTGTTTGGGGCTCCTTTAAACGAAGCCCCATTCTAGCAGTCGAAAAGGTGAGGGTCTAGGGATACTGGCCCTTGGTCAGCTATTCCTTTAGGCCGGAAGAAGATCTTGACGAGCTTGATGCACTTTTCCCAATGGAACAGTTCACTTGAGTCAGATCTTTTGCTTGGGCGATGATTTCATTCATCTCCTCTTGAAGACCAGCGACTTCATCAGCCACTTGCGGAGCAGTTGTTGTCGCTCCCGATGGAGGAACGGCGCCCAGGCTAGAAAGTTGAGTATTCAAGCGGTTGATCTTTTGATTATAATTCGTAGTTTTCGTCGCCAGAGTTTGAAGCTTTTGTTCCAACTCTTGCTTCGCTGCCGTCATTTCGGTCTGGATCGAAGTTTGGGTGTTTTTCATATTAGTCTCGGCCTGAGTTTGTTGTTTGTCGGCCAAGGCATTCATTTGCGCCATATTGGAGGCAGCCGAGTCCATACTATCTTGGGTCTGAGCCATGGATTCCGTAGTGTCCTGGATCTGCTTTCTAAGCATGTCTTCTTCTTGTTTTTTAGATTCAAGCAGGGCTTGTTTTTTCTGGTCATACACGGTCATGCAATCATTCCATGTATCGATCAAATCCTGTTTCAATCTTTTCGCTTTGGCGATCATTGTGCCAGAGCTAAAGCCGCTCAAAACACCTTCTTTTTGCCACTGTGCTTTCATTTCATTCACGGTTTTCATGCACGCACGTTTTGCAGAGGCCTCTGTGAGTGCAATCATGTTCAGTGCTTTATCACGTTGAGAAGTAATTAACTTACCGTGAAGATCAAGCAAGGTCGTTGCTTGTTGGCGCATAGAATCTTTAGCGGAATTCTGCGCTTCTTGGAGTTTTTGGGAGTTTTCTAACTTGTCTTTGGCAATTTGATCTTTGGTTTTCTCTAAATCCTCTTGCGCCTTATTCAAGTCTTTTTGAAGGTCCGTAATCTTCTTATTAAAGTCAGCTTGAATATCCGCTTTATCATCAGACAGTTTTGCTAAGTCTTCTTCCGTTCTATCAAGATCCTCTTGGTATTCTTTTTTCTTACTGAAATAGTCTTGGAAGGAGAATTGCGGGCAACCACCGCCAACATTACTACTTTGTCCCATCACACCAAGAGCCGTCCCTAACGCATTATCCGAGCCCACAGCAGTACCCAATGTTTGGTAAAGATTGATGCCACCAGTATCACTGGCTTCGGTGTTACATGAATCTACTTTGTCAACGCAGTTAGATCCCGCGCCCGCATCTTTGCAAAGTCTCAACATGTCTCTGCGAGCAGAGCTGTATCTAGAGCGAAGGTCGTTACAGGTCTGACCTTCAGAATATGAACTCATAACGGGATAAGGATAAGACTGCTGCGTATTCTGAGAATTCTGATTGTTTGAAGAAGATGAGCCCGAGTTTGAAGAACCGGAAGAGCTCCCCGAAGTCTGTGCATTGGCTGCGTAACCAAGCAGAATTAAAGAAGATACGATGCTGATAAAAAGATTAACAGATGTCTTCTTCGTCGTCTTTGATTTGGAATACATTGTCTTTCCCCCTGATGACTATATATAGCTGCAATTGCAGTGCCTATTATCGTCACTTTTCGGGGGAAAGTTTACGTCTCAATATGAAACACTAGACGTTCATCGAGGACGTTTTCCCGTTGATGGATCCACTTGTTTGCAAACTTCCGCAGGCAGAACATTTACGTGCTGCAAGTGGAATCGTCGTCAAACATTCGGGACAGGGCTTGGTTGATGCCGTTGCTTCTTCTGTTTTTTTGAAACGGTTCGCTGCTTTTACGATCATGAAAATTGCAAAAGCCACAATCACAAAATCAATGACGGCATTCAGGAAAACACCGTAATTAAGGGTTGCCGCTCCCGCAGCCTTTGCTGCTGCCAGCGTCGGGTAGGATTCGCCATTCAAGGCAACAAACAAATTCGAGAAATCAATTTTGCCCATGCCTAAGCTTAGTACTGGCATCAAAACGTCACTTACAAACGAGCCAACGATTTTAGTGAACGCGGCACCGATGATGATACCGACTGCCAAATCTAAAACGTTACCTCTCATTAAAAAGGCCTTAAATTCCTTCATCATGACAAAATCCTTTCTAGAATTTCGCGACAAGATTCAAAGTTGTCGTTGTTGTACTGTATTCTCCCGGAGGAGCAGGTTCGTTTTGATATTGTAGCAAGTAAGCTAGCTTCAAAGAGAAGATGGAATTTAACATAACATTGATCGAAGCTTCAGTATTCACCTGGTAAGCATCCGCACGAGTCATGTTCGGCAAATATTCGATCCAGTATTTGAAGGAAAATTCTTTGTCGATTTTAGTGTTGAATTCTGTGTACAGACGAAGCAACTGATCATAGGTGGTGCCAACCAAAACATTTTGCGTTTTGGAATAACGGTAACCGGCCTCAACCGTCCAATTAACGTTATCAGTTTTTGTCAGCCAATATTTCAAACCGACGTCTGTCGAATCACGTTGTAAGTATCCAGAGTAAACATCGCTCTCGATTTTTTGACTGCCAAAGAACCCCAGATAGTCTGTCCACTCGTGATCATAACGAGCTCCCGCATTCCAGTTGCGCACACTCTCGATACTGTTGGCCTCAGTGCGGATATATTGTCCCGAAAGGGTGTAAGTATTTTTGCCTTCTTTATAAGACACTTTGCCTTTGGCCGCATAATTCTCGGAATCGGAATTGCCAGTTACCATGATTGCGCCAGCTTCGGCTTCGCCGGCGAATGGTGGGGGAGGATTAATGGGTGCAGGTGCAGGCACTTGTGCATGCGCAACCAACGACATTGCAACAACAACAGGAACAAATAGAACTGAAACGAACTTCATAATAATTACCTCCTTAGACATTTAGTATGTCTCTTGCCTGAAGAGTCAAAACACCGCGCATATAAAAACTTGATGAGATCGCGACGTTTTTTTGCTAAATTGAAGTTCGAGGTTTGTAGAAATGCAAAAAGGTTTTAATTCGGATATCACAGTACGCGGACAGAAATATCACATTCAAACAGAGGACTGGGGAATGGCGAACCCATTTTTAGTCAGTCGTATTTTCTGTAACGGTGCTGTTTTAAAAACCATCAAAACTCCTCATGAAAGAGTTCTGCAAGTGGGCTCAAGCCAGCCGGCTGAAGCCATCAAACAAGCCCTTCATCGCCAGCATTCAACAATCATTGATACTCTGATGTCAGGCGGAATGCCTTAATCCTGAAATCCTCGACTTCGGGCGAGTATGAATAAGTCTTTATCTTTCATAAGATAGAGAAATGATTGAATTCTCCCACGTATATAAGACCTATCCAGGGCCCGTTCATGCCTTAAAAAATATCGATTTGAAAATCGACAAAGGCGAATTTGTATTTTTAACGGGACCCAGTGGTGCGGGAAAAACTACGCTCTTCAAAATGATTTCTGCCTATGATTTAGCCACATCAGGTGAGGTTAAAGTGGCGGGCTATGATCTGGGTGAAATTCGTAACGGGCAGGTCCCTTTCTTTCGCAGAAAAATCGGCGTTATCTTTCAAGATTTCAAACTTTTGAAAGATCGTACTTTATTTGAAAACGTCGCTTTGCCGTTGCAGATTCGTGGCGACAAAGCCCCAGCTATTCAACGAAAAGTTTATGAAGTTTTGGAGCAAGTGGGCTTAGCTCATAAACACGATCAGTACCCTGACTTTGTATCAGGTGGCGAGCAGCAAAGAACCGCCATTGCCAGGGCCATCGTTCATCAACCAGGTGTTTTGATTGCCGACGAGCCGACGGGAAATTTGGATCCAAGGCTTAGCGAAGAGATCATGGATTTACTGGAAAGAGTTTGCTCTCAAGGGACAACCGTCTTTGTTGCAACCCATGATCATGAAATGGTTAAGCGTCGTCATAAAAGAACTTTGGAACTTAAAGATGGCATTATCGTGGGAGACACCAAGTGAATCCTACTCAAAAAAACCTCGCGCTTAAATTTTCAACCCTGATTGTTGTAACTGCCTGTTTTGCCGTCATGGCGACGTCGCTATTGATTTCAAAAAACTTCAGAAACATTCTGACCCACTGGGGAGAGGATGTTCAGCTGACAGTCTACCTATCTACAGATATATCTGCTCAAGGCCGTGATGAGCTTGAAAAATATTTTAAGAGCCACAAAGACATCGGCCATTTCAATTTGGTCACTCAGGATCAGGCACTTTCTGATTTCCGCGCACAACTCGCAAGCTATGCGCCGGATATCAGCAAAGATGATGAGCTTTTAAAAATGATTCCTTCAAGCTATCAGGTGAAACTGAAGACAGAAATTGCGACGGATGCTCAAAGCAGCATTTTGCAATCCATTGCGACAGAATTAAAAGGTCGTTCCGGGATTGATGATGTCAGTTATGGTCAGGATTGGGTTGAAAAATACAGCGCCTTTGTATCGGCTATTAATCTTGCACTGAACCTGGTGGGTATCGTTGTCCTTTGTGCATCGATATTCGTGATGTCGAACGCGATTCGTGCATCAGTTCAAGTTCATCGTGATGAAATCGTGGTTCTGGAAATGATCGGTGCGACAGCATCGATGATTCGCAAACCTTTCCTAAAAGAAGGGGCTTTGCTGGGTCTTGTCGCCTCTGCGTTGTCCATGGCAATTGCTTTTGGGATGTACACCGTCGGTAAAAGTATCGTGAACACACGTTTAAGTTTCTTAAGAATCGGTGAGCAAGTGAGCTTTATTTCTCCATGGATGGTCGCGGTCGTGATCATCGGTGGAACAGTGATGGGTGCGTTAGCATCTTACCTATGTGTCAGAAAAATTAATGACGGCTACGCGGCCGCAAGTCAAAGGGCCTAAAAAACTTGAAATGGTCATTGGCCCTTGGGGCACTCTCATTATCGATCGCATTTTCTGCGGCCCAGGCGGCAACTCCTGAATCTACGCCAGCAGAGAAGGTCGAAGCATTGACGAAAGATATAGAGGCGACGAAACAAAAACTCGCCGATGTGGAAGTCAAGCAACGTCAGGTTCTTTCCGGACTGTATGAGATCAATAAAAAGATCAAAAAAACTGTCACAGAACGTGGCTCACTTTCACAACAGCGGGAACTTCTCGAAGTTAATATTAAAAACCTCACTGAAAAAGTGGATGAGCTTGAAGCCAAAGCCAAAGTGCAACGTGCTCAATTGGCGGAGCGTTTGAAAGCAATCTACAAATTAGGTGGTCAGCCTCTGGCAAGATTTATTCTGAATGCTGATAGTTCCGTTTCGTTAGACAGAAATTTAAAGATCCTGGGAATTGTTGCCCAACGTGATTTGGAATTAATTAAAGGATACAGGCACGACGTCCAGGACCTTCAATCCAAAAGAAAAGCCATCGCACAGCGCTTGGAAAATCTGAAGGCTGTAGAGGCTGGGATCACCACCCAGGAACAAAAGCTCGTTGCCGAGCAATCTTTGAAAAACAAACTTTTAAGTGGGATTCGTAAGAGTAAGATGTTTGCTGAAAACAAAATCAGCGATCTTAAAACGAAGTCGGCTCAGTATAATATCGATGACGCCGGGGTGTTTGATACGTTATTCAAAGCATCCTTTCTGGATTCTAAAGGCGAGCTTCCAAGACCTCTTGCTGGAGTCGTAACACAAAAATTTGGACTTATGAAAGGTAAGGATCACCCTTACACTTTAACCAGCAAAGGCATTTTCATATCGGCGGCCAAGGGAAGTCCGGTTAAATCCGTGTTTGAAGGTAAAGTTTCATACGTGGGCGAACTTCCTGGATTTGGAAATACAGTTATTGTGGATCACGGCGATCACTATTACTCTGTCTATTCCCATGCTGAAGAAATTAAAGTGACGGCGGGCGAAGAAATCACTCAAGCGCAGGTTGTAGCGACAACCGGTGATGCCTCCGCAGATAATCCTTCGGGATTGTATTTTGAAATCAGACATTTTTCCGAACCCTACGACCCGCAACAGTGGATGAAAGGACTCTAACCACATGCAATCTATCAAACGCTATTGGAAAACCTATATTCTCGGAGGCATTCTGCTTCTGGTCCTTTTCGTAATGGCTGAAACAGGTTTTCAAGTCCGTGCATTCGCTCAAGAGCGTTACGCTGATCTTCAGAACTTCAGTAAAGTTTTGAATTTGATTCAGCAATACTATGTTGAAGAAACCGATACGAAAAAATTGGTGTATGGGGCGATCAAAGGGATGCTTCGTGAGTTGGATCCGCACACAAACTTCATGCCGCCAGATATTTTCAAAGACTTCGAAACTGAAACCAGCGGTGAGTTCGGCGGTTTGGGTATCGAGATTTCAAATCAAAATGGTATTTTAACGATTATCTCTCCAATTGAAGATGCTCCCGCATGGCAAGCAGGTATCAAAGCCGGTGATAAAGTTATCGCGATTGATGGCAACAGCACGAAAGGCATGAGCTTGGTTGAAGCTTCCTCTTTCATGCGTGGTAAAAAAGGCAGCAAAATTGTTTTAAGAGTTGTTCGTGAGAATGAAGAAAAACCACGCGACATCACAATCACTCGCGGTGTTGTGAAAATCAAATCTGTGAAATACACAGATATGGGTGATGGTTTTGCTTACGTTAGAATCACCAGCTTTATCGAAAACACAGGTAAAGACCTAGAAGCTGCTATCGCAAACCACATGAAAAACAACAAAGGCCAAATCAACGGATTGTTGTTGGACTTGCGCAGAAATCCAGGTGGTTTGCTTGATCAGGCCGTTAAAGTCAGCGACATGTTCCTGAAAGAAGGCGTGATCGTAAGTACAATCGGTCGTAACAAAGCTGAAAAAGAAGTGGCGATGGCTACTAAAAAAGGCAAATACCAGAATGTTCCACTTGTGATCCTGGTGAATGAATACACGGCGAGTGCAAGTGAGATCGTTTCCGGAGCACTTCAAGATAACAAACGTGCTTTGATCGTCGGCCAACGTACGTTCGGTAAAGGATCCGTTCAATCCGTTATTAAGTTGGGCGACGGTTCCGGTTTGAAATTAACCGTGGCTCGTTACTACACTCCAAGTGGTGTTTCCATCCAGGCTGAAGGTATCCACCCAGATGTGGAAATCGAAGACATCGATCCGGAAGTTTTTGCGAAGTCGATCCAAAAACAACAATCCACTCGTGAAGGCGATATCGCTGGTCACTTGAAGGGCGATAAAGAAAAAGCGGCTGAAAAGCTTGATGTTAAAAAGGGAGCTGAAGAAGGCGCACTGGCTTGGTGGAAGGACGTGGGGTCGAAAAAAGACGAGAAACTATCGCCTCGCGACAATATATTGAAGAAAGATTATCAAGCATATCAAGCATTTAGCTATCTTAAGGCGTGGAACACCATGAAGGGTTTGACGCGCTAGTTATTGATTCCGAAAAATAGGGGCCTTACTCTACTGCAACTTTAGCAGGCGGAGGGGCCTCTTGGTTAAGAATATTCTCACATTATTATGCGCAAGCGTATTGGGAACTGTAGCTCAAGCTGCAGACCCTGTGGGTTTTTCATCAGGCAACCAGTTCAAAGCAACTCCCATTGAAGGCCAAGTTCACGTCACTTGCGAAGGTTTCAACGGCGGGGGAGCAGCCACTTTCACATGTCGTGATGTCGTTTTAGATCCCGTTTCATATGATTACTTCATTGGTCCACGCGATGCTCGCGCGGTTCGCTACGAACTTCGCAACCTTCGTGAAGACGGTTCCACCCGCACCAAAGAAGACAATTACGACGGAGCCCGCGGACGCAGTGGCGCCGGAATCAACCTTTGGATTTCGACGCTGTTCCAAAAACCTTTATTGGCAGCCGGAAAAAACAAAATCAGCTACGCCATCTACGGCGAAAACAACCGCGAACCCCTAAGCCAAGGCGATGTAACAATCAACGTGGCCCGCAACGCTTCTCGCACTTGCCCAACCACTCACTACAACTCCGCCGACGTGAACGACTGCAACAGCCAGTACTCGGTCTGCCAGCGCTATTTCCAACAATTCAACAACTGCCGCTAGGTACGGACTTACCTGCAAAGGTACGGACTTACTTATGCCACCCATCATGTTTAGGCCTGAAAAGTAAAGATTTCTTCTGATGGCAAAGGCAATCTCATATCATTTTCCTTCTGGGAGAATTGATATGAGAAAAATACTTTTGCTTTCGCTTTTTGTTTTATCAGCTTGTGCTTCTCAACCACAAA
The DNA here is from genome assembly GCF_047302455.1 of Bdellovibrio sp. HCB185ZH. Lineage (GTDB taxonomy): Bacteria > Bdellovibrionota > Bdellovibrionia > Bdellovibrionales > Bdellovibrionaceae > Bdellovibrio. The sequence goes on from NZ_CP178624.1 coordinate 2,590,197, forward strand.
AGACCGAGACCGCTGCACCAGAACCGATGAAGGGATTCGATGCTGAGCTGACTCAATTTAATTATCCATTCCCGGTTTCTTTTTATTCGTTCCGTGCGCAGAACCAAGATTTGAAAATGGCTTATATGGACGTCGCACCTGATAAAGGCTCTGACAAGGTGATCGTGCTTTTCCATGGTAAGAACTTTTCCGGTTATTACTTCGAAGACATGGCGAAGGTTTTGGTTGGAAAAGGCTACCGCGTGATCATGATTGATCAAATCGGTTTTGGTAAATCGACCAAGCCTGAAATGTTTCAATACTCACTTCACGCGCTGGCATCATATTCAAAAATGCTGCTCGATAATTTAAAACTCACAAAATTCCAACTGCTAGGTCACTCCATGGGAGGAATGCTCGCGGCTCGTTATGCATTAATGTATCCGGAAAACATCACAAAGCTTTTTATGATTGATCCTTTGGGACTTGAAGATTGGAAAACTTTGACGACATATAAAAGCGTCGATCAGCTTTATACTCAAGAACTCGCAGGCAGCATAGAGAAAGTTAAAAACTATCAGTTGGAATATTATTACGACGGCAAATGGAAACCTGACTACGACAAATACTTGGTGCCAGCAAAAGGTTGGTTTGAAGGACCAGATGCCGCTCGCTTGGCGTGGACTTCGGCTTTAACATCAGAAGCGATCTTCACTCAGCCAGTTTATTATGAATTCAAAAACCTGAAAGTACCGACGGTGTTGGTGATCGGAACAAAAGACAAAACAGCCATCGGCAAAGCTTGGGCACCAGAGGAAAATAAAAAGAAAATGGGCAACTATCCCAAGATGGCCAAAGACGTAATCAGCAAAATTCCAAAAGCAAAACTAATTTCACTCGAAGGCATGGGCCACACCCCATTCATCGAAAACCCAGAAAAATTCTGGAAAGCCTTCGCCCCGCATCTCTAAAGGTACGGACACACTTTCTCCAGGGTGCCCTTAAGATTGGGCGCCTCAATCGAATCGAGTGCGTTTGGCGAGTTTAAACTCGGTTCTTTTAAGAGCCCTTTGGATGGAAATATATTTCTCCTCTTCAAAAGGAATATTCAACCATTCTGTGCGATTTACCGGAATATCAGCAAACCATTCATCATCAGTCAAAACAGTAATATCTGCCGAATTAATCGTCGAATATTTGTATTTTTCTACGATTGGGGTAATGCCCGCTTTAACGGGATTGCGAGCGACATACTTAAAGATTTCAGCGAAGTGACTGGGTTCCCTTATCAGAGTCGCTTTGTAAGGCCCCCCGTAAACATGATTAATGCGGTTCGCCTTCTTGTTGATGGCGTTGCTCGTTGTCTTTTGGAGAAAGTTCATCGCCTCGCCCAACTTATGCTTCTCGGAACATTGGCAAATCATATGATAGTGGTTATCCATCAAAACGAATTCATATATTCCTAACCCGTATTTTTGCTTTGTGGCCTTTAAGGCAGCAATAAAAATGGGCCAACAGATTTCTATGGGAAGATAAAACCACTCCTTATTATTAGATCGGGCCATGACATGATAAGGATGCTCGTGAGTATAAATGATTTTCTTTTTAGGCATACAAAGGCGTCTTGCAAATTTAGATCACCCGCATAAATGAGAAATGAATGAGATATGGAGAAAGTGTGTCCGTACCTCGGGAAAAGAAAAAGGGCCCTCTTCGAGAGCCCTTTTTATGGAGAAAGTGTGTCCGTACCTTTTGACGATTAGTTTTGTTCGTCTTTGAATGTGCCGGCTGGAACTTCTTTAACTTTGATAGATTTGTTTAAGAAGTTGATCACTTTTTCTTCTGTGATTTGGTAAGTCAAACGGCTTGCTTGGTCAGGACGGCCGTAGAATTCTTTGATACGAGAAACTTCGATACCAGTTTGTTTTGCGTACTCTTCAAACTTAGCATCCAAGTCTTCTTTTTTCGCGAATAGGTCGTGTTTTTTAGCAATAGCATCAACCAAGAATGAAGATTGAATCATCTCAGTTGCAGTCGCTGTGAAGTCAGCATCCCATTTTTGAACGTAAGAAGAGAAATCAGCTTCGCCCATGCCTTGGTCGGCCATACGTTTTTTAAAGTCTTCAACCAATGAAGCTTTTTGCTCTTTCAACAAAGAAGGAGGAACTTCAACTGGGTTTTCTTTAACCAAAGTTTTCAAAGTGCGGTTTTTGAAACCGTCTTCGATACGTTTTTTGTCGTTTTGCTCAAGATCTTCTTGAATTGTTTTTTTCAAGTCAGCCAAAGACTCTGGTCCACCCAAAGTTTTGATGAACTCATCGTTCAACTCAGGCAATACTTTTGCTTTGATTTCTTTCAAAGTAACTTTGAACTCAACTGGTTTACCAGCAAGGTCTGCAGAGTGGTATGGATCTGGGAATTTCAAAGACAAAGTTTTAGTTTCGCCTTTTTTCATTCCTACAACGCCTTCTTCAAAACCTTCGATGAATTGTTTTGCGCCCAATTCAAGGTTGTGATCAGTGCCAGCACCGTTTTCAAGTGGAGCACCATTCATGAAGCCAGTGAAATCAACAACTGCAACGTCACCGTTTTTAGCAGCGCGATCTTCAGTTACAGTTTCGAATGTTGCGCGAGATGAGCGGATGTTGTTCAACACGTCGTCAACTTTTTTAGCGTCGAAAGAGAAAGCTTCTTTTTCAACTTCCAAACCTTCGTATTTTTTCAAGTTGATCTCTGGGCGAACATCAAATGCTGCAGAGAAAGAGAAATCTTTGTCAGCAGTCACATCAGCAAATTCAAATTCTGGATAGCTGATAGGATCAAGTTTGTGCTCTTCCAATGCTTGCGCATAGTGTTTTTGAACTAAGTCTTGAACAACGTCTTGTTTTACACGATCGCCGTACATGGATTTGATAGTGTTCAAAGGAGCTTTACCTTTACGGAAGCCTTTGATTTCCACGTCTTTTTGGATGCTAATGAACATTTTGTTGAAAGAAGCCGCAACAACAGCAGCTGGGATTTCAATGTTCATCTTTCTGGAAAGGTTAGACACCTTTTCTACGTTTGATTTCATGCGATTACTCCTACATGTTAAAAGCCGTCGGATAGTAGGGTATGCCCTCTCTGAAGGCACCTTATAATGCCATGCGTAATGCCTATATTTCCAAGCTCAGAGACACTTTTAGCAACTATGAAGCAAGAGATTCATTTTGTGACTGGAAAAGGGGGCGTTGGGAAGTCAGTTGTGGCTGCCGCTCTCGCGCTTAAGCTCAGCCGTCAGGGGAAGAAAGTTCTTCTGGTGGAACTTGGAGATCAAAGCTTCTTCAAGGATTTCTTTGAGTTAGCTGATGTCACCTTTCAACCGCAGTTAATTAAACCGAATCTCTCCTTGGCTTTGTGGACGGGGGAAAGCTGTCTGCGCGAATACGCTCAGTACCTAGTCAAAGTTGAAAGCCTCGCAAAACTTTTCTTTGATAATGCTGTTATGAGAGCGTTCATTAACATTGCCCCCGGTCTTCCCGAACTTGCGATGCTGGGAAAAATCACCTCCGGTCCTCGCAAATATGGGCCACCGATGCCTTTTGATTGTCTTGTGGTGGACGCTTTTGCGACAGGACACTTTAAAGCATTGATGGAAGCACCAGCTGGAATGGCGCAAGCCGTACAGATTGGTCCCATGGGCGAGCAAAGTCGCAGCATCATTCGAGTTCTGACTGATCCTGAAGTTTCTAAATATCACATCGTTTCTCTTCCAGAAGAATTACCGCTGAAAGAATCAACGGAACTATCCGAAATGCTTCAGAAAGAATTTTCGGTCGAGCCAACGTTGGTGATGAATAAAGTTTTAGACGTGAACGTCCCTCGAGCGTCTTTGCAAAATGCAGAATCCCTGACGACTTCTGATCTGGGATTGTTTGCGCAATATCTGGAGCAACAACTGGATCGTCAATCGCAAATGATGGATCAGGCAAAAACGAAATTTAAAAAAATTCTGAAGGTCCCTTTATTTTTTGAGACTAATCCATGGACGCTTGTTGAAAAAGCTGTGGAGAAACTTCCATGAGCCAGGATTTTTTAAAAAACACTAAAGTGTTGGTATGTGTTGGCAGCGGGGGAGTGGGTAAAACTACCGTGGCCGCCTCTGTCGGCGTACTTGCAGCCAAACAAGGCTTGAAAGTTTTAGTTCTAACCATCGATCCCGCCAAGCGCTTGGCGCAAACTCTGGGAATCGAAGGCACGAATGATGTGACAAAAGTTCCTGGTCAAAATTTCAAAGGCGAGTTGTGGGCCTCAGTCATTGATCACAAAAAAACTTTCGATGATTTCGTTGAAAGAGCGGCACAAAAATCAGAAGCTGTTCGGCGAATTTTTGATAACAGTTTGTACAAACAGCTTTCTACAAATTTAAGCGGCTCCCAAGAATTCACCTCATTGGAAAAGCTTTATTCGGTCTATGAATCCGGCAAATTCGATTTGATTATTCTGGATACTCCGCCGACAAAGCACGCGCTGGATTTCTTAAAAGCTCCACAAAAACTTTCAGCCCTTTTCAGTGAGGGAGTAGCAAAGTGGTTCCGCGATCCAGAGGGCAAAAAGTCAGGTTTCTTAGGCCATTTGATTCAAGCGGGGACTCGTCAGGTATTAAAAGTTTTAGAAACTTTGACAGGTTCTCAGTTCATTCGTGAATTGGGAGATTTCTTTATCAATATCGAGCAATGGCAGGGCAAACTTTTGCAAAGAACAACTGAAGTTCAACGCATGCTCGTTGCACCCACGACCAAATTCTTTTTGGTCACAAGTTTTGATCAGGCAAAATTAAAAGAAGCCGAATACTTTTCCCGAGAGATTCGCAAGGGTGGATACAATCTGGACACGGTTATTTTGAACCGTGTCTTTCCTCACTGGCTGGACCTCCGGGTAGGTTATGAAGGTGGAACAGCAGAGCAAGGGCTCGCGGACTTGTACATGCAAATGAAGACCTATTACAATCATAGGGATGCTATATATCGCCAATTTGAAAAAAAGATGTCGATAGAAGCACGCGTGCTGCGAATCCCTGATTTGGTCAAAGACGTATCTGATCTTTCAGGCTTGGAAGAAATTAGCGCCCTCATTACTGAGGAGGAGAAATCCAAATGAAAAAAGTGATCAGCCTGTTGTGTTTTTCGTTTCTTGCGGGCTGCAGCTTTTTCCAAATGAATCGTGGCGATCAGTCTTTGCAAAATCAACGTCTGATCGAAGAACGGGATTTAAATTCTGCGCAAGATAATCTGACTGCGGGCAGTTATGCTCAAGCGCAAAAACAGTATCAAACATTTCAGGAAACTTATCCACGGTCTAATTTTTTTCAAGCGTCTCGTATCGGTGAAGCCCAAGCTTTGGAAGGGCAGGGTAAGTGGGTGGAGGCGGCAGCAATTTATCGCGATGTCGTTTTAAAGACGCGAAATCTTCAACCTGATATTGCGGCGATGGCTTTATATCGCATGTCGTTCTGTGATGAAGCTTTGGGCGATGATCAAAAAACAGTTGCGGATCTTTTGGATGCTCAAAGTTTGCGCAATACTTTACCCTTAACTGTGGGCCATGCAGAAATTCCTGCTCGCCTGGCAGCGGCTTACAGTCGCATGGGCCGTGAAAAAGAAGCCGTTCAATATTTAAACGAAGCGGAAAAAGGAATTGCGAAAATTCGTGCTGAAGCGGAACCCGGAAAGCTTGAAAAAGATTGGCTCGCAAAAACCTATTTCCAAATGGGCAGTGTTACCACTAACCAATTGTCTCCTGAAAACTTTGATTCCTTCGTGGCCTCGCAAAAGTTTGTCCAAGTTTACCTGCTTAAAACGATGGAGTTAAACGATAGCCGCTGGTCTCCTAAGGCCCTCAAACAACTTAAAACAACTTACGGTGAAATGTACATGCAAGTTGAAGCGGTTAAGCAAAACCCAAGTCAGCAGGCACACTTGGGTGGAGCACTGATAGGGTTGATTGATCGCGCAGAATTATATAAACCCGTATCTGGACAAACTCCAAATAGTTACCAGATTGAGTTTTTCACATTAACGAACGAAGTACGTACTAAAACAGAGAGACTTCTGTATCAGGGCCATGAATCCATGGGTCTGACGGAGGAGTCTAAGAAACTTAACAGCATTAAAAGATCGGGTCGCACGAAAGCGGACGCGTTGTTGCCGGGAGAAGAAAGATCTTCTATACAATCGCTTCCTCAAAAAAAGACAGCTCCCAAGGCTGCCGAAGGCGTTGATCCAAATTTGTAGTTGAGATTTTTAAGGAGAAATAATGGCGAAGCTTACCCTTCACAAACAAACACTCGCCAACATGCAGGAAATCTGTTCTTGGTTCAAATCCAAGTCCAATGAATTCCAACATCCGATTTATTCCAGCTATGATATCCGTGACTCCGGTTACAAGATTTCAAACGTAGATGCGAATATTTTCCCAGCAGGCTTTAATAACATCTGCCCAACGGACAAAGAAACTTCCGTCAGCTTGATGAACAAATACATCATCGAACACTATGGCGAAAAAATTAAAAAAATCCTGTTGGTGACTGAAGAGCATACGAATAACGCGTTCTATTGGGAAAATGTTTTCACGATTAAATCACTTATCGAAGCCTCCAGCATTGAAGTGAAAGTGGCGATTCCTCGTGAGCTTGAACAACCAATGCAAATCACCAGCTCTGCTGGAAATGAAATCACTGTTCATTCTGCCTTGATGAGCGGAAGCCTGATGAAAGAGTTTAAGCCAGACTTGATTATCAGCAATAACGATTTCTCTGAAGCCTATGAAGAGTGGGCAAAGACAGTGACTGAATTTCCGATGAACCCTCCGCGCGAGCTGGGTTGGTATCAACGTAAAAAAAGCACTTACTTCAAATACTATAATCAACTTGTCGAAGAATTCAGTGCGATAGCTAAAATCGATCCGTTCCTGATGACTGTTGAAACGGAATTGTTCGAACATTTCGATATCGGTGACGAAAACAGCCGAGCTGCCTTGGCTGCTCGTGTGGATGCGATGCTTGCGCATCTAAAAACCGAATACCAAAAACGCGGTATTACTCAAGAGCCATTTGTATTTGTAAAAAACAATGCAGGTACCTATGGACTGGCAGTTATTCGTGTCGGTTCTGGCGCGGAAGTAAAAGAGTGGAGTTATAAATCCCGCAAAAAAATGAAAGCTGCCAAAGGCGGTCGTGACGTTGAGGAAGTGATCATTCAAGAAGGCATTCCTTCGATCGTAGAATCTGACGGGGCGAGTGCAGAACCCGTGATTTACATGATCGGTTCAGAATTGGCAGGTGGCTTTTTAAGAACTCACTCCGAAAAAAGTTCTACGGAAAGTTTAAACAGCCCCGGTGCCGTTTATAAACGTCTTTGTGTCTCTGATTTGGCGATCAATACGCCAGGTTGCCCGCAAGAAAACGTCTATGGTTGGACTGCGAAATTGGGTCTTTTGGCGATTGCCCATGAGGCTCGCGAACTAAAGGCTGAATTCAAAGGCTATAAGTAAAACTCCAGTTTTCGTCCCCTGTCATAGTTTTAGACAGGGGATGTTTCATCTAACTTCAAATAAACACATCTGAGTCGGGAACACCTATTGCTCCTAGATCTGCGATTGCAAATCCAGATAGGAGCTCCAATGAAAATCTCTAAACAGTTTTTGACGGTGAGTTTGTCAGTATTGGCACTTTTAGTGGCCTCTTCAAATGCTAACGCCGCTTCAACTTCGGGCTCGATCACCGTTTCTCTAACTATCATCGATGTCGGGCAATCCACGGCCGAAGGATTTTCTTCTAATCCGACGGACTATACTGGTGGTCGCTACATTAGTGCTCTTACTACGGCTGCTGATGGTGAAACTGTTGGGATTTATTTGAATGGCCAGAAAGTCGCATCTGCGGTCTCCAATAAAGGTGTGATTAACTTTGCAGTGAATGCTAAAGATACGAGCCAAGTAAACTTAAGCCTTCAATCCAAGGGCCGTGAAGTTCAAGTTATTCAAGCCAATTACCGCTCCCGCAAAGATGCCCCCGTCCCGCAAATGACTCTGGACCCGCAAGTTCGCTATATGCAGATCGGGAACCAGACCGTTCCCGTACAAAGTGTGATCATTTCCTACTAGGCCGTACTAGACGATAGACCTGAGTGCTTACAGAAAGTGCGAGTTCCGCCAAGGCCCATGCTATTCTGCATATAAGAGGAAAACTATATGCAGAAATTTGTGGGAGTCTTCGGGCTTTTATTTGTTTGCTTTGGCGTGGGCTATTCTGTTGTTCACTATAATACCGCAAGCAATTACATCGATCGTGATCCAGCCGCAGTAAGAACTGGCTTTGATTTCTCTCATCTTTCTGGCGACAAACTTCAAGATGCAGTAAAGCAGCGTTTAGTAACGGGCTTTGAGCTTAAGAAAACTCCAGAGGGTTCTGGCTTTTCCTTGGGTCACTTTGTTTTTGTTGATCAAAACGGCCAAAGAAAACTCGCTTGTCAGGAATTTTCCAAAGTAAGTCTGGTATTTGAAGCTGAAGGCGTTTCCGTTTCTGGTGATAAACCATCAATGGAAGTTGAAGGCACATGTGAATATTCAAAAGACATGGCGAAAATCAATCCTCTTTGGTTACCAATCGCAAAAATCTTAGGGGAAAGACCGGCAGACGGCGAATTCCAATTCAACGAAGGTGCTGGCACCGTTGTTCGTTTTGCAAATCTTCCGGATCACTGGCCAAAAACTTGGTTGCTAAAATCAGTGCGTATGAAAAACCTGAACAACTCTGACTTGGTTATCCAAAGCAATGAAGTGGCTCGTTACTTGGGTCATCCAATTGTAGTGACATTCTAAAGATAACTTTCAGGAATAAATAGCGACATAAATGATGCCTTTACTCTTTGCCACCAGCTTGATTCTGGTTCAGAAGTGAGGGTATTTTTCTGTCCATCATCATACGTCGTCCATTGTAAATCACCGTCGATGTCTAAACCCAGTTTATAGGCAATTTCGGGCAGATTTTCTTTAAAACGTTTCGAAAACTTACCAGCCATTTCCTCGCTTTCAACAACGACTCCCATTTCGGTATTGATATGCACCGAGCGTGGATCCAGATTCATTGAGCCCACGAAGATATACTTTTTATCGAACACCAAGGTTTTTCCATGAAGGCCTGCGTGCGAGCCACTCGATCCCAGCGATTTTTTTTGCTTGATAAGATCTTTGTGAAAGCGGGGGCGCAGTTCATAAAGCTCAACCCCGCTTCGGATCAAATCTTTCCGGTATCCCTTATATCCGGCAAATACACTGCTAACATCACTTGATGCCAGGGAGTTTGTAAGTACAGTTACCTGAACTCCCTTTTTAACTTTGTCTGAAAGATTTCCAACACCCTGATCGCCGGGGACAAAGTACGGTGAAATCATCATGATTTCTTCCTTTGAACCGTTCATATAAGGTTGAAGTTGCGATTGAAGATTATCGACTTGATCTTTGGCTTCCTCTTTGAATTTCGCCGGGGTGTCGTAAACCACGTGGGCCTCGCCCCAGTATTTTTCAATATTCCCGGAGGTAAAATCCGCGATCAATTTATCATTGCGAAGTCCTTTGGCATAGGGAGTATCTAGCGCTTTTAGATACGCCTCATCCAGTTTGGCGCGAAACTGTTTTAGATCTTCCTCAGTAACTGTCTGGAAAGGTGTGAGTGAGGCGATGGGATAGGCGATCTCACTGTTCCAATAGGTATCGAATTCTTTGGATAGTCCCGAGACGACGGGGCCGATGGCCCATAAATCAAGATCCCCGAAATTAATTCCGTCACTGGCCCAAAAGTATTCGTTCCCGATATTGCGACCACCTACGATTGCGATTTCGCTGTCGGCCACGAAAACTTTGTTATGCATGCGGCGGTTTACTTCACTTAAACGAGTGATATCGAAAAATCGAAAACTGCGATTCGCGAATGGATTTACCATGCGCACCTGAATGTTTGGATGTGAAGACATGATCCGCAAAGCTTTTTCATATTGTCCCAGATTCAAATCATCCAACAGAATACGAACTCGCACGCCACGGTCAGCTGCCTTCATGGTTTCAGCAGTCATGATGTTGCCGGTCAGATCGTTGTTCCAAATATAGTACTGCATATCCAGAGATCGCTCCGCTGCGCGAATCGATGCGATCCTGGCGACAAAGGCATCTTCCCCCGAGAACAGAGGATGGAAGCCTGAGAGATTGTGCTTGCCCTGAAGTTTTTCTTTTACACGTTTTGAAAGTACTGTGGTGGGATCGGGATCTAAAGTGCTACTTGGGTTTCGCTGGACTTCTTTTGGCAAAGTCGCACATGAGCACAATAAAAATGCCAGGGTCAAAATGGCAAAATAAGAGCGACTTTTCATACCAATATTATGGTTTTGCGGACACGAAAGTCGAAGACCAGATGACAAAAAACAAAAGGCCCTGGGTCACCCCAAGGCCTTCAGATTTATTCCAATCAGAAAGAACTAAACGTATTGTTTAGCAACTTCAACGAACGTACGAATCATCGCACCAGAAGCACCTTTTTTAGGAGCGTATGGAAGACGATTTCCGACAGCCCAACCAGTACCCGCGATGTCGAAGTGAGCCCAAGGGATGCCTTCGCCAACGAATTGCTCAAGGAAGGCCGCTGCGGTTGCAGAACCCGCACCTTTGCCAGAAGAGATGTTAGAAAGATCGGCGTAAACGCCTTTCATGTCTTTCACGTGGTAATCCGTCAAAGGCATGTTCCAAACCCATTCACCAGATTGAACTGCTGCTTTTTCAATTTTAGTTTTCAAAGCAGAGTTACGAGTGAAGTAACCAGTGTGAGTGTTACCCAATGCGATAACCATTGCGCCAGTCAAAGTCGCAGCGTCGCAGATAACTTGCGGAGCCAATTCAGTAGCGTAAGACAAAGCGTCTGCAAGGATCAAGCGACCTTCAGCATCCGTGTTGTTCACTTCGAACGTTTTACCGTTACGAGCTGTGTGAACATCACCTGGCTTAGTTGCGGAACCATTGATCAAGTTTTCAGTGGAAGCTACCAAACCAACTGCATTAACTTTCAATTTCAATTGAGCGATTGCAAGCAAAGTACCGATGACGTTTGCGCCACCGCACATGTCGTATTTCATTTCTTCCATGCCTGCGCCTGGCTTAATAGAAATACCACCGCAGTCAAAAGTAAGGCCTTTACCTACGAAGCAAACTGGTTTTTTAGAAGCAGCTGCACCTTTGTATTCCATGATAATGAAACGAGGTTCTTGGTCAGAACCGGCAGCAACGCCCAAAAGGCCGCCCATTTTTTCTTTTTTGATGCGAGCTTTGTCCCAAACAGTCACTTTCAAGTTTGCGATACCTTTTGCTGCCGCAACTGCAGAATCAGCAAGGATTGTCGGCGTCATCAAGTTGCCTGGCATATCGCCCAAACGACGAGAGAAGTTAACCACGTTACCCAACACTGCACCTTCGTTGAAAGCGGCCTTAACAGCTTTGTCAGCTGCCAACTTCGTAACAACGTGAACGTTCAGTTCATCTTCTTCTTTTTTAGCTTTAGTTGAAGATTTCAATTCATCGAATACGTAAGAAGTCAGTACCAAACCTTCAGCCACTGCTTTCGCGAAATCCGCAGCGTCTTTTTTGCCCGCAGTGATGCCGTCAAAGTGCAAAGCGGCTTCTTTAACGTTCAATGCTTTGATCGCTTCAAGTGCAGATGCCACAGATTGGCGAACAGATTCATGTGTGATTTCGTTTTCTTTACCAAGACCAACAACAATAAGATGACGGTAGCCAGAGATATTGAATTCACGGAAAGTAATTGCTTCCTGATGTTTCCCAGTAATCGTCTTTTCAGTGATTGAATCGACAAGCTGTTTGTTCAACTCATTATGAGTCACTTTTGCAAGCTTGTCTTTTTGTGAAGAAGACTTTGAAAACACGACCAAAGCCGGGCAAGTCAAAGTATCAATATCTTTGTTCAGTAAGTTAAAAGCCATAGTAAACCTCTTAAAATGATTGTGTAATTCGGGCTTTGTTAGATGTAACATAGCACTCCGGGGGGTCAAAGGCTTTTTCATAAAGTCTTGCTGGAGTATTCCGATAGGTAGCACAGCATAAGACCTCAGCTACTTCGGCACGGCCGAAGGGTACAGACAACTATTAGGAGACACCAGTGGCACTAATTCCTTACGTCATCGAGCAAACTTCCAAAGGCGAAAGATCATACGATATTTATTCCCGCCTTCTTAAGGACCGTATTATCATCCTGGGTACCGCAGTCACGGATGAAGTAGCCAATGCTCTTATTGCGCAATTCCTATTCCTTGAATCCGATAACCCGGAAAAACCGATTCACTTGTATATCAACTCTCCAGGGGGCAGCGTGTCTGCCGGTTTGGCTATTTACGACATGATGCAGTTCGTGAAGTGCGATGTGGCGACATATTGCATGGGTATGGCAGCATCTATGGGTTCTTTGCTTTTGACGGCGGGAACTAAAGGTATGCGTTACAGCCTTCCGAACACGCGTATCATGATCCATCAACCGCTATTGTCTGGTGGTGGCTTGTCTGGTCAGGTTACAGACATCGAAATTCATGCTAAAGAGCTTTTGAAAACCAAAGAAAAATTGACTCGAATTTATGAAACTCACACGGGCCGTGACTATGAATTCTTGAGAGCACAAATGGAAAGGGACAATTTCATGGACCCTTACCAAGCTAAAGAATTCGGTTTGCTTGACCACGTAGTAGAATCTCGTAAGGCGAAAAAAGGGTAATCAGAGATGACGACTAAAGACACCAACGGCACATTGAGATGTAGTTTCTGCGGTAAAGGCCAAAAAGAAGTTAAAAAACTTATTGCTGGTCCTGGCGTGTATATCTGCGACGAGTGTATTGACCTTTGTAACGACATCATCGACGAGGAAAAAGAGAAAGAGACAGCCGTTAAAGGTACCTTCAAAGTACCTAAACCAGCTGATATCAAAACTTACCTTGATGATTACGTAATCGGCCAAACTCAAGCTAAGAAAACTTTGGCAGTAGCAGTTCACAATCACTACAAGCGTGTCAACGCGATGTCTGGTGGTAAAAAATCTGCTGACGTTGAAATGCAAAAATCCAACATCCTTTTAATCGGTCCAACGGGTTCCGGTAAAACATTGTTGGCGCAAACAATCGCTAAAATCCTTAACGTTCCATTCGCAATGGCGGATGCGACGACATTGACTGAAGCTGGTTACGTGGGTGAAGACGTGGAAAACGTTGTCCTGAACCTTCTTCAATCTTCTGACTACGATGTAGAAAAAGCGCAAAAAGGCGTTATCTACGTGGACGAGATCGATAAGATTTCCCGTAAGTCTGAAAATCCATCCATCACTCGTGACGTATCGGGTGAGGGTGTGCAACAAGCCCTTCTAAAAATCCTGGAAGGTACTGTGGCAAATCTACCTCCAAAAGGTGGTCGTAAGCATCCACAACAGGAATTCATCCAAGTGGATACAACGAACATTCTTTTCATCGTGGGTGGTGCCTTCGTTGGTTTGGATAAAATCATCGAAAACAGAACGACAAACAAAACTCTTGGTATCGCTGCGGAAATCCGCACAGCTAAAGAGGCAGCGCAAGCTGATCTATTGGCTAAAGTTGAACCAGATGACTTGTCTAAGTTCGGTTTGATCCCAGAATTCATCGGTCGTCTTCCAGCGATCGCAGTTCTGGGTCAATTGGACGAAGATGCATTGATGGATATCTTGGTTCGCCCTAAAAACGCGATCACTAAGCAATACCAAAAACTCTTCTCTTTTGAAGGTGTTGAATTGAAGTTCACTGATAAAGCTCTTCGTGCGGTTGCACAAATGGCTTTGAAGCGTAAAACAGGTGCCCGCGGTCTGCGTGGTGTGCTTGAGACGGCGATGCTCGACATCATGTACGACATCCCATCTAAAAATAACGTGAAAGAAGTGATCATCGATGAAAACGTGATCAACGATGGCGGTCAGCCAATGTTGGTTTACAAAACGGAAGAGGAAATGAAGGCTGAAGCTGAGGCAGAAGCTAAGAAAAGCTCCGCTTAGCTCGCTTTAGGCTCGCCGAGAATCGAGAATCGAAAATAGAAGTAAAAAACCCCAGAGAGAAATCCCTGGGGTTTTTGTTTTTTAAGGCAGTTTGATTACGTAGGCTTTTAGTTTTGCGCCTGGGACCATGGATGTGGTTGCGGTGACGTTCACACCTCTTGGCAGATCCTCAACTTGGGTGCCTTTGTAGTCGATGTTGAAATCGATTTTTTTGGAGCGGTCATTAGGGCAAGTGAAGACCCCTTTAAAGTAGCGTCCACCTGCGTTCAATGTGCCTGTGTGGTCGTAATAGAAGCTGTTTGTAACGACGAATGTGCCTTGGCAAGTTGGGTCCGCATGGCCGTCTTTATAGTAGCGTTGGATTTCGAATTCCTGGTTATTTAGAACGCGGAATTTCATGTAAGCCTTTTGAAACATATAGGATGCTTCAACGTTATAGCGGCCCACGATATTGTCTGCTGTGATTGGTGATGCAAATGCCGGAACACTTCCCGTGATCAGCAATAGCGCTGTTAAAACGAACTTTTTCATAAGGATCCCTCCGTGATTTCGTAGTTATACGAAACAAATTTCCTCATGAACAAAGTTAAAAGCAATTTACGTAGGATTACAAAGAAAGATTGAGGTCGATTTTAAGAGCTTCGCCAAGTGCGTGAAAATCGACGGGTTTACTTAGGAAGCGTTGCGCACCAAGTTGCTCGGCACGGCTGCGAAATTCAGAAGATTCATAGGCACTCACCACATAAAACAACATGTTCGGATGCATTTTACGAACTTCCTGAAGAAGTTCAAAGCCGTCCATTTCGGGCATGTTGATGTCAGACATAATCAAGTCAACTTTGGGAGCATCCGCGACGCGAAGATAGTTGAGGCAATCGATGGCACTTAAAAATGAAACCAATTTCACGCCACCCAACGCAGCGAAAAATTTTTTGAATTTCAATTTATAAAGCAGATGTGTGTCTGCTTCATCATCGACGACCACAATATGAATCATGCATGAATTCTTTCGTGTACCATTGGCAACGACATTACGAATTCAGTCCACTGACCGAACTCACTCGAGTACTTTAATGTGCCGCCATGCTTTTGGGCAATGTTAAATGCGACAGTCAACCCAAGTCCAGCCCCTTCTCCAGGTGCTTTGGTAGTGAGGAAAGGATCAAAGACCTTTTCCCCCAAAATTGATGGAATGCCGATGCCATTGTCACGAATAGAAATTTCCACATTGTCCCCGCGAACAGCCGTAGAAATTGTTAGTTCAGGGTCAAAATTTTTCTCAGTTAAAACTTTTTTCTCAAGAGCATGAATCGAGTTATCGATGATGTTGGAAAGGGCTCTGGTAAGAGAAGCCGAATAAGTTTGTGCTTGAACAGAGTCTGCGAGTCGATAATTCACTTTAGGCGGGATGTAAGCAGAACCTAACGCGCGATTCGCGATTGTTTGCTGATAAGATTTTTTAACAACTTCATTCACATCGGTCTGTTCCAAGATGTCGCTGTCATATCCAGAGAGGATCTGCATGGAGCGAACGATCTGATCAATACGCTGACTGTGTTTTAGAATAACACGACTGATTTCTCTGATTTCTTCTGTGTCTTCCGACTCACTTAAAAGTTCACTGAAGTTCAAAACGAAATTCAGTGGATTACGAATTTCATGCGCCACCGAAGCTGTCAAACTACCCAAGGATGCCAATTTTTCCTGAGCGACCAAAGTTGCTTGCATGCGCT
Organism: Bdellovibrio sp. HCB185ZH; assembly: GCF_047302455.1. GTDB lineage: Bacteria > Bdellovibrionota > Bdellovibrionia > Bdellovibrionales > Bdellovibrionaceae > Bdellovibrio. Next base: position 2,606,010 of record NZ_CP178624.1, read on the forward strand.
TGATTTGTAACATCGCTTTTTCCAAGCTTTGATTCTTGGTCGTCAGTTCGCGCGTACGATTCATGACCTTGTGTTCAAGAGCCTGATTCAACTGCTCAAGCTGCTGATTGGCTTCGAGGAGTTCTTGCTTAAACTTGTTGATGGAATCCACCAGGATATCAAGTTCGTCTTTTACTTCGCTGTGAGGACGATTTAATTTCAACTCTCCGCGGGTGCGCTCATCCGAGGTCAGATGTTCAACAACGCGTTTAATATGCACGACCACAATGCGGTTGAAGATGAAATACAAGCAGAAGACAACGATCATAGTCTTGGCAGCTTGTCGGATGAAAATCCAAATGGCCTCGTGGAAGTATTTTTCACGCAGATTTCTGACGTCCAATTCGACGTCCAGAGTACCCAAAACTTCGTTGGTATTCTTATGCAGGATTTCGAAGCTGCGGTGGCTTTCTTCGGCAGGATCGGTCACGCCGGTTTCGTAGATTGTTTTATTATCGGCCACCAGTTTCAGATAGCTCACGCCTTGCAAGCGACTTAGTCCATCGAGCTGGATTTCCAAAAGGCGAGTGTCATAGGACCATAAATGCTCGGCCATAGAATCCAGGTAGGAGTTCTTGATGATGGAGAAGTTGTTCTGCAGCTTGTCGAAGTCTTTCTGATAATCCAAAATAAGCTGCCCCGCCGTTAAAACTAACGTGGCGAATGAACTGACAGCCCAAGTCGCTATAAGCAACTTGAGGCTCAGTGAGTTGGTATGAGCCCATTTGGATTGTTCGCGTGTCACATAGCACTTATCGATCAAGTCGCTAAAAAAGGGGATTAAAATCTGCTTCGGGGGTATTACAATTCGGAAAGAATCTCAATTCTGCTCGATATTTAGATAAATTTTCGGATCGTCTTTTTTCACGATATGCTTAAAATATAAGCAGGCATCTGACAGGCCAAAAACTGTAAGGGGCCAGACTTATATTTTTCTTCCACATATTTACTTCCCAGCAATCGTTACCATCGTTAAAATAAGTGAAGGATTCGCTAAGGTTTTTAACGGATTAATTAACCTGAATGAAGATCCTCTTGTGTCCTAATACGCAAGAAGCTCGTTAACCCAAGGGAGGGAGAGGATATGAGCGAGGGAAAAGTAACACAACTACCGCTTTTGCCCCTAAGAGACCTCATCATTTTTCCACATATGATGATGCCTTTGTTTGTAGGTCGCGAAAAGAGTATCAACGCTCTAGAAGAAGCGATGGCCAAACAAACAGATATCGTTTTGGCGGCACAAAAGGACGCTAAAACGAACAATCCCGAACCCAAGGACATCTTTGCGATCGGTACCGTTGGTACGATCATTCAGTTGCTTCGCTTGCCGGATGGAACTGTAAAGGTTTTGGTTGAAGGTAAACGTCGCGTAAAGATTAAGAATTTCGTAAACAACGACAACTTCTTCATGGTGGCTGTAGAGTCTCTGGACGAAGACGGTACGAACGTCGTTGAAGCACAAGCGCTTGTTCGCTCTGTGAAAACGACTTTCGAAACATACGTGAAATTGAATAAACGCATCCCGCCTGAAATCTTGATGAGAGTTTCAACTATCGAGAATCCAGGGGAGTTGGCTGACATTATCGTGGCTCAATTGAACTTGAAGCTTGAAGACAAGCAGGCGGTTCTTGAGATCATCGATGCCAGCAAACGTTTGGAACATTTGTTGAACCTAATGACGGGCGAGATCGAAATTCTTGAAGTAGAGAAAAAGATCCGCACTCGCGTGAAGAAACAAATGGAGCGTTCTCAAAAAGAATACTATTTGAATGAGCAAATGCAGGCCATTCAAAAAGAACTTGGCGAGAAAGACGACTACCAAGCTGAGCTTCAAGATCTAGAGATCAAATGTAAAAACAAAAAAATGTCTCAAGAAGCTAAAGACAAAGTGATGAAAGAGATCAAGAAATTGAAGCTTATGTCACCAATGTCAGCGGAAGCGACAGTTGTTCGTAACTACATCGACTGGATCTTGTCACTTCCATGGCAGGATTATTCCGAAGAGAAACATGACATCAAAAATGCTCAACGCATTTTGGATGACGAGCACTTCGGACTTGAGAAAGTTAAAGACCGTATCCTTGAGTACCTAGCAGTTCTTTCGATTTCGAAAGACATGAAAGGCCCTATCTTGTGCCTTGCAGGTCCTCCGGGCGTAGGTAAAACATCTTTGGCGAAATCGATCGCTGAGTCTTTGAATCGTTCTTTCGCACGTATCTCTTTGGGTGGCGTGAGAGATGAAGCTGAGATTCGCGGTCACAGAAAAACGTACGTAGGTGCGATGCCAGGTAAAATCATCCAAGCTTTGCGCAAGGTTGATAAAGGTAATCCACTTGTTCTTCTGGATGAAATCGACAAAATGGCGAATGATTTCAGAGGTGACCCTTCAGCTGCAATGCTTGAGGTTTTGGATCCAGAGCAAAACTCGACGTTCCAAGATCACTATCTTGAAGTTGAATACGATCTTTCAAAAGTAATGTTTATCGCGACGGCGAACAGCCTTCATACAATCCCTCGTCCATTGTTGGATCGTATGGAAATCATCCAGCTTGAAGGTTATATCGAGCAGGAAAAATTCCACATCGCGAAAAACTACCTGGTTCCAAAACAATTGGAAAACCACGGTCTAAAAGATCACAAAGTTACGGTTAAAGATGAAGCTATCCGCGACATCATCCGCTTCTACACTCGTGAAGCCGGTGTCCGTAACCTTGAAAGACAAGTGGCGAACGTTTGCCGTAAAGTAGCTAAAGATATCGTGATGAGCGAAACTTTGAATGACTTTAAAGGTGAAACACCTAAAAAAGCGCCTGCTAAAACTGCAGCTGCTAAAAAAGGTGCTAAGGGAGCTAAGACTTCTACAAAAGCTGAAACTGGTAAAAATGCAGGTTACGTTGTGACTTCGCAAAAACTGGTAGAGTTGTTGGGACCTCATAAATTCAAATTCGGTCAAATCGAAGCTGAAAATGAAATCGGTCTTACAAACGGTATGGCTTGGACAGAAGTGGGCGGTGACTTGTTGGCTGTCGAAGTCAGTGTAGTGCCTGGTAAAGGTAAATTCACAGTGACTGGTCAACTTGGTGACGTGATGAAAGAATCTTGTGCGGCAGCGATGAGCTACGTACGTTCCAGAGGTCCTTTGTTCGGTTTGGATAAAGAATACTTCGCGAACATTGACGTGCACATCCATTTGCCAGAGGGTGCAGTTCCTAAGGACGGTCCTTCAGCAGGTATCGCATTGACGACTTCAATCGTGTCAGCAATCACTAAGATCCCAGTTAAGCGCACAGTTGCGATGACGGGTGAGGTTTCCCTTCGTGGTCGTGTGATGGCAATCGGTGGTTTGAAAGAGAAAACTCTGGCAGCTCACCGTGGTGGCATCAAGATGATCATCTGTCCTAAAGAGAATGAAAAAGATCTTAAGGACATCCCTAAGGAAGTGATGAAAGACTTGAAAGTCATCCTTGTGGACCATGTGGATCAAGTGTTGATCAATGCTTTGGATGTTAAAAATCCGAAAGAGATCTTCAAAATCCAAAAGGAACGCGAGTTTGGTATCAAGGCTCAATACACAGGCCAACAAAATGTCGCTCACCACTAACGTGGTGATCAACATTCTGGAGCTTGGAAATTAGAAATTGGAAGTTTTGAATGCAAAAGGGGCTGGTCGCAAGACTGGCCCTTTGTTTTTTTGTGGGGTGGCTCAACGGGAGGCTTTGGTGTGAATAGGATTTAGGTATTCACATTGGAGTAGTCTATGAAGTTCTTTTTGCCTTTGCTTGCACCGCTTTTGTTTTTCTTTGTTGCGTTTGCGGCGCAAAGACCTTCTGAAAAAGTTGTGGCGCAGAATCCTGAGGCACAGAAGGCCTATGAGGAAATTCGTAATACTATGGGGATGGTTCCGACCTTTCTTAAGGAGTTTCCCCAAGAAGGAATTTCTGGGGCGTGGCAGGAGTTTCGTGATGTTCAACTTAATCCTACGACCGCTTTGACTCCCAAAACGAAAGAATTGATTGGGCTTGCGGTGGCTGCGCAAATTCCTTGTACCTACTGTATCTATTTTCACAAACGCGCGGCTAAATTTAATGGAGCTACTCCTGAAGAGGTGAATTTTGCTTTGGCGATCGCAGCTGACGCTCGCAAGTGGGCTACGTTCTGGGAGGGTTCTCCGATTCCATTCCCGAAATTTAAAATGGATGTTGATAAGATGATTTCAAATCTTAAAAGTAAAAAGCCTGGGTCTGTGATTGAACATCAGACAACTCCATTGATTGGCGATGCTGATGGTGCCTATCGTGATATGGAAAGTACCCTGGGATTCACGCCAGCCTTCGTGAAGCCCTATGCGTCTAAGGGAATTGCCGGGGCCTGGAATGAACACAAGATGCTTAGTATGAACTCCAAGGCACCTTTGGCTCCTGCAACAATTGATTTGATGAGTGTAGCAGTGTCAGCGCAGGCGGGTTGTCCATACTGTGTTTATATCTATACCGAGTTTGCGAAACTTCATGGAGCTAACGAAGAACAGCTGCGAGAATCCGTCGCGATGGCGGGTTTGACTCGTCACTGGAGTACATTCCTAAACGGACTGCAGCAGCCGCAAAAAGAGTTTGAACGCGAAGTTGATCAGATTTTTGCGCGTCTTGAAGAAAAGAAAAGTCAGATGGATAAACAAATTTCTTCTCGTAAGTAGTCGAACTTCGTATGATGGGCACCGATGAACATGAGTGCCCTGTTACTTTTATCTTCTGCTTTTCTTCATGCTAGTTGGAACGCTATTGCGAAAACCACCAAGGATAAGGAAGCCTTTCTTTTTGTTGCAATGACTGTTAGCAACCTTGTCATTGCGGTTTCACTTATATTCTTTCCAGACGGATTCTCGGCCGGAAACCCGGTGGGTTGGGCAATTCTTTCGGGATTGTCAGAAGGCGCGTACTTTGTGACCCTTGCTTGGTCTTTGAAACAAAGTCAGCTGGGTAAAGCCTATTCCATCATGCGCGGTGGTGCGATGATCTTAGTGTGGATCATCTCCACAGCCTTTATGGGAGAAACGGCTTCGACATTGCAAACCTTGGGTGCGGTTTTGGTTTTAGGTGGAATCGTTGTTCTAAGTTTTCCAAGCCTTGGCGAGAAAAAAGGCGAAGCCTCCGGGTGGTTTGCAAAAGTGCCATGGGCGTGGGTTTGCGCATTGTTTATTGGTGGTTACCATTTAAGTTATCATCAGGCTTTGCATCATGGTGCTGAACCTAAAAGTCTTTTCGCAGTGGCGATGATTATCTCTTGGCCCTTTCTGTGGTTTGCTATCACTGGGGAGCGAGTAAATCGAGTAAAACAAGTTGTGCGCAAGGAAAGTATCAAAGCGGTTGCCGCTGGTATTGCCGCAAACATGTCGTTCGTAATTTTTCTTTACGGTTTAAAAGTTTCCGTCCCTGGATTTGCGATTTCACTTAGAAACGCATCCATCTTCTTTGCAGTTTTGTTTTCTTTTGTCTTAAAGGAATCGTTAAGCCGAATTCAGATTGTTGGAGCTTTGGTGGTGGGAACTGGAGCTGTGCTTTTAAGTCTATAAAAGCACAGCCGGGCTGATATTACGTTAAGAATTTTGCGTGATGTTTGATGTGTTTTTCAATAAATGTCGCGATGAAATAGTAACTGTGATCATAATCACCGCGGTATTTCATTTCGATACTTTGTCCCACTTCCAAGCAGGCTTTTTCTAATTGCGGAGTCAGTAGCTGACCCTTTTCATAAAACTCATCTGCCAAGCCTTGATCAACAAGAATGCTATTTTCATGTCTGGCACCGCTGCGAACCAATTCGGTGGCATCGTATTGGCTCCAAGTGGATTTGTCGGTACCCAAATAGCCGGTGAAAGCCTTTTCACCCCATGGGCATTGAGTCGGATTCACAATCGGAGCAAAGGCTGAGATAGATTGAAACTTTTTATTTTCACGAAGTCCGATCACCAAGGCTCCATGACCACCCATCGAGTGACCCATGATGGAGATTTTGTTTTTCGGAACTTGAAACTGCGTCTGAATTAAATCAAAAAGCTCCTCGCTGATATACGTAAACATTCGATAGTGATCTGCGTATCCAGGAGTTTTTGCATCCACGTAAAAGCTCGCTCCCGAGCCGAAATCATAGGATTCATGCTCGCCGGGCAGTTGCAGTCCGCGCGGGGAGGTATCGGGGCAGATCACCATCAATTGATGTTCTGCCAGGTACTTTTGTGCCCCCGCTTTAGTGATGAAGTTTTCGTCTGTGCAAGTCAGTCCCGAAAGCCAGATCACACAACCCTTAACTAATCCTTCAGGAATGAAAGTTGAAAACTTCATTTTGGTTTTCGTCGATGTGGAATCGTGCTCCCAAAATTGGGTTTTACCTTCGAATGTCTTATGGGACTTAAGAAGTTTTACTTCCATGGCCTCTCCTACATTTTGATGACGGAACGAATGCTTTTGCCTTCATGCATATAATCAAAGGCTTTATTGATATCTTCAAGTGGCATTTCAAAAGTCACCATGTCGTCGATGTTGATAGCGCCTGACATGTATTGATCCACGTAACCTGGAAGTTCAGTGCGGCCCTTAACTCCTCCAAAGGCAGAACCTTTCCAAACGCGGCCTGTAACCAGTTGGAAAGGACGTGTAGAGATCTCTTGTCCCGCGCCCGCTACACCGATGATGATGGATTGACCCCAGCCGCGGTGAGCGCACTCAAGTGCTGCACGCATAAGTGCGGTGCTACCAACACACTCAAATGAATAATCAACACCCCATTCAGTCATTTCAATGATTACTTGTTGGATCGGTTTATCGAATTTGTTGGGATTTACAAAATCAGTGGCGCCGAATTTTTCGGCCATTTCTCTTTTTGCATCGTTGATATCGATCGCGATGATACGAGAAGCTCCAGCCATTTTTGCACCTTGAATAACAGAAAGACCGATACCACCCAGACCGAATACGGCAACGGTTGCGCCTTTTTCGACTTTAGCGGTATTCAAAACGGCGCCGATTCCTGTCGTTACTCCACAACCTAACAAGCAAACCTTGTCCAAAGGCGCCGCTGGATTAACTTTCGCCAAAGCGATCTCTGGAACCACGGTGTATTCAGCAAATGTTGAGCAACCCATATAGTGATGAATCATTTTGCCATCTTTAGAAAAACGAGAAGTACCATCTGGCATCAAACCTTTACCTTGTGTCGCACGAATGCGAACGCACAAATTGGTTTTTCCAGAAAGGCAGAACTTACATTCTTTACACTCAGGAGTATAAAGCGGGATGACGTGATCCCCTTTTTTAAGAGTGGTGACGCCTTCACCGACTGCTTCAACGATACCGCCGCCTTCATGACCGAGAATAACTGGGAAAAGACCTTCAGGATCTGCTCCTGACAACGTGAAAGCATCCGTATGACAAACGCCTGTTGCGACAACTTTGATTAAGACCTCGCCTTTTTTAGGTGCTTCTAATTCAACCTCTTCGATAGATAAAGGGGCTCCGGCTTTCCACGCAACTGCGGCTTTGATTTTCATACTGACTCCTTAAGTGTATTTAATGAAGGAATTATATGGAGATACCGCTTTCTTGACTAGGCGACAAAAAGAACAATACTGTTTCTGTATGGAAACAATAAAGTCGCTCCAGGGAATCATTTCGTTTGTCAAAGTCGCTGATGTCGGAAGCTTTTCAAAAGCTGCTGAAATTTTGAACGTTTCGAAATCTCACATCAGTAAAAACATCCGCCAATTAGAGGCCGACTTGGGTATCGCACTTTTTGTTCGCTCCACCCGCAAAGTACAGCTGACTCATCTGGGGGAGCGTTTTCTTGAGACCTGTCGTGAATCTTTAAAAAGCCTTGATTCCGCCAAGCAGGAGATTTTGGATCTATCCGACACTCCACGCGGCACTCTGCGAGTGACGCTGGCGGGAATTTTTGGCGAGGACTACATTGCGCCCGTGGTAATTGAAATGGCTAAACGATATCCCGATTTAAAAGTCGAATTAAATTTCTCGACCCGCATTGTGGATTTAATTGAGGAAAAGTTCGATGTCGCGATTCGCATCGGGCACTTGGAAAATTCATCTTTGATGGCACAAAAAATTGCCTCTCGATTTGAATACATCGTGTGTTCGAAAAGCTATCTTTCATCAGCGCCGCCTCTGAAAGAGCCACAGGACTTGATTCAACACAACTGCATCGGCGAGCGCAGTTCATGGAGTTTTAAAAAACGCGGAAAAAGTTTTCAGGTTCAGGTTTCAGGAAACTTTAAAAGCAACAACCCACGGGTCATGCAAAAGGCTGCCCTGGCGGGTTTGGGGATTGCGCGACTTCCGGGATCTTACGCTTTTGAGGAAATAAAAAAAGGCCGCCTGATTTCAGTTTTGGAAAATTTTAATGAAGGAAAAAAGGACATTTGGGCGGTCACACCGATCCGCCACAAACAAAATATTAACGTGAAAGTCTTTATCCAAGAGGTTAAGAAGTACCTTTCTGACGACTATGGACACGTATTATTCTAAATAATTCCCACATGTTGCGCCGAGTAAATACAGTTGTGATAAGGGCTTAGGATTACATTACTGAAATCAATTCTCACTATGCCTACTTTTTCAGCAACGACTCGCATCCTTCATTGACGATATCCTGACAATCTGACAAAACCTGTCCTTCCTCAAAAAAACTTGGAGTTTTAATTTCTTATGAGTCAATTCGATCGCACCTATGAGCTCGGCAAGCTTTATAGCGATCGTGGAGAGTTCGGTCCCGCTGCGGATCACCTTCGCGAAGCTAGTGAAGGCTATTTCGCTGAAAAGAACTTCTCTCAATATCTCAAGTGCCAAAACTTGTTGTTGCGTATTTTTGCCGAACGCGAACAAACAGAAGAAATCAACAAAACCAAGGAAAAACTCCAAGACCTGGTTTTGAATGAGGGCTTCGAACTTAATTCTAAAACTTACTACACTCTTGCAGTCTGCGCGTCTTACAAAGGCCAAACTGATGTGGCGTTGGATTACGTACAAAAAGCGCTTGCGATCGCGCTAGCTTCTGACAACAAAGAGGACATCTGCAACGCCATCTTCGGTCTTGCGATGGTTTACTCTGCTCCAGGTGTTGCTCGTTACGCTGACGCCTTGAAAGAGATCTACAACCTTGAAGTGTTCTTCCAGGTTTACAATCTTCCTGATTTGAAAATTTCATCTTTGATCTTGAACGGTAACATCCTTGCGCAAATGAAAAAGCATGAGGAAGCTGTGACGGTATTGTGGAAAGCTTACGATGCTCTTAAAGAAACTCGTAATGTTGTTTCCGCTTCTTACCTGATGATCCAATTGGGTGATGTGTATTTCGAAATGGGCGATAAAGATTTGGCTCGCGTTTACTTGGCGTTGGCACAAAAATCTATCGACTCCGAAAATCACGTTCGCCTGGCTAAGATTGCTCAGTTCTACGCATCTAAAATTGGTGCGGATTCTCAGCACAGCTATGACCTAGTATTCGACGAAGTTAACCATGCGGTGACTGAGCGTAAATTGGGTCGTATCGATTTCAAAAATCAATTCATCCTTTTGGATCTATTGCGTCTGTTCGTTCAGAACCAAGGCACTATTTATTCGAAAGAATTCCTGGTCGAGAATGTTTGGAAGCAGCCATATGATCCTGCGATCCATGACAATAAGATTTACGTGACGATTAAACGTCTTCGTAAGTTGATCGAACCAGATTACGAAAAACCAAAATATATTTTTAGAGCCAAAAACGGCTATTACATGAATAAAGCTGCTCGAGTCCATTTCGAGCACTAGTAGGGGTTTTCATGTTACGTCATATTTTTTTAGCAGCTCTGTTGATCTTTTCCAGCGTAAGCCATGCGCAGGCTTCGTCTTACCACGCACATGCTTGGGATTATGACGAAGGCAGCATCATGCCGTCTGGAGACAATCGTCCGGTCCCATGGCCTTGGACATTGGCGCAGCCATTCCCTTGGGATGATATCCAAGGTTTGTGGAAGGTCGAACAGGATAACTACGTATCTTACTTCGCATTCAAAGTTGTGAAGCAAGCAAGCGGTGGCCGCCAGCTTCTGGTTAGACAAATCGATGGGGAAACTCGTCGTGTGTTGGCCGAGGGCCCGGGTTTCGAAAGAGACAACATCGTGTTTGCGCAAATGACGAGCTGTGGTGGTGCTACGTACCGTCTGAAGCTGACATCATTTAAACGTGAAGATTCTCCGCAGCCGCCGGTGATGGGTAATCTCTACACGGGTTCAGTGATGGTATTGTCGATGAGCGATCTAGGCGACAAGAGCGCTTATTACATCGCCCATTTGCAGCTGACGAAGGTTTCTTCGCGTTTTCGCTTCACGCAAGACACTTGCCTGTCGCACTAACGAGAATTTTTAAAAAAGTTAAAAAAGATATTGCAAAGTTAGAAGGACGCAGATAAACATAGGTCCTTCTTACCGATAGGGAGTTAGCTCAGTTGGTAGAGCGCCACCCTTACAAGGTGGATGTCGCAGGTTCGAATCCTGTACTCCCTACCAATCTTCTAAAAGATTGGCCTATCGAAAAACAACCACCCTCGAGGTGGTTTTTTTATTTGTGCTCACGATATCTCAAAACAGCAATACAATTGACTGACCTCGCAAATCCAGGCTTGATCAACCTCCTCAAATATCAACGGAGATCTCATGGCAATTCAAGAGCTAAGTCAGGACGAAATTCATTCTATGACCCTCGAGCAAAAGGACGAGTGGTGGTTACAGAATGTATACAAAGGCGATATGCCGCAACTTACGATTCGCTCGGCTCTGACGGGTGTGATCTTGGGTGGCATCCTAAGCATGACCAATCTATACATCGGCATTAAAACGGGTTGGACTCTTGGAGTGGGCATCTCTTCTGTGATCTTGTCCTTTGCATTTTTTAAAATCATGGATCGTATGAAGATTGGTTCTCATATGACGATACTTGAAAACAATGCGATGCAATCGATTGCGACAAGTGCTGGTTATATGACGGCGCCGTTAATGGCTTCAATGCCCGCTTATATGATGGTGACTGGCCAAGTGGTGCCAATGTATCAGACGATTTGGTGGATCATCGCACTTGCGATACTGGGTGTTTTGTTCGCTTTCCCTTTGAAGAAACGTTTTATTAACGATGAACAAATGCCATTCCCTGAAGGCTATGCTTCGGGTGTGGTATTGGATAGCTTACATTCTGAAGATGGTGGCGATGGCGTCTTCAAGGCAAAACTTTTGATGGGCGGCGCAGGTCTTTCTGCTTTGATTGAATTTCTGCGGGCCGAACCGATCCTCTCGGCATTGAAATTGAAATTCTTGGCGTTTCCGCAGTACTGGGACGATTTCATCTATAAATTCGCAACTCCTCGTTTATTTAATACTCCCCTTAAGGATCTGACAATTCAGTGGGACACATCGATTGTGATGTTGGGCACTGGTGGCTTGATGAGTATGAAAACTTCGATGTCCCTGCTTATTGGGGCGATGTTGAATTATTTCTTGTGTGCTCCAATTTTGATTCAAGCGGGAGTTATCCCTGAAGCAAAATTTAAAGCCATCGCCATGTGGGCGCTGTGGGGCGGAGCTTCGATGATGACCACCTCTTCGTTGTTTTCATTCTTTTCGAAACCAAAAATGTTGAAGGAAGCCTTTACTAAAAGCTTCACGAAAAACAGTCTGCATAAGCATCATGACGTTTTAAACAAGATCGAATTGCCAATGTGGATTTTTGCAGTCGGCATTCCTTTGGTTGGTGCCGTGGTTGTTTATTTGGGCCATGTTTGGTTTGGTATTCACTATTGGCTGGGTATTTTAGCGATCCCATTGGTCTTTGTGTTTACACTCATTGCAGTGACATCCACGGGCCTAACAGCGATCACTCCAGGGGGTGCGCTTGGTAAATTGACTCAGATCACTTACGGTGTTTTAGCTCCGGGCAATGTGACAACAAACCTTATGACGGCCGGAATTACTTCTGAAGTTTCTTTGAATGCCAGTAACCTTTTGATGGATATCAAACCGGGTTACATGTTGGGCGGTAAACCCCGTCACCAAGCGATCGGGCATGTGCTGGGTATTTTCGCCGGCGCATTCATCGCGGTACCGGTTTTTTATTCTTTGTTCCATGGTGATGTTTCCACTTTCACCTCCGATGCAATGCCACTTCCAGGCGCGGCTATTTGGAAAGGTGTGGCTGAAGCACTGACTAAAGGATTAGGAAATTTGCATCCGACAGCACAGGCTGCGGCGGCAATTGGTGCCGTCCTTGGTATTGTGATTGAGTTCTTAAGTAAGAAAACACGCGGTCGTTTCCCGCTATCTGGTGTCGGGCTGGGTTTGGGCTTTGTCCTGCGCTTTACGGATGCTTGGTCCATGGCTCTGGGAACATTGTTGTTTTGGGTCGCTCGTAAAAAGTTTACGAACGAAAAAGGCTTTGGTTATCGCGCATTCGTGCAAAATCAAGAAACGATGGCCGCTGGTATTATTGCCGGGGGATCGATCATTGGAATCGTACTCATTTTGTTGGAAAATGCCTTAGGATAAAGGGCAAACAGAACGCGGGTCGTCAAGGCGACCCGTAGATTAATTCTTAATAATTTTCTGTCTACAAAGTATGGAGGAATGCTTCATTTCTCGAAATCTAATGCATTCGCTCGTGTCCTAAGTTATCTGACTCCATCGGAATTCGCGAGGGGTGCGAAGTTCCAGAATGTACTTGTAAGGAGTGATCATGAAATTGTTGTTGGCAGCGCTTTTGGCGTCCACTTTCTCTGTAGCTGCATTTGCTCAGTCTTTTCCGGAAGAAACACCACTAAAACTTTCTAAGCGTGAAGAAGCTGAAAAGCGTTTGATGGTTGAAGATTCTTACGAAGCACCAAAGGGTCAGTTGTTTTTTGAAGATGACTACTTTGCTGGTCAAACAGACTACAACGACTACACGAACATCATCGTGATCAACAAAAAAGCTAAGGGTAATGGCGCACAAACTCTTCGCCTTTACACAAACCGCCGCTTGGTTCTTACAACTCCAATTTCTTCTGGTACAGAGGAAGTGGAATACATTGGTAAATTCAAAGGCGTTATCAATGGAATCTTCAAAGGTTCTCGCAGCTCTCATTGGAGACACACGACTCGTGGTTTCTACTCTGTGAAACGCGTTTACGACTATAACTACCGTTCTGGCGAATCTAAATTCCAAATGCCATACGCGATGTTCTTTAACGACGCTCGTGGTTTGGCGGTTCACCAAGTACCTCCAGATATCTCTGGCGGCGAGGCAAACGGTGTCGCGGCTTTGGGTCAACGTGCTTCCTCTGGTTGCGTGCGTGTGAAATCTGGTCAAATCAACATCATCCACGACGCGGTTGTTAGAGCCGACAAAGGCCAAATGCCAGTTATCGATACGAAAACAGGTCGCCAAATGGTCGACAAATACGGTAAGCCACAAATTAAAGTGGGCTACCGCTCTCTAGTGATCGTGGAAGAGTACTAATACCGACTTGACCCTAACTCTTAAGGGCAATAAAAAGGCTGAACCTACGGGTTTGGCCTTTTTTCATTTGGGCCTCCCTCTTGGAGCATTTATGACTTTGAACGAACTTGTGAAAATCTCTGATGAACAACGTGATCACCAATGGGAAATTGATTTCTTTATGGCGATCACTTCCGGCAAAGTAAAGTTGATGCTGGATGCTCCTCAACAGGGCCCGGATGGCTGGCCGTATATGCTTGCAGAAACTTCTGCGGATGCCACAGAGCCGGCAAATAAAATCATGCAGTGGGCGGCACTGAAAGGTGTGGGCTTAGCGGTAAATCCACAGAAAAATTATCCAGACTACGTATTCACATACGGAATGCTTTGGCACTTCAAAGAAACAGGATTGTTCTATCGTACGGCTGATGAAGCACCCGTCGGTGTTTTGGAAATGGAAAAAGGCCAAGGTCTTCATGCAGGGGAGCCAGCGCCTTCTTACCTTCCGCAATACGTTCGTAACATCATCAAAGAGTTTCTTCGCGACCAGGCGGTCATGCGCCCACGTATTTTGGTGATGAGCCAGGATCGTAAGCACTACGATTTGGCTTTCTCGTTGGAGTCATTGGGTAATCCTCCAGAAAAAGAACACCAAGGAATCGCGGAAGCGATTAGCTGGTTCTTACCTCCACATTATTCCATCGTGCTTGTTTCTGAAATGGGCTTACCGAAATTCACGGATCTTTAAGCTAGGCTTAGGGCGAGCAGGACCCGCTCGTCCTTACAATTGTTCCCTCGTAGATTATCATATTTAAAAGGGAATAATTCATGCTGAGATATCTCGGCGCTCTCGCTATTTTTCTGGGCGCTTCCACAGCTTTATCTACAAATACTCTCACGCCACCGGCGGAGATCAATTATTCCGTTTATTCCAAAGAGTATCCGAGCGAGAAATTAAACGGACCGGTGAATAAGTCGTTGAGGGATCACCAAGTGATTTCACCTGGCGAGCGCGATGATTTGATTGATAAAGCGGGACTCACAAAATTCTTTAAAAATAAAAGTCACTATGAGCGGGATATGTTTGTGCTGCGTGCACAAAATAGCGGAGCAAAAGCTTTCGCAAAAAAATATCCAGCTCTACCGAAAAAGCAATTAGCAAAATTTCAAATGCTCATCAAGGACGCTCGCTAATGTTGAAATCCTCTTTCAGCGTTTTAGTAATTGTTATGTCCTTCGCGATGTCGGCGAACGCTGATATCCTATTTTTAGATCTTAATGGAAATCCCAAAGAAATCGAGGCCGCGAAAGCAGCAGCGGCCAAGCGTGGGGAAAAAGTAATCGTAATTCCAGAGATAACTAAAGAGCTTGCGGCTAATCAAGTTAAGTTCAAGGAGCTTACCCAAAAAGCAAATGCAGAGTATTTAAAAAAAGGCTGCTCCGTCGGAATAGAGAAAACGGAAGCCTGTGCAGCTGTTGCTAAAAATCTAGATGAGGCCATGGCAAGAGAGAATAAATTTCGGCAGGAAAATGAATTAAATGCCAAGACTCTGGAAAAAAGCATCGCAGAGCTAAAGCAAAAAGGTGTGCAGCTTTCTTCGATGGTAGTTTCCGGTCACGATGGAAATGGGCATTTTGCTGGCCGTTTCGGCGACCTCGATGACAAAGCTCTCTCGGATGCATTTTTAAAAAATCCACCGATGGGTGATGGAATTCGTTCATTGGCGTTGTGGGGTTGTTATACCGCAAACATTAGCAGTCTTAGTTTGTATTGGAAAAAGTCTTTTCCTCAAGTTGAAGTTGTTGTTGGTTTCGATAGACAAGGTCCTTTGGGAAATAGCCCCGCAAATTGGGCACTGCTAAAAGATTTCCTATCTAAAGAAAAAGAACTTACGCAGATAAAGGACGAAAACGAATTGCAAAAAGCCTTAAAAGGATTGGATGGCGTCAGGATCACGGATGCCGCAATTTGCGTGGGCGGAAAGTTTTCGAATAAAAAGCTTACGATGGATTTGGCAAATGTTCAGTCCATGTGTGAGGGTCCTTATCTGAAGGATGCAAAAATTTACAGCTGTTATCTGAATGCCGAAGAGGGGTGTGCTAATCCTCCCGCAAACACTTCAGACAGTGATCTCCGTAGATTTTATGAAAAGCTGCAGGACTATGCTCATTGCAAAGAAGTGCTTTCTCCTGAACAACAGGTCGGAGTTCCATCCCCTGATACAATGATTCGCCTCATTCACTTTGCCGATGTAAAAAAGAACTTCGTTCAAAATTTTTCCCGTGAGATCGCAGACTATAACCAGCTCTTGGATAAAGTAGGTGCTCCCAAAGACCTTCGCTGGGGAAACATCCAAAAAATGAGCCGCGCCGAGGTTTTAGGAAAGCTCAATGCAACTGCAAGATATCTGAACGATAAAACTAACGAAGACTCAGCCTTAAAACCCGAATTCATGGCGCTAAAAAACTTTATGAATCTTGGAATTCAGCCGGTACTTGGGGACCTCAATGTTCCTTTTACCTGGGTTGAAGCGGGTGCGGGGCCCAGCGAAGGCATGAAAAACGGAATGGTGACGGCTTCTCCAGCAAACGTCACCCGCGTGCGCAAAGATTATGAAAACGACCGGGCCACACGACTGATGAACGAGAAGATCGAATCCGTGCTGAAAACAAACAGCGCCACGAAAGCTCAGATGGAAGCCATCGGCGCAAGGGAAAAAGAACTTCAAAGACAAATGGAAGCGGGCGCTAATTTCCGCGACATTATGGGCCCTGCTCAGCAGATAGACGAAGACAAGCAGAAGCTTCGCCAAAACAACTGGAAGACGATATCAGTGGAGCTCGAGCAATATAAGCAGCAATTAAAATCACAAGATTACGCAAGTTCCGAAGGCCAGAAGATCTTCAATGCAAAGCTCGATGAGCTAGTAACCAGTTACGCCAAATAAAAAAGGGAATCCGGCTGGATTCCCTTTTTGGTCTCATAGGCATTTAAAGCAGAACTATTCTTCGTCCATCTCTCCTGGAGTTGGCAAAAGATCCATCAGGCATTCTCTCCAATATTCTGGAGCGTCTTCGCTGTAATCAACAGCGATATGGAAGCCTTTTTTACCCAATAGTTTTGTTCTTTTAATTACACCTGAAATTTCCAGGTTCATTTCGTCCAGATGCATGAAGACTCTGTCGCCAATCAAAACATCCAACGTTAGATTTTTTCTAAGTGCTGTGGGAATAAGATCATCTCTTTTTACTAAAAGAAGCAGACCTGTCGAAGATGCTTCCACGATTTCGCAGTTCTTTGCGATTTTAGCGAAATCATCCAGTGAAGTCATATACGACACATGAATCGGTGTGACTTCCTTACGGGGAGCGATCCGTTTATTTGCAGCTGTGTTTCCCATTTATACCTACCTTGCCCTAATGAAACTTGCCTTATGAGCCCCTGCACTTCTTCTGACTTTGCAGGCTTATAAACTCTTCGGCAAGACCGGACCAAAGTTAAAGGTTCACGCAGTAAAAACCAAAACTAAATTTCTGCTCGTGGAAACACACGCCAGCTCCGGCGCTCGGGGCTTGGTGTTCAGAGTAATTTTGTAAGGTGAATGTCTCATAGTGGGACGTGATTTTTTGCCAATCCCCTACAGAAAATTCGGAAAGGACCGAGGGCTGTTTGAACGGACGAAGCGCTTTATAGCACGCCTCTTTGGCCGTCCATAAGCTCGCAGCACTGGGGGCCGCTTCGTACTCTCCGGGCTTTGCTACGCGCCTTGCGATGGGGTCTGAAACCCGGTGGGTATTTTCCACGTCAACGCCCACAGCTTGCGAAGAAATCATTAACACTCCCATTCCTTGAGTATGAGCGATGCTGGAGTGGAGGGGAGAAGTGGAACTTAAAATGATCTGATCACGCTGGGCATGAATCAATTTGCGGTTTTCGGGATTTTCACTGCCCCATTCTGCATAAGCAAAGACCTGTAAGTCGGGGCAGTTCAGATATTTTCTTAAAGACTCTAACTTGTGATTGTCGATGATCAACATGTCAGAGTCCTCAAAGATTAAAGAGCAAATTCAGTGGGCCAAGTAACGGCTTTACCGCTAGTGATATCCATCATGCGATCCAAAGACGTTTTCGCTTCCAGGCGCAAGGCTTCTGGCAAAGTCACCTCGGGCTTGAAAGTCTCAAGCGCACGTTTGATTTTCTCCATGTTGTTCATTTTCATATAAGGGCAGTCATTGCACTTGCAACCCTCGTCAACAACCGGTGCTTGAATGAACGCAGCATCCGGACGACGCTTTTGCATTTGATGGAAAATGCCAGTCTCGGTTGCGACGATAAATTTCTTGTGAGGATTGCTGGAAACGGAATCGAGCAAGTGTTGAGTTGAACCAATCACGTTAGCATAAGCCAACACAGAATCATCACACTCCGGGTGAGCCAGGATTAATGCATCTGGGTGTTCTTGAATAAGCGCAGCCAAACGGTTCGCATTGAACAGCACGTGCACTTCACAAGAACCATTCCAAAATTCCATTTCACGGCCTAATTTTTTAGACAACCAGCGCCCCAAGTGCTGGTCGGGTCCGAATAAGATCTTACGATCTTTAGGAATGGCATTAACGATTTGCTGAGCATTCGAAGAAGTGATGATCACATCAGAAATGGATTTAACTTCAGCAGAGGAGTTGATGTAAGTGACCGCGATGCCATCGCGATGTTGTTGGCGCCAAGCCAAGTACTTGTCGTAAGGAGCCCCTTTAACCAGCGAGCATGTTGCTTCAAGCTCAGGCACCAAAACTGTTTTAGTCGGGTTCATGATCTTTACGGATTCCGCCATGAACACAACACCCGCAAGCAGAATGACTTGCTCTTTAACTTCCTGACCTTTTTTAGCCAAAAAGAAACTGTCACCCACATAGTCAGCGACATCTTGGATCTCGCCATCTTCATAGTAGTGAGCAAGAACGACGGCGTTCTTCTCTTTTTTCAGTCTTTGAATTTCAGCAGCAACATCATAACTCATAGTCATTACCTCGCCCTGGCAATATACGCCTGAAAGTAATAGGACATTATACGCCGAATAGGTGCGACATCCTATAGCACAGCCCTTCCAAGGTCGTAAGAGGAAAATGAAAGCGAATTGAAGTTACAATTGGGCTCAAAAGGAGGCTCTGATTACAGAGTCGTTCCACCTTTTAGAACGTTGATAATAGACTTGGAAGCGGTCTTCAAAGACTCGAACACGCCACGGCCTTCGGAAGCACAGCCTTCGATTTCAGGGGCGTTGTAAGGGTTTAAAGCGCTTCTCATCTCAGCCAGTGACGCCACATTTGGAAGGTCGCGCTTATTGTACTGCATGATCAACGGGATTTCTTTGATGTCGTAACCTTGTTGTTCAAGGTTCGTTTCCAAATTGCGCAAAGATTCCAAGTTTTCGTCCATACGCTCGATTTGCGAGTCAGCGACGAAAATAACCCCGTCCAAACCTTTGAGGATCAACTTACGGGAAGCATCGTAAACAACCTGGCCCGGGACTGTGTAAAGGTGGAAGCGAGTTTTGAAACCGCGGATTTCCCCCACGTTCAGTGGAAGGAAGTCAAAGAACAGAGTGCGCTCGATGTCCGTATTCAATGCCACCAGCTTGGATTTTTGATCCTCAGCCGTTTTTTGGTAAACCCACTGAATATTCGTCGTCTTACCACCCAATGATGGGCCGTAATACACGACTTTGCAGTGAATCTCTTTGGCATTGTAGTTAATAAAGGACATTACAGCTCCACTCTATTTTGCAGGGCACGACCCATAGTTCTATCATCTACGAAATCGATGTCGCTGCCAATAGGAACTCCATGGGCAATGCGAGAAAGTTTCAATCCTTTACCCTGCAACTGTTTAGCAAGGTACAAAATCGTCGTATCGCCTTCAAGATCTGCGTCCAATGCAAGGATGATCTCCTTAATCACGGGGCCGTCACCGCGCAAACCTGCGTCCACTCGGTCGATCAATTCATGGATTTTTAGTTCTTTAGGACCGATGCCTTCCAATGGAGAGATCGCCCCATGCAAAACATGGTAACGGCCTCTGAATGCACCAGAGGATTCGATGCGCATGATATCGGAAGGCTCTTCCACCACACAAATGGACTCATCCAAACGGTGTGCGTCTTTGCAATAACGGCAAATATCAGCATCCGTAAAGTTGAAGCATTGTGGGCAGTCATGAACTTCTGCGCGCACACGAAGAAGCGCTTCACTCAAACGCTCTGGAAATTCACTCTCAGATTTAAGAATGAAATAGGCCAAACGCTGAGCAGTCTTCGGCCCGATACCAGGCAGACGGCTCATTTCGTGGACTAATTTTTCAAGGGCAGTGATGTGAAGCAAGGGTTTCTCCGATTATCTGACTAGAACATACCTGGGATGTTCATGCCGCCAGTGATTTTTTCCATTTCTTTGGAAGAGATATCACGAGCTTTTTTAACTGCTTCGTTAGTTGCAGTCATGATCATATCTTGAAGCATTTCCACGTCGCCGTCTTTCATAACGTCAGCGCTGATTTTCAAATCAGTGATCATGTGGTCGCCGTTAACTTTTACAGTGACAGCGCCGCCACCAGAAGTTGCTTCGTACTCAGCCTTAGCAAGCTCCTCTTGGGCTTTTTTCATTTTCATTTGCATTTGGTTAGCTTGCTTCATCAAAGCAGCCATTCCGCCTGGAAGACCTTTCATAAGTTCTCCTTACTTTTTAGGCGCGTTGTCGCGCTTTAGTTCTACGATGTTTTTAATCTGACCCTGGAATGCTTCCTGGGCTGCTTTAACCATCGGGTTGTTAGTGATCTTGGTCCGGATTTCATCCTCAGCCAGCTGCACTTTTTTCTGTTGCAGAGCCTGAGCTGATTCGCCCGTTTGATCACCCTTCATCAATACTTCAAAAGAATACCCAGCGCCCCAGTACGAATCAATAAATCCTTGAAGCTTTTTACGCACCTGAGTATCGGCCATTTGATCCTTCAGGAACACCAACTTTGTTGGAACTCCCAGGGTCAAAAGTTTGCCTTCTTCTTTTACGAACAGAAGGTTCTCAATTTTTGCCGCAAACAAAGCGTCATCCTGGCGCAGCAACTCAACAAAACTCATCCAACGTTCTTGTGGGTTCGCACCTGATGCAAGTTTTGGAACTTCTGGTTTAGCTTCCTCAACGGGAGCCGGAACCGGAGTTGTTGGTTTGTTATCAGAAGTTTTCTTAGCAGGGTGCTCGAAAGTCGCCTTCATCTTTTCCAAACCTGACGGAACTTCAGGAACGGATTGGGATTCTTTCAGTCGCTGGTGGCCTGGAACGGGTGGAGCTACCGGCGGAACGTAGGGCCTGGCCCCACCTGCGCTGTGAGAAGCTTGGGGACCATTCGCCAACAAAGTCTTAAGGTCCGCAAGTTTCGGCGCAGACGCCATGCGAAGCAAAATCACCTCAAGCACAATGCGAGGATCTTGAGCGCGCGGAATATCGCTGCCGCCTTTCAACGCCATGTCGAAGAGCATGTGGATGTCTTCTTCAGAAAGGCGTTGAGACAAATCATTCAAAGCCTGCAATTCAGTGTCAGGCATTTCCAGAATTTGTGCAGCTTGAGTTTCAGAGACTTTAACCAAAAGCAGGTTGCGGATCATTTCCAGTAAATCTTGAGAGAATAAATGCGGTTCAAAGCCCGCCGTGGAAATTTTCTCGATCACTTTCAGAATATCAAGAGTATTGCGCTCAACCAATGCCGTCAGTGTTTCAAACAACAACGCGCGATCAGTAAGACCCAAAATCTCAACAACATTTGTGCGAGTCAAAGGACCATTGGCGAAAGTGATTACTTGATCCAGCAAACTTTGCGAGTCACGCATTGATCCATCACCTTGGCGAGCGACAACCCAAAGAGCTTCCTCTTCAGCTTGCACGCCTTCCTGATCGCAGATCAGTTTTAGGCGCTCAGTGATTTGACGAGTGGTGATTCTGCGGAAATCGAAACGTTGGCAACGAGACAAAATCGTTTGTGGGATTTTGTGAACCTCTGTTGTTGCCATGATGAAGATCACGTGACCTGGCGGCTCTTCCAAAGTTTTTAGAAGGGCGTTGAAGGCACTTGTCGAAAGCATGTGAACTTCGTCGATGATATAAACTTTGTATTTTCCGCTGGTCGGCATGAACGCGACTGTCTCACGAAGTTCACGAATGGAATCGACACCATTGTTAGAAGCTCCGTCGATTTCCATGACGTCGACGCTGTTACCGGCTGCAATCTCACGGCAAGAGTCACACTCGTTACAAGGAACAAAGTTCACCGCATTTGGACAGCGCAAAGCTTTCGCCAAAATACGTGCGGATGAAGTTTTACCAGTACCACGGGGACCTGTGAAAAGAAGTGCGTGAGGAAGGCGGTTGTTTTTAAGCGCGTTCGCCAGCGTTTGGGTAATATGATTCTGTCCGACTACGTCAGTGAAAGATTGGGGACGCCATTTGCGCGCAATCACCTGATAAGACAAAACATTCTCCGAACTGCTTAAAACAAAAAAGTGGCCGAGCACCCCATATCACATAGCCCCTCGAGTGCCGTTGCTTCCTTCCGGACCTAGCGGGATTCGTCAAGGGAACCATTGCATGGGACCCGGCCATGGATTGGTCTATCCTACTGGGGGTTCGGTTACATGCGATAACTCGTCGTCCCATCGAGGAATTTTCCGAGTGAAGAGGCTCTCGTTCCGACCCGGGCTTCCTGCCCTTGCCGCTCCTCCTTCGGAGGGGGCCATCCAGGCCCCGCGGAGGTCGTTCCGAGAGCCTCTTCACTCGGAAAATTCCTCGATGGATCGAAGTTACATGTAAGAAAGAGTTGGATAGACCGGAACCATGGGAGATTTGGGGATTTAACGTTGTGCGTTGGGTGGTTTGGAGGGGTGGGGTGTTATTGCTTTTCTGGTTTAGGGGGAGTGGTAGGATTTTGGGATTGGAGGAATCTTTATGAAATTTGGTTTGGGACTTTTGATTTCGCTTTTGGTTTCTGTATCGTTTGCTCAGTCAATTGGGGTTAAGGATATTCCGGCTGATGAGGGGGAGACTACTATTTCTGTTAAGAAGGGGTCTTCTTCGACTGAGAATAAATTTGAGATTACTTCTGGTGAGGATGATGTTGAGGGTGATGAGGCTACTTTGATTAAAGAGGCTCGTGCAAACTGGAAGAAGGCTTGTACGGAGTGGAAGAAAGAGTTGAAGGAGCTTAATAAGGAAAACCGCATTCTTACTATGA
Organism: Bdellovibrio sp. HCB185ZH; assembly: GCF_047302455.1. Lineage (GTDB taxonomy): Bacteria > Bdellovibrionota > Bdellovibrionia > Bdellovibrionales > Bdellovibrionaceae > Bdellovibrio. Next base: position 2,628,831 of record NZ_CP178624.1, read on the forward strand.
ATTGTGGGAAGATGGTTTGTTCAACTGAAGGTGTTGAGAGTATTTGCCGCTCAAAAGCGCAATACAAACTTAAGATTCAAGTTAAGTAGTTTAAAAGGTACGGACTTACTTTCTCCGGATTTATAAAAAAGTACGGCCTTACAAAGTACGGACTTACTTTGAGCCAATAAATTTTGATTATATTTAAAAGCCGAACTCGTGTTGAGTTTGGCTTTTTTAATTTTTGCGGGATTTGAAAATATCCCAGAAGCTGGTTTTTTTCTTTTGAGTTAATAGTTTGGTCGTAAATGGTGGCGGTTCGTTGCTGTCGTTTCGAGATTCGTTGATGTATTCCTCAGCTGGGCCGTCGGGTGTGTGATTTTGTGTGGGACGGCTATCGTGTTTTTCGGCCTTTATTATTTCTTGGGGGATATTTCTTTTTATCTCTTCGCGGTGTTGTGAGTTTTTCATTTTTGCATTCCTTTACTTAGGTGCGATGTCTTGCATCTAGCATGCGGGTTCCTCTTTTTCTTAAAGAGTTTTCAGCGATGGCCATACCGATGCCCCAAATGATGTGCGAGCCTATGATCAGGGATTTTCTTTGCGTGGTTTGTTTTCTATTCTTTGGTTCAAGATTGAATGCGGGAATAATTCCGAAATAACTTGCGGCCCATACTCCTAATCCGAACAGTGAGCCTTTGATCACCGGATTGCTGCCTGGAATTTTTGAGGCCAATAAAGCGTAAGCAATCCCGAAGACAGCGCCGTATCCATAGTGCGAAATCATTGCTGCTTCTTGCTGAGCTTCCGATCCCAATTTTGGGATGTGCAATTTTTCAAGAGCCGTTGCTGCGACCTGAGCCTGTGGCAAAGGTTTGATGCGATCACGGAGAGTGAATCTTTTGAATGCTTCGAACAGCGAATAACTCATCGTGCTGGTCGCCATGGTGCTTGCCCATAATCCTCTAAACAAGACATTCATAAAACCTCCTCATCAGAGTTCATGTCTGTTTCATTTTACTCCAATTTATTTTGTTTCAACGGATCAGTGGTTACTCTTGCGGGAAAACAATTTTTCCGTAAACGTAGGTCTGGCCCACCGGTTTTTTGAGGGGGTACAGAATTGCAACAATGATTTGCGATACCGTCCTCTGCCGCGACAATCTTTTTTGGACGATAGTTAGGGAGTAGCAAATACTTAAGTCTTTAGGAGGACACTATGACTACAGCAAAATTCCAAATCGACCCTTCTCACTCCAGCGCAAACTTTTCCATCAAACACATGATGATCGCCAAAGTTCATGGTGGCTTCGAAAAAATCAGTGGAACTCTTTCCCTTGATTCTTCAGACATCACCAAATCTGTGGTGGAGGCAAGCATCGAGGCTGCAAGTATTAATACTCGCGAAGCTCAACGTGATGCCCATTTGAAAAGTGCCGACTTTTTTGACGTCGAGAAATTCCCAACGATCACTTTCAAATCTAAAAAAGTAGAGCGTGCAGGCGAGGATGAACTTAAAGTTACCGGCGACCTTACTATTCGTGGTGTAAGCAAAGAAGTTGTTCTTGAAGTTGAGGGACCTTCCGCAGAACATACGGACCCTTGGGGAAATACTAAGATTGGTTTGTCTGCGAAAACTAAAATCAAACGTAAAGACTTCGGTTTGAATTGGAATGCAGCCCTTGAAGCGGGTGGTGTTTTGGTAGGCGATGATGTGACTATCAGCCTTGATATTCAATTCGCCAAAAACAAATAGCAGTTAAAATTTCCATTCAGAATTAAACAACGGCAGCTTTAACTTTAGAGGCTGCCGTTCTCTTTTTTCCCTTGTAATTATCCCGTCCGTTTGTTCGTTCCTTGTCTGGGAAACACTCAAAAAATATACTCTTCTGCATACATCATACGAATAGTGTAAAGACCCTGTGTTTTAGTCTGATACGTAAATATTTAAGTATTTACTTCAATGATTTCAAGTGTTCTCATAATTAAAGAGCTCAATTTTTGGAGTCATTTATCTAGGTCGTTCTGAGGGGATTCGATGAGCATAGTGCAGGTATTAGTTGGATTTGGACTAGCAACAATTCTTGGCTTGGTATTGGCCGAGATGGGAGTCAATTCCAATAGGCAAGCAGCTCAAATCAGAAACTCAATGGAAAGAGCAGCCGTCACCCAATCTCTTCAATCTATTATTTCTTCCTCAGAGGTTTGCAAGACATCCGTTCGACTTGCCCAATTTGGGCCGCCGACTGGTGTGCCAGTGGGTGAAAATGGTGCGCAAACAATTCGTGTTGGCTTTTATCTGGATAACAATAAACCTCCTACGGCCTCTCCACCAGGGCAGAAAGTTCCTGTGGTTGAAGGCATGGACGTGCCAGGCTTTGGTCTGACTACGGAATGGATACGAGCTTTCGATCCTGTGGTAGTACCAACAGCAACACTCACGCCACCAGCAACGTTATATGTAGCCACCGTTAAAGTTAAGTTCCGCCCAAAAACCATCATGCCCGGCAGTATCGATCTAAAATCCGTCGATATTGGAAAAGTGTTTTTTATAACGAACAATACAATTGCCGCAGGCGGCACAGTTTCAAATTGTTTCGGTAACAACGCTGGTGCGTATGTTTGTCTAAATGGCGAAACTCAAGTGGTAGAGAATGGCTTTTGGACATGTAAAAGTATTCAACAGGCTTACGCCAAAGCATGCGGTAATTCCACTGGGCAAATTATGAAAACGACGGGCGGAGGAAATGCCCAGTGTCAGACCTTCTATGAAATATCTAATCAATCATGCGAAGGTTATGGTGGAGTAACTACAGATACAACTTGTAAGACAAGAGCTTGTACCGCAGGAACGCAGACTTCTGGCGGTGGTGCTCAAACAGTTACTATTCCTGGTACTACCATTCCGGCGCAAACTATTCCTGGAACGACAATTGCTATCTCCAGTGGTGGTTCCGGTACAAATCCATCTTCCTCGACGTCATACTACACAGTGCCATCACACACAATTCCGGCATTCACAATTCCAGACAGATCAGCTACCGTAAATTTTCCGTCATCATCTGCTCCAATTGTTAAGTTTTTTGATTGCAATGGCGCATGTGTGAATGATTCAGCAGTATCCTGTGGTAACAAAGGTTTGTAATGCGACTTAACCCGAAAATGTTAAAACCACTGACCCTCGTATTTTTGGGTTACGGTTTACTTTGCTATGTCGCGGTGGTAGCAAGAGCTTTTCAGATCATTCGGTTTCCTTACACAATTGACTATGGTGAGTCGACGATTCTCTATCAGGTGAAGATTTTGTTCGACGGATTCTTCCCGTATCGCGCTACTGCATTTGATTCTGCTAATTACTTCTCTTATACGCCCTTTTTCCAATCCATCATTAGCTTGTTCGGTTCCGAACCCATCATTTGGCTTCGGGAAGCGCGAATACTGAATACAATTGCTTTGCTTCTTACCGGCGCGCTCATTTCCAAGTTTTATGTCGACGGAAAGAGTGAAAAAGCATCAGCCATCGATTGGGCTTTGCCTTTTTTGTTATGGATTTCCTGGTATCCCGTTTTCAATTGGACAGGAATGGGAAGACTAGATGGCCTTGCTCTATTTTTCCAAATGGCGGGACTTATTCTGTATTTGCGGAAAAATAATCAAAGCAGTTCTCGATTCATCGCGATGATCTGTTTTTTAATGGCGGTTTTTACAAAGCAAACGGCTCTATGGGTGCCATGTTCATTGTTTTTGTATGATGTAATTCACAGAAAATTCGAGAAGTCCTGGATCGTATTTGTGGTGGGACTGGTCTCAGGATTCATGTCCTTGAACTACTTCAGTGAGAACACTCTATGGGGACATCTTTTCTCATCGAATAACAATAATTATGATTTCACAAGTCTGCTTATAGCATTAAAAGAAAACGGATTGTTCCATTTAGGAATTCTGGCGGTGACTGCATTCGGAGCTTCTAAACTTCAGTTGCGCCCCCGCGATGTACTGATAATCATTCTTGGATTTTTTTCGCTGATCTATGTTTGGGGTATGGGTCGAGAGGGTAGCGGTTCCAATTTCCTTCTCGAGTTTTGTGTAGTTCTAACTTTGCTAACGATGCGCGGAATTGAGGCTTTGAATAAATCCTGGGTATGGTCATTTGCTGCCGCCGTTCTAATCGTTGCGACATGTTGGCAAAACATGCGCTATCGAACCTATTTCTTAAATGATCCTGGTATCCCGGTTTTCGTAACGGCTTGGTCGGAAGAAGTAAAGCAAAGCACAGAAATTGTAATTGAAAGAATTAAAAACGCGGATGGACCAGTGTGGTCTGATAATCCGGCGCTTTTGTTGTTTGCAGGGAAAGACATTGAATTTTTCCCGTTTGAATATAAACAAGCTGTATCACGCGGAAAACTAGACGAGTTCTTTTTCATAAAAGACATCGAGGAAAAGAAAGTCGCAATGATCGTGATGGAAAGAAATAAATATCTTCCAACAGTTCAAAGATTTTCTGACAATATCCTAAAAGCCATTGAAAACTCATATCGTCCTAGCTATCAGAACGACTACTACCTTTTGATTGTACCAGGAAAGCTGTAATCACCCACAGAATCGTAAGTGCCGTGATTAGGTAACTGATCCACATAACTGCCGGTCGCGAATAATACAGATCGGTCGGTCCAGAGCCAGTAATTAGAATTCCCTCGGGCAGAACTTCAGGTGTTACACCTTTCTTGCCTTCGGTATCATAGACCAGTCCTGGAAAATATTGAAGCGAGACATGGAATGTACCTGATGTATTAGGTAGATCTATTGAATAATTTCCGGCGGATTTACGTGTGATTTGAGGTGAACTTTTTCCATCGACTCGTCCATCGCTCATCGAGTTCGCGTCGCACATTCTCTCCATTTCTGAAACGGTCGTCGGGTGAGAGTTTGCATCATAAGGCTTTACGATCGAAGTGTTGTGATTGATGTAGCGAGCTTCAGATATTAATTCAAACTTCAATTCTCCATCAGTACGTTGAAGCGATCGTAGGATATTATCATAGCAGGAAATGAATTTCCGTCTTTCCACATAGTTCATTTGAAAGAACTGAATAAGCGACTCTTTGGACGGCATCCAAACTTCGGTAGCGGAAGTCATATTTAGAAAAGAATTAAAAAAGCAGGTGAAAAACTCGCAGCTTTTATGTTCGAATTCAAACGGCTGTTCTTTTTCAAGGACTGTCGGGGGGCCCATCATTTTGAAGATCGCTGCAGAAATGTTACGATTTGCGGGGGCACTTTCCCAGTAAAGGCCTTTTGTGAAGAAGGACCGATAGCCGTTTACATGGGCAGCAATCTCCATCGCAAAATCGACAGGTCTTGCGAAACCGAACATATAAGAGCGACCTTTTCCAAAATCTGGGGCCACGGATGGAGTGATGCTTTCCAACTTTGGTTGGTAGGTCGTGAAAATATTCTGGGAATAAAGATGTCCGCCGAAGTTTCCAAACCAAGAGATTAAAAAAACTGCGACCAAAAGAGATTTCCGGGTTTTACTGGTATTTTCGTTCAGAGCAAAAGCAACGGCTATAATTACCAGAAGAAGAGTTGGATATAAAAGGCGATAATAGTGAAATGGTATGACTGGCAGTCCAAACTTTTGGAAAGTTTTTGCATACCCCACTATTGCGGCTAGCAGCAGTGCAGTGAAGGAAAGGCAGAATGAAGTTTTAGGTTTTTCAAAGAATAAAAATAGAAACGCGACCATCGATAACCAGAAAGCGGTTTTCTTAGGTAAGGATATCTGATGAACAAGGAATTCACGATAGACGGACATTGGAATCAGGAACATTGCTGTCAATCCAAAACAAATTACTCCAATATAGAAAAGATTCTTTAGATCTTTCTCAAGGATTTTCATAACGATGCAGTAAAGTACTGCAACCAAGCCGAAGATGAAGTGAGACAGTATGGTCAGTGCAATAAAGATAGCTGTTTTCGTATTCTTCTTCTTTGATATGGAAACTACGCTAAGAATTAGAAAGCCTGCGGACAAGAATTGGTTCATCAAACCAGTGATAAAGATGTCCTGAAAACTTAATCCTTGATAGTAGATTGTGTGTGGAACTTTGTAAAAATTGAGAAACAAGCCAAAGTTTTCTTCGTATGAATAAATATTTAGAGAAAGCATCCACGATATAAAAATCAAAAGGAAAATTTTAGCACCAATAGCTTGAAGATGGCGTGAAAGATTGTAAATAGTCGAGATAAAGAACGTAAAGATGCAGAATACGAAAATACTGTACAGTAATCTATGGTTCAATTCCTGACCAAAGGCAGTAGAGAATAGTTTTATCAAAGGGCTTAGAATCAAATCATGAAGGGGGGGATAAAAAAGGTTCTGAATTCCACCCAAAAAGTAATGATCATTATATCCATGAAGTCCTACCTCCCATAAATCCATCGCGCTAACGTATCTGCCTCCGCCATCCAGCGAATATAGAATGTCATGGAAATACATTGTTAGGGCTGCGGCGACACAGTTTAAGAAAATCAATTTCTCAAAGTGCTTTAGTATGAACGGTTTAATGCCATTCAATTTTGCGAGCTGCATGGCCACTGCTTTCGGTGAAGGATTTTTCCAGAGATTTTTCCACAGCGATAACGTTCATTCGTTTTGAAAGGCCGCAGGTTTTTGTGGCGAAAACATAAGGAATACTTTTGGCTGAAGGTGCTTTGGCTTTCCAGCTTTCTTGGAGCAAATTTTTAAAAGTAGAATGCTGGCCTAGTTTCCAAGCGTTTGCGGCTTGATGGGCTAATTCCTTTTGGGTCTTCAAGGAGTTCAATTCAGGTAATTCGGTTTCGCCAAAACTTACAGGGGATGATTCCATTAAAAAGAACGACAGATCTAGCTCATTCAAAAAATTTCCATCCAACGAACGGTGGATAATCTCAGATCCCGGGTCTTTCGACAGGTGATGCGCACCCTGGTAAAGACACGGATAGAAATCTTGAAACCCACCAAATATACTCAAGGTGTTTCGCTCAATTGAATGTGCCGAGTCCAAAATTTGCATATCATTCCAGCTAAGTTTTAGATATTCCAAGCACGCCTTAAGAACTGCAATCAGATGGGCAGAGCTTCCGCCCAAACCCGTTTGCGGTGCAAACTCCGAATAAGTCTTAAGGTGCAGACCTCCGCCCAGAGATGTGATCATATCTGCAAAATTATTCAAAACAGCCAGGCTGATTCGAAACTCTTCCTTCGAAATCAACACCATCTCTGGAAGTTTATCGATCTGAACCTGCATTTTGTAATCAGTGGTCTCAATAAAAATGTGTGGACTTTGGATTTTTCGAATTTCACAATGAGAGAAGGCTTTAAACGAAGCATTGATGATCTCGGTTCCATGTTTGTTGGTAAAAAAAGGCAGATCTGTTCCGCCTCCAATTAAACCTATGCGATATGGAATACTCGATTTAAATACCATTCAGGGAAATGCTACTTTGGTAAATTCGGAATTGGAATCAAAAACTTTAGTTCTCTTAGCCGGAGGCAAAGCTTCTCGGCTAAACAGTTTTTTGAATTCTCAAGGGCATGTGAAATGCTTGACCGAATTCTCGGGTCGATTGTTTCTGGATTACTTGCTTGCGCAGGCGAACTCAGCGGGGATCGAACACGTCATCATTTTGGGTGGACCCAATCGCGAGGTTATTGAAAATTCAGTTCGGAAATTGAATTATCCAATGCGGTTCTCCTTTCCGCAGGAAAAAGTTCGTTTGGGAACAGGTGGGGCGTTGACATTGACAGCTCCTTATCTGCAAGAAAAATATTTTATCTTGGCGAATGCTGATACTTATTTCTCAGAGAATCCATTTGAGCTAGTGAAATCACAATTACAAGAACATAGAGATGCTATTTTATTTATGCGAACACACGCGGCACAATCCTCATTTCATGAGATTTCTGAGAGAATAACGCATGCTTGGCCGGATCTTTATCAGACGCCATCTTATACATACACGGGCTTGTCGGTTTTAAGCTCTGAACTTGTTCATAACTGGCCAAGCCTTGGTCTACCGCCTTCTTGTTCCTACGAAAAAGATGTCTTTAATAAAATCAAAATCCGATCTAAATTTACCGCTTATCCATTCGCCGAGATTGATTTTGGAACTGAAGCCGGATTTAAACATCTTGAAAAAGTCTTTAAAAAGGAAGCGGTATGAACGACTATCATCTTCAGAGAAAGAAATTCTTTGACGAAGCTATTTCTCGTACCGGATTTAGATCGCAAGCTCCCTTAACCGCCACCTTTAGAATTCCTTGTCATTTATTCTCTAAATTACAAATTCAGGTTCAGGAATATCTGAAGGCGTCTTGCGGATCAAATGAGTTCCACGAAGGTGATTTGCAAAAAGCACTGACAGAATTCCCGACAAAGGCAAAGAACATCAGTACTTCAGGAATAGTCATTCCAAAATCTTATTGCGATAACAAGTTTACCGAGGTTCACCAAACAATTGCGGAAATCATGGAGCAATCCCAAATTGCGGATGTGGTAGAGTTTTGGATATATCCCTTTAATATCCGATTAAAAGGAACTTTGCCTGGATCTGATTCGCGAGCCTATCCAACTGAGCTTCCTCATTCGGAAACTTGGGTGGGATGTTCTTTGCGCTCGGTATTACTGCACATTCCTATTTTGGGTGATCTTTCAAATAACTTGCTGAAAGTATGGATGCCAGGTGAGAGGTTCGAAGCAAGCTGGCTAAAACCACTTTCCAGCTATCATGAAGCTCAAGATCTTATTCAAGACAGCACCGAATTAGATGTTAATAATATCCCGGGCAATATGCTGATGGTCGATTCGTCGTTGCTCCATGGAACTCATCGCACGAGCAGCGCTGGTGCCAGAGTCTCGATTGATCTTAATGTCGTACTGAAATCGTACGATGCAAATATCTATAAAGATGACGCGAATCTTTTGGTTGAACGTCAAAAACTTTCCAACGAGCATTTTTTTAAAATCGGAAAATCTTTACGTGTTACTTCTCCCGATGGCGAAGACGACATTTTCAATCCTCCAGATGGCATGCGCCATCCCGCAAATATCAAACTAGTAAAGATCTGATTCCCTCTTTAAGTGACGTACGGGCTTTCCAGCCGAGTGCATTCGCAGCTGATGAATCTAAATATTTGTGAGCTGCTCCGGCTAACCCATTGTTCTTGTAATTAAGAGTGCCTTTGTAGTCCACAGTTTCGCGGATCAATTCAGCTAACGAGCTAATCGAAACTACTTCGCCGCTTGCAACATTTATAACGGGCTGAGGAGTAGAATGATTTAAAATCATCAAAGCAGCTTCTGCCAAATCATCCGAATAAAGGAAATCGCGCTTATTCTTTCCGTCACCCCAGATTTGAATGTCTTTCTGATTGGTTTTTACTGCAACCAACATTCGATGAATCAAAGAGGGAATCACGTGTGAGTTTTCTGAAGCCGTTTTAACTGCCAAACCATATACGTTACTGGGAATGATGGAAATAAATTCGGTCTTATGCTGCTGATTGAAAGCTTGGGCCATCATCAGCGCATTTAGTTTTGCGTAAGCAAAATACTTACTGGATTCTTCAATATGCCCCGAACCAATGGATTCTTCCTTGTAAGGAAGTTCAGCACTCAGTGGGTACACGCAAGAGGGAATGAATTGCACAAGTCTTTTCGTCTGAGCAGTGAAGGCCGATTGAAGGACGTTGACTGTCATCAAAGTGTTTTCGACCGAGAACGTGCTTGGATTATTTACGTTAGCATAAACCCCTCCGCTTTTACCTGCAGCATGAATGACGTGCGTGGGTTTGTGAGTCTGAAAATATCGATCTACTGCAAAGGAATCGCGCAAGTCTAATTCATATGAAGATGGTGTGAGGGTTTCAAACGATTTTAGATCAGAGAGTTTTCTAAAGATCGCACTTCCAATTAATCCTGAGCTGCCCAGTAGCAATAATTTCTTATTTACCATAGTTAATTTAGTGACTAAGGATGTTCTGAAAGCAACAATTAATCTGAATGAAAGTAGTGAATAAGACCATTCTGTTTATTTCTTTGGGGTTTATTTTGGCTGTAGGCGCTGCGAGCCATCGCTATTTTTACTTCATTTCTCAAGACAAAGCCTGTCTCTTAGAGAAAATTCAGTACTCCCAACAACTATGCTCACCATCGGGAGAAAAATCGGACTGGGATCTTATGCCGGGTTTGGTTGTGATTCGTGTGCCCGCGTTGAATGCAAACGCCGAAGCTTACCTTTTTAAGAAAGAAATTTCAGACGTTTCATGGGTTCAAAATCCGGGTTGGTTCGGCTTTAAATATAATTGCATTCTGGATCGTGTGGCAGTGATTCAGAATAACCGCTGCCAGTTCTTATAGTTATTTACGGGTGAAAATAAATCCCAAGTCCGAAATTCTGCGAAGCTCATACTTTTCGTGAATAGTCTTAACAAAACCCTCTGGTAATTTAAAATTTGTCCAAGCTAGACTCTCGCTTGGATACTCAGTCAGGAGTAAAGTGTCATAGTGGTCAAAACTCTTTTGCCTACTCAGTCGACTATTCATATTGTTTTCAAAGTATGTAAAGTCGGGCGTGAAGCCTAAAAGGGCACAAATCCCAGGTTCATCACAGAAAAGGTTCGTTGCAGAAAATGCTGCCAAATGAGATTTGGTATTTTCCTTGGCTTTTTCAGCGTCAGCCCGAGTTGGCGGCCAAGCTCTGTGATCAAGATAGGTTAACCTTCCTGCCAACCCATGATTTTCAGTATAGGCAGCACACATAAAAATGCCAACGATAACAATAGCCACGATAGATCGACCTGTCGCTTCAGTACCTATTAGTTGCTGAATACTCAAGAACGTCAATATTCCCAATGGAATACTCAAAGTAATAAAGTAGTTGTAGTTAGAACCAGCGCGACCCAGTCCTAAAAGTAGCAGGAAGAATCCGATGGCAATCCATGCAATAAACAAGTTCTTAAGAGATTTTTCAAGTGGCAGAAAGAACAGCGCCGCTAGCGAAAGAATGAAAATATAAAGATGGGACACAAAATAACTGGAAAGCATCTGCGCAAGTCGGGAAAAGTGCCAATCTTGACCTCCAAGTTGGGTCACAGTGTGTTCCCAATAACCCAGTCCAAACACCCATGTGACAACACCTAGTACAGCGCCAACAATTACTAGATAGATCGGACTGGTTTTCAAAGTTTGCATGGGTGCGCGCAACATCTCGAAAGAAAAAACTAAGAGTAATCCTGCAATGATGTTTTGCTTGCAAAAAAATGCGATCATAAAGCAAATCAGCGAGGGAGCTAAGTTAGTTTGACTGGCCTTGAAACTTCGCATGTAAAGAAATATGCCTAATGCCTCAAATAGCGCAGCAAGAATGTCGGCTCGCGCCAGCAAGGACCAATCAAAGACAGCTGTTTGATATAATATTATAGTTATTACCAAGGGAAGATGAATGAGTTGCGCTAAATTAAAATTCGCGAGAATCAGCCAAGCCATCACTGCAATAAGGAGAGCGGAAATAATGGATAGCACTCTTCCGCTCGATAAAGCACTGGCCACATCGTGACTGAAAGTGGATACCAGACCTAAATGAACAAACGGATATCCGGTGATATTTCCTTGTTCAAAATTCTCATCAGAATATAAAACGCGTGGACTTTCGCTGGCTCTCCATTTTTCCACAAAGGAAATCGTCGTTCCCTCAGCATAGTCACGATTCAAGCCATACTGCACTTCTTGGACCGCCGTGAACAAATAGCTCGCGATAAAAAATGCCGGAATAACATAGTAAAAGACGATCTTAAACGCGACTCCAAATTTCTTCATTCATTAAAGCTAGCATGATTAAAATCCCTATGGCAAAGTGGATAACATGCTTCTATCAGTCGTACTTACTAATTTGAATGAGGGCGCTACCATTGTTGAGTTCATCTCAAGATGTGCGGGAGCTTTAAATAAACTTAAGCAAGACTTCGACATCGATGGTGAGATGATCTTCGTCGACGATCATTCTAAAGATTTTTCTCCGCACCTTATCAAAGAAGCTATTCAAAACGATAAACGCGTTCGCCTGTTACAAATGACTCGTCAAATGGGTCGGGATATTTGCTTTTTTGCCGGGCTTAAGGTGGCCAAAGGGGATCTTGTCATCACGATGGATTCTGATTTGCAGGACCCACCAGAATTGTTCGAAGAACTGGTGAAACTTTGGAAATCCACGCAAGCTGATGTGGTGAATACTCACATGGTGGAACGACATGGCGAGACGCTTTACAAGCGCTTCATGCTAAAACTTTCTTATAGAATTTTAGCGAAATCATATCCATTTAAATATTCAGTTGATTGTGGAAACTTTAAACTTCTCACGCGACGTGCGGTTAATGAAATTCTGAAGTCTGGGGAAGTTGATCCTTACTTTAGAGCGTACACGGACTGGATCGGTTTAAAACAAGCTTATCTTCCGTTCCAAAGACAGCCGCGATTTGCCGGAGAGACGAATTTCTCATTGGGCGGTCCTCGTAGTTACTTGGAATTTTTTAGAGCATGGACGCATTTTTCTTATTTCCCACTGCACCTGCCGTTTTTCATGGGTTCCGTATTTTTAGTAAGTGCTTTGTGGAGTGCTATTTCAGTTTTCAGAAATTTTAATCAAAACAGTCTGCTGCTTACGATTGTGAGCGTGGGTTTCTCAGCTCTCTTTTATATTGTCTGGCTCTTTGGCTTCTACATCCGCCAAGTACACAGCGCGACTCGAAACCGCCCTCATTATATCGTGAACGAACAAGTGAATATAGAAGGTCACTGACCTTCTATTCCGAATTTGCGATAGACCTTATAACCAGCTCCTTCATCAAAAACAGGAAGGTCTTTAAGTTCTGATTTATCAAATTGCAGATACACGCCCGTTAAATCTTTAAATCTTCCCGAAGTTTCATAGTCTGAGTAGCTGCCATCGTCTCTTGAAATAACGAGAAGTGGTTTCTTAAATGTTAAATCGCGAGGTTTACGAAGCATTTCCATTCTAAAAATAGTTTCGCGATTATTCCGAAGCCCCAAAGTCCATGAATAAAAATCCCACCATGCCATTACGGGAATTGAAGTAAACATCGGTACCGGATGATTGTGGCGACTATCGATTATCGCCACATAGTTTTTTGGTGTTTCGGCTTGAAGCTTGTCAGCCAGGGCCATTTCCTCTCGAGTCGCCAGCGGGTAAATTTCCGTCCACTCTTTCAATGACGGTAAAGCGCAGATGATGCAAAACACAGGCAACCACTTTTTAAAGGGAAAAAACTCAACGATAAGAACTGTGCACAAGAACATCATGATCAAGGTATTCTTGATATTGTCATACTCGTTGATTTGCCACTGAAAGAGTAGGTGGAGAGTAGTTAAGATCAAAATAATCGCGAGCTCGAGATAGCGTTTTTTGACAATCCCAAAATAAATTCCCAAGAGATAGACGACGCCTCCGTAAGTTGGCCAAAACATCCAGGGACTGATCGCAAAACGCTCTTGTGTCCAGTTCGGTCTAAAGATCGGGTAACCCATCGTTGCCTCACTCCACAGGTAGTGCTTGAACGTCAGAATAATAGCAAGACTGGTAATCGCCCAGGCGATGGATTCAACCGGAATTTTTCGCTTTTTTATAAAGATCGCGATCGAAAAAACAGTCGCAAGGACGGCGGTGGACAGCAAAGTATGTGGATGGGTCATACACATAACCAGCGTGATCGAAGTCAGCTTGAACCAAGTCATCGCGCGTGTTTTCAAATTCGGCACACTCTGACTTGTTAAAAAATCGCTAAATATATCATAAACGACCAAAAGCAGAGAAAATGTGATCAGAAGGCTGCGGTTAGGACTGAATGTGTTTAACCACAGTTGTGGTTGTGTTCCTTCTCCCGTTGGCATGCTTGCGAAAAGAAATAGAAAAAGTACCGCTGCCATCGAGTTATTGGAGAAGCTTCTTTTCTTAAGAAATCGGTATGTGCAGTAAAAAAATAATATCGTAAAAAGAACTGAAGGAATAAGAAATGCAGCCTTAAACGGCAGGCCTAATCTTAGGAGTAATCCGGATGGAACATCTGCCCAGAATGGATAGGTGTTGCGCGCGCCATATACGAACGGATTGTGGGTGTACCATTCGATGAACGACTGATAATGCACTTTCGAAGCTTGCGCAAAGTGGACGGGCCAATCGATATAATTGGAAATTCCACGGGCCCACAAAATGTCTTGTTCCCAGAACATACTGACGGGCCAATACACCACGACGAGCAAGAATATAATGCAATATAATAACATGATTAATTATTGCACAAAGCTCTGTTTATCCAAATAATATTTTTGGAGTAATTTTGGATATATTATTTTTAAATCCACCTATATCTGAACACGTCTATCAAAACTTGAGTGGCGGTGTCGCTACACTGGAAATGCCAGTGTGGATGGGGATGCTCACGGCCTCGATGAAAACACTCGGGCATTCGGCAGACCAGGTGGATTGTGCAGCGGAAAGTCTGACCGTCGCGCAAACGTATGATCGCATTTCCAATCTCCGTCCTCGTTTGATTTGTATTGTCGTTTATGGACAACATCCTTCAGCATCCACTCAAGCAATGTTCGGAGCAAGCTATCTTTGTACAGAGTTAAAGAAACTTGATCCGCAATTAAAAATCATAATGCTCGGTGGGCATATCTCGGCTTTGCCACTGCGAACGATGCAAGACGAGGTTTGTGATTATGTTTGCGAGGGCGAAGGGCCGAAAACCCTGGATGCTTTATTACAAGCAAATCTAAAAGACCTCAATTCGCTTAAAAAAGTACCCGGCTTGTGGTTTCGCGAAGACGGAAATATTCAACACAATCCGACGGCTTCACTTATTGAACAAAATCAATTGCACGTTGTGTTTCCTGAGGTTGATTTACAATCACTTCCGACGGGAAACTATAAAGCTCCCAACTGGCATTGCTTTGATCACATCGAAGATCGTCAGCCTTACGCGACTGTGTACACAAGTTTGGGCTGTCCGTTTCGTTGCAGTTTTTGCTGCATCAGTGCGCCCTTCGGAAAACAGGGCACATTCCGCTATTGGCAGCCAGAACATATTATTAAGCAATTTGATGTCTTTGCCTCCATGGGAGTAAAAAATATTAAAATCGCCGACGAGATGTTCGTTCTTAAAGAAGAACATTTCCTAAAGATCGCGGACCTGCTTATTGAAAGAAAATATAATTTCAATATTTGGGTTTTCGGACGAATAGATACAGTGAAGCCACAACACG
Source organism: Bdellovibrio sp. HCB185ZH (assembly GCF_047302455.1). Classification (GTDB taxonomy): domain Bacteria; phylum Bdellovibrionota; class Bdellovibrionia; order Bdellovibrionales; family Bdellovibrionaceae; genus Bdellovibrio. Next base: position 2,644,133 of record NZ_CP178624.1, read on the forward strand.
TGGAGAAGCTAAAAAAAGCCGGCATTAACTGGATCGTTCTGGGTATCGAAGCCTTTGATCAAACTGTAAGAACGGGTGTGAACAAAGGTCGTTATACTGAAAACGATATTTTTGAAAAAACCAAAATGCTTAAAGACGGCGGAATCCACGTTCATGGGAATTTTGTCTTTGGACTTCCCGATGACACTTTAGAGACCATGCAAAGAAGTCTGGATTTGGCGGTAGAGCTAAATCTTGAAACCGCAAATTTCTATTCTGCTATGGCCTATCCCGGCTCTGAACTTTATCGCGAAGCCGTTCGTAATAATATTGAACTGCCAGAAAACTGGTTGGGTTACAGTCAGCATTCTTATGACTGTAAGCCTTTACCAACAAAGCATATTAGCTCGGCTGAAGTTCTGACCTTCCGTGATCAGGCTTGGAGCATATATCACCACAGTCCTGCTTATTTGAATCTGATTAAATCCAAGTTCGGTCCAAAAACTTTCGAATACATAGAGAATCTGAAAAAGATAAAACTAAGCCGCAAGTACTCTCTCGATAAGGTCTTGGCGAAGGCTTCTTATGAATAACTTTCGTTGGCCTCTAATACAGAATAATATCACAGATGGTGATAAAACCGCACTGGTTAAGCACATCATGACTTCTGATCGCTTCACTCAAGGTGAAAAGGTAAAGAAATTCGAACAAGAGTGGTCAAAGTGGTTGGGTGTTAAGCACAGTATATTCGTCAGTTCAGGTTCCGCAGCAAACTTTCTGACACTATCTGCACTTAGAGATATGGCTGGTGTGGGAGAAGTTATCGTTCCGCCGTTAACCTGGGTGTCTGATATCGTTTCGGTGATTGAAAATGGATTTACACCCGTATTTGTAGATATCAATCCAGAAACATTAGCTCTTGATTATGAAGGCGTAAAAAAAGCTATCACCAAGAATACCAAAGCCGTATTTCTGACGCACATTCTGGGTCTGAATGGTTTAAATGTCCAATTCCTCGACTTATTAAAAAAGCAGAAGATACCTTTAATCGAGGATGCTTGCGAGTCCCACGGCGCAAAGATGGGTAGCAAAAAAGTGGGAAGCATTGGGTTTGCCTCGAACTTTTCATTCTATTACGGCCATCACATGACCACCGTCGAAGGTGGCATGGTATGTACGAATGATCCCGAATTCGCACAACTTGTTCGAATTAAAAGAGGCCACGGGCTTTTGCGCGAGTCCACTGATTCTGCTCATTTACAAAAGCATTTAAATAATTCAAAACAGGTCTATAAAGAATTTGATTTTCCGGTTGTGGGTTTTAATTTTCGCAACAATGAATTGGGTGCCGTTTTAGGTTTAAATCAATTAAAGCGTCTGGATAAAAACAACGCGCAAAGAACTCTGCGACTGCAAAGGTTTCTAAAAGGCCTAGATAAGAAAACTTACTTTACGCAGTATCACACTAAAGGCAGTTCAAGCTATGCGTTGTTACTGCAGATCCGTTCCGAGAAAAGCTCCTTAAAGTCCCAAGTGGAAAAAGTGCTTTCAGATTTGGGCGTTGAGTATCGGAGAGGAATGTCAGGCGGCGGTAATCAGCTTCGCCAAGGCTTTTTAAAAACGAGAGGGATTGATATCGATCCTACGAAATATGTGAATACTGAACAAATCCATCAGAATGGATTTTACATCGGAAACTTTCCGTCCTTACCCATGAAATGGATTGATCAGCTCTGCAAAGCGCTGAACGAGGTGGCAAAATGATGACCCATAGTGAACTTAAAAAACTCGCCCACGACACACGCACGGAAGTGCTGGAAATGTGTATTGAGGCCGGAACGGGACACGTGACATCTTCGATGTCAGCCGTTGAAATATTAATCAGCCTTTATTTCGGCGGTCTCGCAAATGTAAATCCTTTAGAGCCAAAGTGGTCCGGCCGCGATCGTGTGATCATCAGCAAAGGTCAGTGCAGTCCCTTGATCTACAGTGTCTTATCCAGTAAAGGATTTTTTCCCAAAGACTGGCTTCAAGGTTTTGCGCAAAAAAATGGAAACTTTGGCGTGCACTTGCAAAACAGTGTTCCTGGCGTTGAACTGACGACCGGAGCTTTAGGTCACGGCTTGGGAGTTGCCGCTGGCGTGGCTCTCGCAGCTAAAATGAATCGTGATTTGCACATGGTTTATTGTCTTCTGGGTGATGGCGAGTTGTACGAAGGTTCCATCTGGGAATCGGCGATGTTCGCGGCTCACAATCAGCTAAATAATTTAGTTGTGATCGTAGATCGTAATTTTATGGCGACCACTGATTTCACAGAAAATATGGTGGCTCTTGAGCCGCTTGATAAAAAGTTTGAATCCTTTGGCTTTAACGTCATAACGGTCAACGGCCATAGCATGGAAGCTCTTATCAACAGCATGCAGGGCTTGCGCAGCCGCAAGTATCGCCAGCCTACAGTGATCATTGCCGAGACAACTAAGGGAGCGGGCATTCAATCGATGTCACATATTCCAGTGCTGCACGGAGTTCCACCTCAAGGCCCAAAAGGAATTGACCAAGCCCGTAAGGATCTTGCGAAAGGAATCATCTAATGTCGCAATCTGAAATGTCACAGCGAGATGCTTTTCTTTCTGAACTTTACGAACGCGGTAAAATCGATCGCGACGTCGTTTTGATTTCTGCCGACATGGGAGCTCCCGCGCTAGATTTAATCCGGCGCAATTTACCAGGCCAATTTTATAATGCAGGAATTTCTGAACAAAACGCAATTCTTGTGGCGTCCGGCTTAGCTCTCGAAGGCAAGAAAGCCTTTACGTTTGCCATCGCCTCTTTCATCACCGTGAACTGTCTGGAAAAAATCCGCGTGCAAATGTCGATCATGAAGCTTCCTGTACAAATCATAGGCGTTGGCGGAGGATTTAGTTATGCAGACTCCGGTCCCACTCATCACGGCATTGAGGACGTCGCTGTGATGCGTGCATTTCCAAATATCGAAATTCTGAATATTTCTAGCTCCCTCAATGCTGAAGCCGCGGCCAAATACGTGTTAGAGCACCCTAAAACTCCACGCTACATTCGCTTGGATCGTGAAGTGCTGCCGCATGTTCCAGGCGAATCGGAAATGAACTTCACAACGGGTTTCAGATACATCAGAAAAACCAGATCACTAAAGGCCCTATTGGCGACCGGGAACCTTGTCGCGAAAATCCCAGAGATCATGAAGTCGAATAAAGAGCTTAATATCATCGAGGTTGCAAGGCTTGATAAAGTCCACGAAAGCTTGCGCAAAGAGCTTCAGCAGTTCACTCATGTGATTTGTCTTGAAGAGCACTTTAAAAACGGTGGACTAGGTACTTTGATCGCCGAGACAGTGGTGGATTGGAACTTAAATTGTGCAGTGAAACGCATGGCGCTTAGTATGGATAGTGGTTACTCCTATAAATACGGCGGCCGCGAGGTTTTAAGAAACGATCTGGGACTGAATATCGCTGAATTCTTTGAAGAAGTGATGGCATGAAGGTTTTAATCACCGGTGCCGCTGGCTACAAAGGAACTCAACTTGTCGATCTGATGCTAGCAGCAGGTCACGAGATCTTTGCACTGGATGACTTTCGCTATAATCAAAAAGTTTTTCAGGGCCACCTTAGAAACAAAAAATTTCATATAAAGAAAACCGATGCCAGAAACCACTCTGCCTATCAAGAGTGGTTGCAACAAGCAGATGCATTTATCCCTCTGGCTTGTTTAACCGGCGCTCCGGTGTGTGAAAAGTTCCCCGATCTCGCAACCGCAATTAACCATCAAGCCATTGTTGACGCATTGAAGCTGCTATCAAAGAATCAGTCTGTTTTATTTCCCATGACTAACAGTGGTTATGGTGTTGGCGGAGAAGCTCATTGTGATGAGACAAGCCCTTTGAAGCCTTTATCTCATTATGCGAGATTGAAAGTAGAAACAGAAAAAGCCGTTTTTGATCATGGTAATTCCGTTTCGTTCCGCTTTGCGACCCTTTTCGGAGCAAGCTATCGCATGCGCTATGATCTTCTGGTGAATGATTTCATGTGGAAGGCGCAGACAGATAAAGAGATACATTTGTTTGAAGGCCATTTTCGCAGAAACTTCCTGCATGTGGCAGACGGCGCCAGAGTTTATCAGCATGCTTTAGAAAATTGGAATAGCCTTAAGAACGAAATATATAATGTCGGTTTAACTTCTGCAAATATGACAAAGTTTGAGCTTTGTCGTGAAATAACGAAGGTCGTCCCTGATCTTAAAATCACCGCGAATAATCAAATGAAAGATCCTGATAAAAGAGATTACGTAATTTCTAATCGCAAAATAGAAGCCACGGGCTTTAACTGCAAATACACTCTTCAAGACGGCCTTAAGGAATTAAAAGACATTTTTATCTTGGGCCGTACGGCTGAAGATTCAAATCAATAGAGAATGTTATAAATCTTCAGGGCTGAACCAAAGCTCTTTGCGATCAAATGGAACGGACGAAGGTAAATAGGGGTTAGGGATTTTTATTAGGACTCTTTTGTTTAAATCTAATTCACGGATTACTTTTGAATAGTGCTTATCAAATATCTTGCGATACGTGCCACTTTTAATCATGAATCTTAAGCCTTCTTCCACACGACGTGCCATCAATTGTCCATCTGCTGAATCCTGGAACCAGAAATAAGTTGGAAGTGGATAGTAAAGTAAAACATGATCATCTATGACCAAGTTGGGATAAAGTTTTTTGAATTGGCGATGTTCTTCAAGAACTTCCACCACGCCCCTCGGAAATATCTGAAATTTTCCAGCGCTTAAAGATTTAAATAGGTCGTCGTACTTCTCTTCGGTGAGAACGTTAAAACCAGAATTCTTTAAGATTGAAATATCACCCCAGCCAGCTCCCTGTCCGACTTTGAACGTAAGGAGTTTCGTTAAAGAATCCACCTTGGATAGTTGCGCTTTGTTTTTTCTGTCAATTAACAGTACTCGGTATCCAATCAGATTGCGATCGATCGGAATTTTTACGGAGTTCAATTCAGTTTCAAAGACCTTATTGGTCTCTCGAATCATAATGTTTAATTTAGCGCTGCCTTTTCTCATTTCGGCAAGTTGCTGATCTTCGGTGAGGACCTCCGAGGGGGTTAAGGTATAGGGCCCGAATTTCTTCGTTGTCAGATCAAGCGCAGCTTTGAGAATTTCCCAGTGATACTTATAACGAAAATCATGATCTGACTCAGGAGCATGATAAACAAATCGCATAACGGCAAAGCTGTTATGTCCCGCTATTAAAATGCTTATAAGAATTAAAACTTTGATTAAATTCATACGTTTTACCTTGAGTTCGAATAAAATACTGTGTCCTATTTTGTGAGGGGCGTAAAACAAAAAATATTTCAACACGAAGGAGTGGATGTGGAAACAAATGAAATGTACCGGGGGCGTTTAATTGATCATATTCAGTTGGTAGTGAAAGATCTTGAAGCCTCTAAAAAGTTCTATTTGCCGATCTTTGAAACATTACAAATTCCCGTCGGGGGACAAGGTCCCGACTTCTTTTGGGTAGATGAGCTATTCATATCCTCAAAGGACAGTAAAGCCGCCGCAGGCGAGTTAACAGGCCGTACTCATCTTGCATTCCAAGCAAAAGACCGCGCCATGGTCGATCGCTTTTATGAAGTAGCGATGAAGGCCGGAGGCAAAGACAACGGTAAACCCGGCGAGCGCCCCTATCACCCAGGCTACTACGGAGCCTTCGTGATTGATCCCGACGGCAACAACATCGAAGCCGTCTTCCACGGCCCAGCCAAAAAATCCGCCGAAGCCGTCAAAATCAGCTGGTAAAAAGGCGCCGTTTTTTGCTAGACGCCGCAGCATTTCTAGCATTCAAGCAAAAAAAAAGCCCCGGGTTTCCCCAGGGCTTTTGAATTCTAAATCTTAAAAATTCTAATTACATCGAAAGAGCTTTTTTCAAGTTCTCATCAAGTTTGTTCAAGAACGGCTCAGTGTTCATGTATTTATCTGCAGGCACTTTATCGCCATAGATACAAACCGCAAGGTCCTTAGTCATGAAGCCGGCTTCAACAGTTTCTACGCAAACTTTTTCCAAAGTTTGAGCGAATGTCACAAGCTCTTTATTGCCATCCAAGTTTCCACGGTGCTCAAGGCCACGAGTCCAAGCAAAGATAGAAGCGATTGGATTTGTAGACGTTGGTTTACCTTGTTGATGTTGACGGTAGTGACGAGTCACTGTTCCGTGCGCAGCTTCTGCTTCCATTGTTTTACCATCTGGAGTTACAAGAACTGAAGTCATCAAGCCAAGGGAACCGAAACCTTGGGCCACTGTATCTGATTGAACGTCGCCATCGTAGTTCTTACAAGCCCATACGAAGTTACCATTCCATTTCAAAGCAGATGCAACCATGTCATCGATCAAACGATGTTCGTAAGTGATGCCAGCAGCTTCAAATTTAGCTTTGAATTCTTTTTGGTAGATTTCTTCGAAGATGTCTTTGAAACGACCATCGTACTTCTTCAAAATTGTGTTTTTCGTTGAAAGGTACAAAGGCCATTTTTTAGAAAGTGCTTGGTTGAAGCAAGAGTGTGCAAAACCTTTGATAGACTCATCAGTGTTGTACATAGTCAATGCAACGCCATCGCCTTTGAAGTTGTAAACTTCATGAGTGATCGTTTCGCCACCGTTTTCAGGTTGGAAAGTCACAGTCAATTTACCTTTACCTTTAGTCACGAAATCTGTTGCGCGGTATTGGTCACCGAATGCGTGACGGCCGATACAGATTGGCGCTGTCCAGTTAGGAACCAAGCGAGGAACGTTTTTGCAGATGATTGGTTCGCGGAAAACAGTACCATCAAGAATGTTACGGATAGTGCCGTTTGGTGATTTCCACATTTGTTTCAAGTTGAATTCTTTAACGCGTGCTTCGTCTGGAGTGATCGTCGCGCATTTGATACCAACGTTGTACTTTTTGATCGCTTCAGCAGAATCAACAGTTACTTGGTCGTTAGTAGCATCACGATGTTCCATGCCCAAATCGAAATACTTGATGTCGATTTCTAGGTAAGGAAGGATCAATTTTTCTTTGATGAATTTCCAGATGATACGAGTCATTTCGTCGCCGTCGAGTTCAACAACGGGATTTGCAACTTTGATTTTTTTCATGAGTTGTCCTTGTGGAAGGTTAATAAGCCCTAGGAATATAGATCAGGGGCGGACCTCATGACAAAGGATAGAGTGCGTTATGCTTCGCGGCAGGTGGGGATTTGGACGCAAAAAAGCCCCGGAATCTCTTCAGGGGCTCTGTGATGAAAACTAATTTGTCGCAGGAAGCAGGGCCAGAGAGCTTTTGCCATCGGCAGACGTCAAAACCAGGCAGTTTCCTTTAAAGCTAAAATGGAAATCCACCGGCTCAACACGCGCTTGGCAAGTCAGTTTGTAACCTTCACGTTGCAACACATTTTCATTCAGCGCGCTATCCATAAGGCTCATCGAGTTCATGCTCAACACGATTCTGGAAGTTGCAGAAGCATTCACTGGAACGCCATCGAAAGTACAAGTGTTAGTGATGCGGATGTATTCGCGAGAGATAGAATAAGATTTTACGAACTTTGTGTTACCGATACCTTGTTGATAGTACCAGTTGCCGATGATGTTTTTTGCGCCCGTGCTGTCGCCACATTTGCTGTAATCTGTTTCATTGATAATTTTATCTGGAGCTTTATTTTCATCAAGATCTTCAACGGGCTTACAGGCCGTAACAGCCAAACCCAGCAACAATACCGTCAACAGCAATTTCATAATTCCATCCTTGGTTAAAATTCGTTCTTTAAAAGCTTTCCCGACCCAAGGACAGTCCGTCAATAAAAAAGGAGAGCATAGCGCCCTCCCTAAAAATTATCGGATATAAATCGGATATTTTAACCGAGCTTCAAGTTCTTGAAGATTCGGTTGAACAACTTCTGCTGGAGCATAAGGTTGAACGCGTCGTTTTAATTCCGGTCCCTGTAAGATCCATTCTAAAATGGCGAGCATAAATCCAGGTGTGCGATACACCAAATACAGGAGGAAGCTCATTACATGACCGGCCTTTACTACGCTTTCAACATACACATCCGCAGAAGAATCCACGAGTCTTAATAAGACTCGCTGGTTTCGGTATTTCCATACCGCTTGTTTACGCAATAACGCGTTCATAATTCCTCCTGTGTGGATAATGCTCGCCAAAGCGCAGATCCAAAGGCCGCGGACCAAAGCTCTGACGAGAGTTTGTTAAACACTCCGGATTTCCGGAATGAGTTTTGAAAAAAAATATAAGTTTGCGAAACGATGACTAAGTCAGCGCGCGCAGGATTTTTAAAATTTAGTGAGAATGAGAATCGTGATAGTTACCTTAAAAGACTGTGCAATCGGAAGCCATCTCGGTCGTAATCCCGGAGTGGGAATGAATATTTTTTGAATTAATCATCAGTTGCATGATGGCCTCCTTTCAATAGAGTGAATCCAATATCTCAATTTGGCTTAACAAAGTAAACTAATATTTATGAAATAAAGTTAGTTTTCAGAGAGGAGACTAGTTCCATGTTGGAACTCACACTTAAGATGGATTTATCGACCACGCGATTTTTTCTAACGCTTCGACTTCTTCGGCCCAGTATCTGTAAGTGTTAAACTCTGGAAAAATTCTTGGGAAACTTGGATCCACCCAACGTTTCGCAATCCACCCAGCATAAGAAATAATACGAAGTCCACGCAGCATAGGAATCCATGACCATTGATGATCCGGAAACTCGCGCAGCTCTTCGTAACCAGAGATGATTAAATCTTTTTCTTCACCAAATGTTTCCTGATCGCCGGACAATAGCATCCAGAAATCCTGAACCACCGGACCATTTACAAAATCATCAAAGTCGACCAGGAAAAACTGCGTTCCATTGTTCAGCAAATTTCCCTTATGACAATCCCCATGAATGCGAATGAATTCAGACGGATCAAAGTTATCATCAATTGCATACAAAATGTCTTCAGCCGCTGCATTGTAACGACCGCGCAGTTCCGGAGTGACCCAGTTCTGCAAATTGTCCAACGTTTCCCAGCCACCATAATAACTTGTATCAAGCACGGGACGGTTCGGAGCTTTCTTGCGAGCGCCCACATTGTGAACCTGCGCCATCAGTCTGCCGACTTTGCGATAATCATCTCCCAAAAATTCCTGAGGCATGCGCCCTAAGACTTTCGGAAAGAACGAAACATACATTCCGTCCACTTCAGAAACCGTGGAATCATGCCCTTGAAAAAGGGGAGCAACAGCAGGGATGCCTTCATTTCTTAGTGACAATAAAAATTCATGCTCCTCCAAAATCGCTTCTTTGCTCCAGCGATTGGGGCGATAGAATTTGGCAATAACATTTTTGCTTTGTGAGTTTGGCTCGACCGGTTCCTCGAGTTTGATATCAAACACGCGGTTTTCATAAGAGTTAAGCTGCGCAAATTCGCCAGTCGGATAAAAGCCGGCGTTCTCTGCAGCTTGCAGAACTTTATCGGGATCCAAATTATAAAACGAAGAATTATTATCCATGGGAATTAGATTGCCACTTTTCTTGGCTTAAGTCATTCTCCTTTCCTATGAGTGGGTCGATTGAACTTTTTGATTTTGCTAACTGGGCGGTGGAGCTTCACCGTAAGCCTTTTCGCAGGTCATTATCGATTTACCTGTATCCCAATCGTCCCATCAAAGTGGTGACTAACAAAATCACCTCGCAAAAGACAGTGCTTGATTTCCTGGCCGCTAAGCGCGAATGGATCGAAAAGAACTTTATCAAGTTTGACGCCATGGCCGAGCTTTACCCTAAGAAAACCATCAAAGCGGGCGAGAAGTTTCCCTTCCTGGGAGTGGAACGCGAACTTAAGGTAGTCATCACTTTGGGGAAAAAATCCTTTGTCTCGCTCAGTGATGAGCAATTGTTTTTGCATATCCCAAAAGATCAGTGGGAAGCAAATACCTCCCTTGAACATCATCCTAAAGCCATTGCCGAATTCAGGGCGTTTTATAAACGTGAAGCGATTAAATTGCTCAGCCAGAAAGTGAATCACTGGGCGAACATCATGAAGCTTTATCCTTCGCAGTTAAAGTTCCGAGAGCAGAAAACCCGCTGGGGGAGCTGCTCTTCCAGGAAAGTCTTAAATCTAAATTGGCGTTTGATCGTTTTTAGTGAAGAAGTGATGGACTATGTGGTGGTGCACGAACTCGCACATCTAAAACACATGGATCATTCCCCGAAATTCTGGGGAGTGGTGGAAGAGTTCATTCCGGATTATCCAAGAATTGTGAAGACCCTTAAGTCTTCACAAAATCTAACTGACTTTTTATCACAGCGATCTTAAACGATCGCGTTCTTACCTTTGCGCATCCATTTAAGAGCCAGCAATGATCCCATATAACCCACACATGCACCAAAGATCGCATCACTTAAAAAGTGGTCTTGAATCATAATACGAGTCGCGCAAGCCAGAACGGCAATAGTTAGCCACAACCATTTCCATTTAGGAAATGCCAATGTGAATAAAACCGCTGCCGTAAACATCACTTGGGAGTGACCTGATGAAAAAGAATGCCAGTGCCAGTGAGTGGTGAAGTGATCAAAAACAAAGGGATCACCAATCGGGCTTTTATGAGGGCGCTGACGGCCCACGCAGAATTTGATTACATGAGTGATCGCACCAGAAACCAGCAGCGCCAAAAGCAAATTCAAACCCCAGCGACGGAAGTAATCAAGCTTTGCAGAGTACTTCTTAAGCCCCTCGATTCTTGGGCCAATAAATGCGCAGAAAAGCCATGAAACTATAGCGATGATAAAATAGTGCTCGGATAGACCGATGTTTGTGACCTCGCGAGCAAGGGGTCTCCAGAACTGATGCGCCCAAGGAGTTCCAAATAGCACAGCAAGTTTTTGGTCGAATAAGAATGCAGCCGCAGCAGCTAAAGCCAAGCCTCCCACAGTTACTTTCAGGAGGTGGTGTCGTAATAGCCTCGAATCATTCATCAGGGAGCTTAAATTATAAACAGGCATGTAATTCCTTCTCAAACCCATCATAGGATACGTGTGTATTGCAATACAAGCCCGTAGAGGAGTGACAAAACTTGGCCTGAGCCTTGCTATTGCTGGTCCTATCAAAACTCGTGACTGAAAAAACTTGGAGGTTTTCAATGTTGCAAAAACATACTCTGATTACTGCGGCTTTGCTCGCAACGCTAGGCCTTACTGCCTGCAACAAAGACAAAACAGTAGGTGCACCACCGCCAACACAAACTTCTACGGGCCAGGTCGAAGATCTTCCGGATCTTGGTGGTGCCGGCACAAATGTTAATCCTTCTGCACCTGTTGGTAAAACGAATGCTCAATCTTCAGGCCCTGATTACGAAATCAATAAAGATGGCGTTATCATGGGGAAACAATATGGCACCAATAACCCTGCAAACGTTGATAGCAATGCTTATGGAAAACGTTTAACGGGTGGTGTTTCTAAAGAAGGTCTTCTTTATACTTCTTCTTCACCAGATGACACATTGGATGTATTGCGTGGTTTGAAGCGCGATCAATTGGGTCTTTCAGCTTCTGTAACTGAAGCTAAATTGAAATTTGAAAGCATCTCCGGTCTTTCTGTAGTTACTTTGCATATCCAGGAAAATGGTTTCGCCCGTGTTTACAACTTGGTTGGTGATTCTGCTTTTGAAGGTGGCAATGAAATCGTAAGACTTCAGTCTGCACGCTCTGGAAACGGAACTAAAACAACGGGTTCAATGCCTATCCGCGGAACTTTGCAATGCTTGGATCTTGATGGCAAATGCGAAACTACTTTGGTGAAAATTGATTTGGGCTGGTCAGGTTCTGCTAGCCACATCGATATCGTATTTCGTCAATCTTATGCAGATCTTTTCTTTAAAATGTCTCGTGGTACTGGTAACCCAGAATACGATTTCATCAAAGAAATGGCTGTTAACACATTCCGCACACACACGGGTTCGAACCGCGTTGAATCTTCCAAAATGAGTTCATGGGAAGTTGTTAACGGTCGTGCAGGTTTCACAGTGGTTCTTAGAACTTTTGAAAATCAAATGTTGGCTTTCTCTGGTCCGTTGGTTTCTCCACAATCTGGTAACTCTACAAACGTGACTTTAAAACGTTTGGCAAAAGATCCAAATGACGACGACGATTTCGCAAGCAACGTAAACTTGTCTTATCAAAACATGATTAGCGAAGCACGTTTGACAGCGAACAATGGTTTAGGCCAACTTCGCTTGGTATTTAAAATGAGAAAATACGGTACTTACAAACAAGACGTATTCGCGATTACTTTCATGAGAAGATCTAAACCAGTAATCGATTTGAATGATTACCAAGATCAACAAGAGGATCATGGTAACGACAATGGTAACCAAAACCCAGGTGGCGGTTACGAAGATGGTGGCAGCGACGATTTGCCATCAGTTGAATAAACCCAAAATACAAATAAAGGATCCCCCTTTGTTTGCCCAAGTGCCACAGACTCCAAGCTGTGGCCCTTTTTTTATCCCAATCCGCCTGCCGGACATTCGTGAATGTGTGAAACACTGTTCTAGTGAGCATTTTGGGAGCTTAGTGACACCGAATAAATTGGTATAACGCTTGCTTTATAGCCTCCTCGCAGATTCTAATTGATCCAAAGGGGGACGAAATGGCTCTACAACAGCAGATTTTATTCTTGGCGATTTCCATGACGATGATGGTTGGACCACAAGTCGTTGAAGCGCAACAAAGACAACATCAAGGCCCAAGAAATGGTGGCTACGATAAACCACTTCCTCTTCCAGATGAAGATCTTCCTTATCCAGGTGAGCCAAACCAACCAGGTCAACCGCCTAAACCACAACCTCAGCCAAGACCAGAACCAGGACCGCGCCCGAAACCAGCGCCACGTCCACTTCCTCCACGTCCAGCGCCAGAGCGTCCACCAGCGACAACTCCAGTGCAACCTCCGCAGTATCCTGGTCAACCTTATCCAGGTAATGGCGGTAACGGCGGTTACAATTCAGAACAAAAAGTCATTTACATCCAACGTCGCGTGTTCAATGAACGCTTCAATTTGTTTGCTCTTGCGGGAGTGAACCAACGTTATGTCGGTTGCACAGTGACTTCGGTAGATGTGCAAGTGTTAGGTTCTGATATTCGCACGCAAATGGGTTTCATCATTAACGGTCAAGTGGATCAATGGGTGAACTCTCCTCAACGTTTCGTCAGCTTCGTTCCTCGTTTCCCGGCAGTTATTGGAAATGGCGTTCGTCTGATGGAAGTTGAAGTTCGTGGTATGTCAGATATCGCAACGATCGCAATCAACATCAGTTGCCAAGGCAATGGCGGCGGCGGGGGAGTCGAACAACCCGGCCAAGGTTTCCCAGTTAACTTGGGAATCAATCGCCGTATGATCGGTAATGACCGTTTGGATTTAGCACCGTACTTTAACTGGCAACAATATCGCGGCTATCGCCTGGTAGCAGTGCAGTTTGATGCGAACTCTTTGCAGAATGTTTCTTTCCTGGATTTTGCAATCAACGGAGTTTTCCAAACACAACGTGTGCAAGTGGGTCCTTGGAATCAAAACTACACGATCAATCCACATAACGCGGTGATTGGTCAGGGCGCTGAAAGTTTGGTTTTCTACAGTCAGGGGCAGTTGGATATTCGCAATGTGACGTTGTGGCTTGAAAAATGTGATGGTCCGCAACCACCACCTCCACCAAGACCGCGCCCGCGCTAGTTGGTTTCAAATAATATGTTCTCTATCAAGGGGTTTTCCTAAAAAGGAAAGCCCCTTTTTTATGCCGCGCGAAAACATGGGGTGAGATAATTGGAATCCCCTTGTTTTGAAGCTCCAACTGCGTTCAACTATTTAGGCGCAAAGGAGCGATTTCTATGCAACACAATCAACCTGAGTTCGGCAAAGGCAAAGAAATTTCAACAACTTCGCTGGTTCCACCAGTATTGTCTGATTACATGAACTACCGCGAATATTTGGCGGACTATTATCAGTACAAACGCAAAGCTTCTAAGAGCTCTTTGCGCCAATATAACTACGCAGTTTTCTCGGCAGCAGCGAATATCAAATCGCCAAATTATTTGAAAATGATCATCGAAGGAAAGCGCAACCTTTCTGAAGACATGATCGGCAAATTTGGTAAAGCGCTGGGTTTTAATAAAGAACAAACTGAAGAGTTCCGTTTGCTTGTGAACTTTACGCAAGCAACAGATCCTGCAGATCGTAATATCTTCCTGAAAAAAATGTCAGAGCACCGTGTGGGTGTGAAACTTAAAACAGGGGAGATCGATCGCAAATCTTTCGAAAAAGTTCCGAACTGGGTTGCCTGGATCGTTTACGCCATGGTGGATCAAGAAGGTGTTTCGTTCGACACAGCTTCTTTGAAAGCTCTTTTGCGCGGTAAAGCTTCTGACGATGAAATTGAAAACTCTTTGGCAGCATTGATCGCTTCCGGTGAACTTCGTCGTGACGAAAAAACGGGCGAGATCAAAAAAGCTCGCTCCCTGACTGAATCTCCTGAAGACATTCCAGTGGCGCTTGTTCGTAAGCTTCAATCGCAATTGATGTACTTGGGTCTTGAGTCTATTTATCAAGATCAACCCACGGATCGCGAATTCGGAACTTTGACGATGTCTTTGACGAAAGCAGAGTTTGAAGAAATCAAATTTAAACTTCGCCAGATGAGAAAAGGTTTGAATAAAGACAACTCTATCGCTCGTATGAAATCAAAAGGCGAAAGAGTGTACCAATTGAACATTCAATTGTTCCCGGTAACGAATGCGGTTGATGGAGTGGGTACTCACGCACATTCTCCGATCGTTCAAAGCGCTTTGGATGTGCATTTGGCTGAATCTGTGATGGAAGCTGCGGCTCCTTCGGCAGAGGCGGTAGCGAAAGCGGAAGCGGTTCTTGCGCAGGCTTCTGAAGCAGCGGTTGTTGCGACGGCAGCGAAGGTTCAAAGTCCGGCACCAGCGGTTCCAGCAGCACCTACAGCTGCGAAAGTTCAAACAACGGTAACTCCGGCAGCAACGGCAACAGCGAAAACGGACGTGAACAAAGCACCTACAAACGTAAGTTCTTTGGCTTCAGCAGCAGCATCAGCGGCAGAACTTTTCCGCTAAATTTTGAATCAAAATATTGAATCGAATAGGGGGCTTTTTGCCCCCTTTTTTTGTCCTTTTTTGGGTGAATTTGCCCAGTTTCCAAGCATGTCAGAAAATGCGAATCCATTTCGCGAAAATTTAAGAATCTTAAATTTCGAATCGAAAAATCACCATTTTTTCAGCATCTCTGTGGATAAGTCTGTGGAAGACCCCTATAAATGGTGGATATCTGGACCTTTTACCGGGTGAATTGTCATGCTTACGTTAGCGTACTGTTAATCTCGTGTAACATAAATTGCTTAAAAACACAGCGATGACGTGGTGAATTGCCTATTGTTTTATGTTCATCGCTCACACACTATGTCCGATCGTTTTGCGGAGATTTGGGTCTTCGAAAAGCTGAGAAGCGAATCGAAAATCTGTGCTACAATAAACGAGTTATGTTGATCACACATTGGGGGCGTACTGGCTTCGACGTGGGTGCTGAAACATAAGGAGCATACCGGGGCGGATGAGGACCTCGATAAAAACGTCCATTTTGTAATTGGCAACGATTACGCACTTGCAGCTTAATTAATCTGCACGATCAACCTTGAGGTGGTTCCGCTCTTGGATTGATCGTCATTTAGGGACCTCGGCGTGTTGGGTTTTCTCCAGCAGACTCGCTTAAATTTACTGGGGGAGAGGTCTTAGGGATTTTGTCTGTGGAAGCCCGAGGACCAATCTAAAACACTGACTAAGTATGTAGCGCCTTATCGCGGATCACTTGCGGACGGGGGTTCAATTCCCCCCGCCTCCACCATTTCTCTTCAAATACGCCCTAATCTATATGGTTTGGGCGTCTCAGTTTGAGATTACCCCCGTCTCGTAGACAGGGAAGACGGGGGCGAGAATTTAGGCCCAGTCTCTTTTTGCCGATATATTCGGAAGGAGACTTCTTATGGGCTGGCGCCTTAAACCCAATAAATCTAGAACCAGTTGGTCTTTGCATCACATCGTTGATAAGGGCAAAGACAAGAACGGAAAGAAACTTCGACCTGCCCGAGTTCTTGCAGATAGCGAAATCAAAGCGCATGGTTTTGATCCAAATTGGTCATATGAAGCTGCTCTAAAATATTATCGAAATACTTTTCAGGCGGAACAATCAAAGAAGCGTGAAGCTGAAAAGATGGCGAAGGCCAAAGCTCGCATCAACGATGCTGCCGTTGTTAAATCAGCCTTCCTTCCCGACGATCTCGTTCAAGAGTTTTACCAATACCTGGTTGATAGATTTGCTCATCCCAAAACGGGTGAGTTACCTGATAACTATGATAGCTTTTGGCGAGGGACTCAAAATCTCATAGCGGAGGTTCAGTTGGAGCCATGGAATTACTCGATGTATCCCAATAAGATCTATTCTTATGCCGTTAAGCATCAGTACAGCCCGAGCTGGTTTAAAAAGATTCTGAAGTTCGTGAACCTATGGGGATTCTACGTTTGCAACAAAAGGCAGAAGGCATTTCTGCCTGTACCTCCACTTGAAGGTCAGTGGAGAAATCTTGTTAATGAATCTTATTTAGAAGTTAAAAAAGATGGAGCAGAGAGTGACCCGTTAACTTTTGAAATCCTTGAAAGTATACCGTTTACCGAAGACGAAAGTGATTCTGAAAAAATGAAGGGGCGTCATTGGCGTTATATGTACTGCTGTCTAGCCTTGGGCTTGCGCCCTTCTGAGTTGGACAGAATTCTCACAGACAAGAAAAACCGAGTTCATGAAATCACTCGTCCAGATAAAAATGGGATACAATTTCTGAAAGTTTTCCAGCAAAAGCTAATTCATTTAGAGCCGAAAGATAGATGGAAATCAATTCCAATTCTCTATGATCAGCAAGTGCTCGCAATTGAGTTTCTAAGGTCTTCTATTGCTCGACCACTTACCAAGACGATTCATAATTTTGTAGGACCTCGCTTTGGTAATTACGCGGGCAGGAAGGGCTTTTTAGACTGGCTGCTATCTATGGGACAGAAATTTGAAAACATATCTATGTATTTAGGCCACACCTCCTTGGATCGAAGTTTGCGTTCGTACAAAAAGAAGGGTGTAGTTTATTACGACGTGCCCGAGAAGAAAAAGGGCCGTGCCCGCCTGAAATCAGCATAAGTCAGATAATTGTAAGCCTGGTACAACGGAAATTGCCCAGGCTTACAAAACAAAGTCCCGGGTCTTCAACAATTAATATCCGCGGATGAAATTTTTGATAGGATGTAAATCAAGCTTTAGGTTTGTAGTGCATCCCAAAGATCCGCTTCAGAAATGATTGATACTCTCTGACCTTTTCTGCGCAATTGAACTGCTTCTTCGATCTTTCTTCCATAACATGCATGAGTCCAGGCGCGATTTGGCTCAGCACACACGACTAGATAATCTAGTTTTAAAGTTACACGTGAACTAGTAATTCCTTTTTTTTCCGTAATAGCTTTCTCGATCTCGGATCTGCCGGTTCGAGGAGAAACGCCTGTTATGCAGAAACTTCGGTTTTCAAATTGCACTTCAGGATCGATCTCCCATTGAAAGAAGGGGCTATTTTTGAGCGCAGATTCTTGGTCAGTCCATCGAAATGCCGAGACTAAGAAATTTTTCTCCTGATCAGTCATAGATCGTCTTGTGCCGATCTGGCAGACTATGGAATAGATTTCGTCGAATGGAAAGAGTCCCTTCAAATCTTCATTATCATTTAACCACTTCCACAAGTGAGTAAATTCAATGGCATTAATTTCAGAGTCTGCGGCTATTCCAGAGAGAAGTCCAAGCAGAGTTTGCATTTTCTGCGTACTTTCATCGTAGTAAGACGAAAGGTTTTTCTCAATCATCCACTTAATATCTTTTGCTTCTTCTATGCTGAGCACATCATCTGCAAGCGCTTCTGCCAAGTAATCGAAAACTGACCCTACAGCTGGATGCATATTTAGGAATTTATATTCTTCGATCCAATCAAGAATAGATGCTCGCTCTAGGTCGTTGATTTTGGAGTCACAGATCACTCCTTCGATTATTCCCTTCAAAGTTGTCAACGCTGTTGAGGCTGCTGCATTTCCGTGAAGATAGGTTTCTTGATGCTTTCGATTCGTACGCATAGATCCTCCACCCCAACCATCGGTATTCAAAAACCAAATTAGAGGCCAATTTGGTTTTGTTTAAACAACCTAAAAATTTCTTGGCCAAAAGTCTAAACAACCATCGTTTAGTCTTACCCAATTGGAGCGCTCTTCATTCGTCCAGTATACAAAATTAGGTCTTATTTATTTTCTTTAAAACCCGATATCAAATTAGGGAGTTATGAATGCAACCAAGTTTACTCAACACAGTAGGTACGGCTTTTCAGCACGCGGAGCCCGTTACAATTGTCATCATAAGCATAATCACAATCCTATTTTGCTTACTGACTTCAATTTTAGTTCGTGGATACCGTCACTTCTATTTTGACTATCGCCGGGTAATGAATGCCCTTATCCCATACGATCGAAATTCCGGGACTCGCGAAGAAACTTTTCTCGAAATCCAATCGATCTTTAAATCGGTCCAATCATTCATCCATCCATGGAATGAATTTGCCGAATCGGTCGTAAAAGAGCGTAAAGAAGACGGTGAGATTGAATATCGAAACACTCACGAGGCCCACGATTTTTTTAACGTTGAGGCGATTATCTCGTCATCTCGCGCATGGCTATTTAATTTCCGTCTTGGAACTTTCGGTTCAATTCCAAATATTCTAACTGGCTTAGGAATTGTTGGGACTTTCTTTGGAATTTTGACAGGAATTCCTGAAAGCGTAGCTGCTGATGCAATTTCTAAGGGTATTCCACAGTTTATGGTCGGCATGAAAGGCGCTTTCTTGGCGTCTCTTGCTGGTCTAATCAGCGCGCTCGTTTTCACCTTCATTGAGAAATATCTAACAGATATTATGGAATCCCAATGCCGATTGCTAGCAGAGCGATTGGATACTGTTTTCCGCAGACGGACGTCTCAAGACTACCTTTCAGAATTGGCTTATTCGTCAATGCAGCAACTCGCGGCTATGAAGAACCTGCCTTTGAACTTTGGTAAAGAGGTGATAAAAGGACTCACAGGTGCTGGCGTTGAAACTGTTGAAATAAGTGACTCGGTTCGTGCAGGTGTCGCAATGGGATTCGAACAACTTGTCAAAGGTCTGAATGACTTCAATACTTTTCAGGGTGAGTTCGTAAAAAATATACAGGGAATTCAACGTGAACAATCGACCATCGCTTCAAACTTTGCACAACTAAATCAGTCAGCGGTTGAGTGTGCTACCACAATTCGCGGGGCAAGCGCTACCCTAATGGAGGCTGCAACTGAGGTTCGTTCAATGGTTGCTAAGCTTTCAGAAGTGACGATCGTCTCTAGGGATACTCTAGAGGGTCAAAAAGAGTCGGCCCAGGCAATTAAAGAAAGTATCCAAACTGCAGAAAAATCGATTTTTGAATTCCATAAAACTCAAACGACGATTGTATCATCATTGGGGGAAACTGTTTCTTCATTCAAGGTTGCAAATGATAGCTTTAGCCAGCAAGTCGCTGATTATCATCAATCATTGAATACGTCGTTAAAAACTAATTTGGAAACATTTGAGGATCACTTGGGCACAGGTGTGAAAAAACTTGGAGGAGGAGTAAATAGCCTCGGGGACATGCTTGTGGAACTTAACGGGGCATTGACGGATGCAAACAAAGTTTATCGCCAACTTTCTCTTGTGAAGAATGACGATGAAAGCAAAACGTAAGCAGCCCCAGGAAAATTTTGTTTGGATATCGTACTCGGATCTGAGTACGACATTAATGCTGTGCTTTATTCTCATCTTCTTAGTTACACTTTACGAAAGAGATAAGAATGCGTCACAGGCAGAAAAGTATTTGCTACAAGCGCAGACTGTAACTCGAGAAGTATACGATGCCAGAAGTTCATATATAGAATCCCTCAAAGAAATCGTCAAAGCCATGCAGGCAAATAAAACTCGTAATGGTTGTGAAGACGTTGACTGGAAAGTCGATGAGCAAGGTAATGCGATTCAAATGTTTTTTAAAACCAGCGGTGGATGGTTTGCCGACGGTTCATCTACCATCTCACCAATGGGGAGAAAGTGTCTCAACAGTTTTGCTTATAGTTGGCTTCTAGGCCTATATGCAAAAAGTGAACATCGAGACAGAATTGACCGACTAGTCATCGAAGGTCACACCAACTCAAAACCACCGACTGACAAGAGGGAAGATCCTTATCTTTATAATTTAAAGTTAAGTCAGGCTCGCGCTTATGAGGCAGCGAACTTCATCTTTCAAAATCTTCAGAACCAGCCTGACATGCAAAGTCGTATTAGTAAATTTTCTTGGAACGAATTTGTTACATGGCGGAATCACGTTCTCACGGCAACCGGTAGAGGATCTGCTGAGCCTATTCTTTTGGCTCAAGGTGGTCAGGAAGACTTCGAAAAGAGTAAGAGGATTGAATTTAAGTTTACAATAAAACACAACTACGAAGGCTATAAGACGATTCTCGGAGAGCATCAGTGAGTGCGCCGAAACTCTTTCCCGCCTACGTTCAAGTTCAGCCAGTCTCCCTTTCGGATGCATTGGAATCGCTTGCTCAGATTTACGCTGGCTCAGGCTCCAACAATTCGCACAGATGGGAACGACTTCTTGAAAAAATTCGAAATGGCGAGCGCCTTTCCGCTTTTGAAAAAGTTCAAATGGCATGTAATTGCGGGTCAATTCCGATAGAGCTTCAGGATGCGTTCGGGAACGTATTTAGAGACCAGCTGACTGAAGAAGTATTGCTTTCTGCATCTCAAGCAATATCGACACTTCTCGCACCCGCTGAAGCGATTACGTTGCTAACACATAAGGAAATAATAGATGCATACGGGCAAAAACATTTGCCTCCTGGTACTTTCAAGGCGAGTGGGATACTCGGTCGCGAACAAGCGGAAAAACAGTGGCTCGATCTGGAAGTTGCAAACGGAACATCGATTTCCGATTTGATCCACTCCTTTTCAGTGCCAATTCTTGGAAAGGCATTTAGTACAGGCCAAAAACGTTTGCTTAGAGCAATCGTGACGGCTCCACGATTACATGTCGTATTGAATCAACAGTTCGAGGTCATTTGGACATTGTTGTCAGGATTGAATGCAGACGGCACGGACTGCCTTGCCCTAGTGGATGAGATGCTTGGACATTATTTTGTTGCCGACTCAAGCTGGGCAACGAAAGTTTTGGAAGAAAAGTTTTTTCTTGGAATACTCCTTTCTCGAATCTCAACTCTTTCCAGAGATAAGACGCGAATTAATCAGTACAAAAATATCGAGCTTCTGCGTAAGAAAGTAGATGAAATAAATAATGTTCTAAAGATGTTAAATGATGTCGAACCCGATAGAGGAAATTTTTGGCGCAAATATCTCCCTCTATGTCATTACGTTGAACCAAAACGAATAGATAAAGGTTTGGTTGCGACTGCTTTTGCATTCCCTACTTTTGTGATTGTTGAGTTTGCGCCCGTGGGAACTTCTGCGCTCCTATATGAAAGAAGCACTTTTGACACTGAAATCAGAAGCACCAAGAACTGGCGCGATTTAAACGTTGTAAGACCGTTTCCTCCGTATAGCAATGACGGACGCTTGTTACACATGAGCAATTGGGAACGAAAGTTTAATGAGTTGATTGTGATGCTCCTTCGCAAAGGTGGAGGAATTTAAATGAATCTCTTCAATCGAGCCAAAAAATCCGTCGCTTATAGCATTTCTGTTGAGGCAAACAATTTCGGTTTCAAGGTTTCATTGCTTTCTCCAGAAGGAAAGCTCGTTCCTCTATCTTTGGATGTCATCTCTAGTTTACGCAATGATGAGCTGGATACTCAGAAATTTACCGCTTTGACATTCGCAATTCAAAATGTCGGTCGATTTGAATTTTCAAGTGAGTCCAGCGAACTTTCAGACGATATTCACGAGGCATTTTCAAAGTCGGAAATTGAGATACCACTTATCACTCTTTCGGATGGCTCAATTTATTTGTCGAATTTGTGTATAGCCGCGGTGCGATCGGGCAACTTATCAGAAATTGCAAACATCACGCCTGAATCAATAAGTTTTTTGGGAATTCCCGAATATACGCCTCTTAAGGCGAAGATTCAGGCCCACAACGGAGTGGAGAGTTCTTCGTTCGGACTTGATTTAGAGATAATGGACCTCAATGGAGCTACAAAATACTTAAAACCAGGTGTAGGGCATACTTACATTGATGAAGATGAGAAAACAGTATTTATCTCGCCGTATCTGAATCGCCTTATTGAGAGACATAGAGAACATAGGGATTTAAGAAAGACTGATACCTATAAAAAAGATTCCCAAATAAGATTTCGGGAACTTGCAGAGTTGCGAAAAGCAGCCCTAAATGCAGAAATTCGTATCGACCCATTCGTCAAAGCTCAGAATATCGTTTTTCTGAAAACGCTGCCCTACGTACTTGGACGTGGACCAGATGAGAAAATTCATCTCAATCCGGCTCTGCCAACAGAGCACAGTGAACTTGATCGAAACTTTCAAGCCAATTTGAATTCCACGGAAGATGCCGAAAACCCATCTCATATTAACCTTTATGAGGATGGCAAAGTCGCCGCTCGAGTAATATTCAGTGAAGAGGCCTGGAACGATGTTCAAAAGATAAGATCACTTCGAAGTCAGGGACAAGCCGCACTCGAAGAAGTCATAGAAGATCCATTAAAATTTTTTGGGCGTAGACCGCGCGCGGCAATTGCAAAGACATTCTCAGAGCGTGTCTCTGGTTTTATAATTGGAAAGTTAACATCCAATAGATCTGACTCAAGTTCTGGAAATGACTGGGGTGAAGGGTATGAGGGCAACTCAACATTGTTAAGAGCTATTGATGGTTCAACAATTCCTCTTACTTATAGTCCTATGCCGTCAGAATATATGGCTATTAAATTGGTATGCGTGAAGCTTGGGGAACAGATCAATAATGAAGAATTAAATTTGCGAGCAGAGTCTGGGGCCGTCCTAACACCGGTGCCCGTACAAAACGATAGACGCATATTCATAGAGGAATTGAAAGGCGAGTTTAATCTAAGTGAATTGGAGACGTGTTGTAGCCGGATTGAATATTCTAATCGACTTGAAATTGAGCCCGAGCAAGAAGCCCAAGCTCGTGAAGCTGTTGAGTTATCTGAGCAGAGAAAACTTCTAGTCGTCGAGTGGGGGTTCCAGGAAGATGGCTCATCCAAAGTCATTCCTCTTCAATCTCTCAAGGCATCACTTCCGCAAGTGTCGAATCACTCCCCAGATGATCGAGTTAGTCTTGCAATAGAAGACCATTCCACAAGTTTGGGACAAGCGCCTGATTGGCATTACCTTACTTGTGACCTATCTAAATTCGCTGCCCCTCCATATTTTAGATCTGGACTTTCACTTGAAGACCACCAGCGTAAAGGGTTTGCGTGGTTGAGCTGGATCTTCGAGCATAAAATTGACTCTAAGATGTATCCTCATCGCGGTGCACTTCTCGCTGATGACATGGGCCTTGGAAAAACAGTACAGCTTCTCTCTTTTGTAGCTTGGCTTAGATCTCGTCCTATGCAAGGTGATAAGCCAATATTAATTGTAGCACCAGTAAGTCTGATCCAGAGCTCTTGGCTTGAAGACGGATTTCAGAAGTTTTTCGAAGACACCTCTGTTAGCGGCTTTGTGAAAGGTGCCCTGGGCCCGATTTTGAAATTCTCTGATTGCCCGATTAGAATTAACCGCGACCTTTTACTTTCAGAGGCCCTAAGAGTTAACGAAGAGCTGACGTCGGATGATAAGAGACTTTCAGAATGCGAAATTGACGACGGCCTTAAAGTTGAACTGCAGGCAATCAATGAATGGGCTAAAGGCAAAGTTGTTATTACTTCCTATGAAACGCTTAGAATGAATAGTCTTGCACTGGGAAGTGTCGATTTCGCGGCGGTTATACTAGATGAAGCACAAAAGATAAAAAATGTCGGAGTACTTCAATCAAATGCAGCAAAAGCGTTGAAAGCCGATATGTGCATAGCAATGACCGGTACTCCGATTGAGAATAGTTTAATGGATCTCTGGAGCATCATGGATTTTGTGCTGCCTGGTCATTTGGGTACTTCTGAAGAGTTCCGCGAACGATTTGTAAATCGCGTTAAGCGAGCTCCTCCAGACTCGAGTGAGCGTAAGAGATTAAGAGAAGAGCTTGAGCGAGCGCTTAGCCCGGTATGGTTTAGGAGAACGAAGAAGGAAGTTTTTAGCGACGCTAAATCGCTTCCACCAATCTATCATTACGATCAGGTTCAAAACTCCAAGGGAGAGATTACCAATACTCACCAAGTTCAAATGTCTGATCCCCAGTATTCAATTTATGAAACTCAATTAGCATACTTTAAAAATGCGAAGCCTGGTCATCGTTTACCCGTGATTCGAAGTATGATTGAAGCATGCGCTGCCCCTTGGATTGCGACTGACGAACCTCTACGTTGGTCAAATAGAGACAGAATATTTAAACTCGCCCCAAAACTTAAAGTTACTATCGATATCTTAGAGTCCATTAGAAGTCGGTCGGACATTGAAGGTAGAAAGGTCATCATTTTCGCCAACGTTATTCAAATTCAACTCGGCCTGGCATTTTTTATTTATGAATGGAATAAAGCAACTGGCGGAGACCCAACTGAAATTGAAGTCTATAATGGTGAGGCTTCGCCGAATCTCAGAGGCGAGATGTTAGCACGATTTAAGTCACGTTCGGGATTTCAGGTTATAATAATTTCTCCCAAAGCAGGAGGCGCAGGCCTCAATATCGTGGAGGCAAACAATGTAATTCACTATACTCGCGAGTGGAATCCTGCTTTAGAACGGCAAGCTACTGACCGCGTGTACCGCATGGGACAAACACGACCAGTTCACGTATTCTATCCTACGACAAGCCTTAACGGAAAAAGCATGGTGTCAGCAGAGGAGCGTCTCGCGAATGTCCTCTCTGCAAAGAGGGACATCATGGATGACTTTACAGTCAGTGCCTCAGACCACAATATCTCCGAGGGAGATATGAGTGATCTAGGGGAGCCATCGTCAACAAAAAACCAACGGTTAGATAGTCGCGGTCTTCATCTCTTAGATCCTTATAGCTTTGAATGCTTGATTGCATGTATCTACGATAAATTAGGCTACGAAGCTCATTGGTGTGGTCGTTCGGGTGATGGTGGCGCAGATGTTCTCGCACTCAAGAAAGACTCAGCTATTCTCATCCAGGTGAAACACAAACAGGGCCAAGGCTTTGTGGGTACTACGGCGATTCGTGAAATACGCGGAGCCAAGTCACACTATGAATCAAAGCTCAAACGGCCACTATTATTGATGGCAGCCACAAACCATAAATTCAGTGAACGCGCAGTCCAACTTACTCGTGAAGGTGATCCTGTTACTTTGCTTGAGTATTCTCAAATTAAGAGTTTACTTGATGAACACCCGATCTTCGCAAGTGACATTGAGCGGAAAAAAAGTTCGGGAAAGTTTAAATTATAGAAGAGACACACCGAAACTCATTCTTATTAACGTTCAGTCCAGTGTATCTCTTCTCAATGCTGCAACTTCATTTTTCCCGTTTATCTCTATCAATTGTCGAATATATTTTTTAAATGCCGTTTCGGCAGCATTCTCTAAGTTTCTCCTGTTCTCTTTTAATAGGAAGGTGGTCTTCTAGAAGGCTTAATTTTTTTTAATGAACTTTAAGAGATGTGGAGGAGTGCTATTGTCATTGCTTCTTACCCCTCAGAAGCACTGGTTTCGATAAAAAGTAGCTTTCTACTCATCGATCCCTCTTTACCTATTAAAATAGACTACGTATTAAAGGCAGGTCTGCCTTCGTGGTAATTTTTGGAATCTTGCCAATATTCAAATCATAGAAAGGGAGATGCTTAATGGACTTAGTTTCGAGTTGGAACGCCTTTTTCAACAGAATTGGGAGACATGTCGTGTCCTCAGCATTATATGTTAAAAGAGTGGGTAATGCTTTTGAGTTACCTTTGAGATGCTCTTGCCAAAGAGTCACTGCGCCAAATCCATCAAGCCCGATAGTTTTTCTTTTAGGAACTTCTTTCGTTTTTTGGCAAATTTTCTTTAGTCCCCCAACTAGCTTATGTCTTCTTAACCAAAAGCAAAGATCGATGTGGGGAATTTGGGGATCAAAGTCGAATTCACTCTTAAGGAAGGGAAGATCAAAACAAGATCCATAGTATGTGACAAGCAGGTCAGATTCATTGGCAACTTTGGCCAGAAGTGATTTCTTCTGTGATTTTGAATGAGCCTGATGTAGTTTTCCATTGATAACCACTGAGATAGATGTCGAACAGTTACGTGGTGGGAAGCTTAAGCCAGTTGTTTCGATATCGAGATACGCTACTCTTTCGCAGTGTTGAGGCACTATGCGCCACTTCAAATTTTTTGGTAGTTTATCGAAAAAGAACTTCCTATCGCCCTTCTCAAGGGCTCGCAGAGAACCACGTGCGGATTTTTTAATAACATCAATTTTATTTCCCTTAAAAAAGAGATGTGCGTTGTCGTGCAAGTCTTCTAAACTGATGATGCTACTTTTCCATCGATTTTTCTCGATGCTCTCGCCCACACCTTCTATGTGACAAAAAGTTTGTCTAAGTAGCTTCATACAAAACTCAAATCTTTCAAAAAATAGTTTTTTGTGAAACTGGACGAAGCGATAATCTCACTCTTTACTAGATTTGTACCTGTTGGAACCGAAAATGAAAAATGGGGAATTTGATTAGAGATTAAGGATTTCTTTGCAACAGTCGAATTTTCGTAACTCAAAAGATAGTTCCCAGAATAGCTTTCCAGATGATCAATAAGTTCAGAAAAATTAATGTCCCAGTGATTGTACAATCTTTTTCCAGCGGAATTAGCTTCCGAAATATAAGGCGGATCAATATACATAGCTGATCTTTTCTTGTTTTTGAACTTGGGTATGATCTCATATGCATCGCCTTGCTTGAAGGTGATGGACTTTTTCAGCGAATTTATATTTGCAATTCGGTGTGCTAATGTCTCTGGATACCATCGTGAAGAAAGCCCTCTTCCTTCTTCCCCGATCTTCACCCTTCCTGCTCCGTGAGCGATTATGCCTGACCGTGAAATGCGGTTTTTCAAAATGGTTTGGAAAGCAAGTTCTCGAGTTTTTTGGAATTTGGTATGAACAATTTCGTTAATGTTTTTTTGGTTCATTCGGAATTCTAGAATTTGATCGACCAACCAAATGCAATCACTCGACAGAATAGTCTTCCAAACAGCCGCTATGTGCGGATCCTTTTCTACTAGTAAAACTTCATTGGCAAATTCGTTAGCGGCGATAAACAGGCCAACACTTCCACCACCACAAAAGGGCTCAATGAAGATGTCAGGCTTTTGGGCAATTAAATTTGTCCATTCACAAGCAAAGTGGCAGAGCCAAGACTTTCCCCCCGGGTACCGAAATGGACTAAGCTGAACGCTTTTTGATGTGCGAAAAGTTGAAGCCACATGTTGTGGAATCCGTCCCAAATACATATGCGCAATCCCTAAGTCTAGAAACAAAAAATCTTACTCTACTAATACGAGTTTACTAATTATGATTAGTATTCCGACAACCCGAGAAAGAAACAATGAAAAATATTAAAGATCTTCGTGATGGTCAGAAAAAAATGGCTAAAAATCTTTCGGATCTCGTAAATCCCGAGACTTTCGTTGGGTGGGTATATAGCATCGACTATGAAAGAGCTTTAATCCTTACGAATGACTTGTGGAAATATCAAGCAAATGGAATTCCCCACAATTGTTTCTTACTAGCAGCTAGTTTTGACCCTAATAAATTCGATTCAGCAAATGATATTGATAAAGAAGTGATTCTTTTGAGGGTCACCGGATCTTCGAAGCTGCCTCAAGATGATGATCTTGTTAGAAGTAGAATTGATTACTATCAACAGCAGAAAGAAATATATAAAGAACGTGGGTTTGACCCTATTACTTTGAATCAGATGCAGTTTGGCGCTCTTGAGTGCAGAGTTCTTGGAACTTTCTATATAGGGGACAACGAGCTATGGCTGGGAAGTGATATCGAGTCATTTCCTTCAGCATCACGTTTGAAAACCTATCGTCCGAAAGGTGAAGCTCTTGAAACAATAGTAAATTATGTAGATCCAATTCGAAAAGGTAAAGGGATCGAAGAGGCGAAAGATTTGGGTCTTGCAAAGCCGCCGGAGCCTTTTCAAATAGGGACTATTCGTTACACGTCAACTGCGCGTTTGCAGCGATCGGAGAGCGAGGACAAGGTTCCGGTACGGATTCAGCCGTCAGATTTTTTAGCTAGAAGGACTGCTGTACTGGGAATGACAAGAACAGGTAAGTCGAACATGATCAAACAACTTGTTTCGGTAGTACGGAAGACATCCAACGATGGCGGGCTTCCTATCGGTCAGATTGTCTTTGACATGAATGGTGAGTATGCAAACGCAAATAAGCAAGACAAAGGTGCAATTGCAGATGTGTTTCCGGATAGCACTGTTAGATATAGATTGTTGCCAGCCGAAGGTTTTCAACCATTACAAAATAATTTCTATGAGCAGCTTCAGGATGGCTATGCGCTCATGATTGAGATCCTAAGCGAAAAGAAGAGTAGCAGTGGCGATCTACAATTTTTCTTAAATCTTTCATTTGAAAAGCCCGAGGAAGGCGATTTCGCAGAGCTTCGAAAGTACAATATCAGAAAGGCTGCCTACTGGGGACTTCTTTACAAAGCTGGATTCAAACCGCGAAATGGCTTGCGAACCTTTTTCGAAGCTAATGTCTCAGTAGTTACGGCAGTAAATGAGCAGCTTGAGGATGGCGCAATTGATATTAAAAAAGGACTGACACCTGCGGAATGCTCTAGGTGGTTCGCTGGCCTTAGAAAAGCTTATAAAAGTGAACTAGCGGCACTAAAGGAATCTAAAAAACCGAAGAGATCCAGTAAGGATGAAGAGATCGATGAGCCGTCGAAGAAAGTTAGTGACGTTGAAAAGTGGATGGACTCCAAGGACGACGTAAAGGCAATGGTTAATCTGCTGGAAAGCAAGAATGAAAGAGATACTTACATTCTCGGATACAAATTGCTAGCTGAAGTCGCTAAATTTCATACTCCAGAGAGAACTAAAGAGGTTGGGGAGGAGATCTACCGTCATCTTGTTGAAGGAAAAATTGTCATACTTGATTTATCAGTTGGTCGACCTAGTTTAAGACAGCGTCTTACTGACAAAATTGCAGAGAAAATCTTTAGTACTTCTATGGATATTTTCGTCAATGGAAAGAATCCGCCAAATATTGTGATGTACATTGAGGAAGCCCATAACTTAATCGGAAAGACAGCAGAATTGGATGATACCTGGCCCAGAATTGCAAAAGAGGGCGCGAAATATCGCGTCGCTCTAGTATATGCAACACAAGAGGTCTCTGCAATGCATGCCAATATTCTTGCGAACACTGAAAACTGGTTTATTACTCATTTGAATAATTCTAAAGAGATAGGTGAGTTAGCAAGGTTTTACGATTTCGGAGACTTCAGTCAGTCTCTAATAAGAGCCCAAGACGTGGGCTTTGCGAGAATAAAGACTCTTTCGAGTTCCTATGTAATTCCCGCTCAAATAGACAAATTTGATCCAAGCAAACTGAAGTGAGTGAAAAATGCCATATCAAGGCGAGTTAGCAAATAAAGCATCACACGCTGACATAGTAAAAAATCCTGACGTAAACTCGTTCTTGGAAAAATGCAGATATTTAAGGCAACCGACAGATGAGGATATTCTGAGAATATCTAAATCTTTTTCTAGCTACCCTCAGCCGGAAGAAAAAGATCTACCAGAATATTTGATTGCGACTGATGGAAGCTATTATGAAGCAAGTGTGAATAATAGATTTCCAAATACAAAAGTCGCCTATTTGAAATTTGGAACTATTCTAATAAAACTATCTGAATACCGTGCGTTGCACTTTCAAGAAACTAACCTTTTAGATCCTTTCAAAGTTGCTGCACTGGAAGAGAAAAATACCCCGATAACTCTTACACTCCCGAGCGCAAATGTAACTGTAAGTGGAATGTCCAGTGTCCAAGAAAGTTTTCGACATATTTTGAATGAATGGTTTTGTGATTCAAGAACCCAAATCGATGAAGAAGACGCCACTTCTTCTTTGATAGACACTTTATTTGATTTGGCCTCTAGAAGACCCGACAATCTAGGATCGGGAAATATTGATCTGATTAGAACCTTAAAATGTCCTACTTGCGGAGTCACGCCTGACTCAGGATTTATTGAAGTGAAGAAGGGATGTAAATCCATCTGCGATAGTTGCAATCATGAGATCTTTCCGACCGACTGTCTAAGAATATGGGAAGAGATTTCTGAATATCAGTCGAATGGTACAGCGCTAGGTCGAATAATGATGATCGTGGAACATCTTCTACCAATTCATTATATAAGGTATTTGAAGAAATATGAGCCCGAAAAATTGTCTAACATTGTCTTTTTTGTCGATGGCCCATTGGCTGTTTTTGGCAATTGCGCATGGATACATAGATGTATTTTAGACTATTTAAATGAAGTCAGACGAGATCTTCTAAAGCAAGGTCTTAACCCTCCATTAATTATTGGATTGCAAAAGAGTGGTCAACTGGTGGACTTCGCTCAGTTGGTGAGTCCTGAGTTGAAAGGTTCGTCTCTTTTACTTATCGATGATGAATATCGATATAAATATATATACGCAGGAAGGGAGATGGCTGGAAACGGTTTCGGTGACGAAACATATTATGGTCAAGACTTTATTTACAAAACTCCTTCAGGCAGAATATTTGTTTTCGGCCTGCCATTTCCGACTGGGCAAAAACGGCCTCGAAATTCTTTCGACGAAAAGCGTTTCGATCTGAATAGCTATGTTGAGCTAAATAGGGCGTTATCAGTCTTGTTCCATTTCGAATCTGATTTGTATGAAAATGCCCTTGTGCCAATAGCACTGGCTCATAAATACACTGCAATTAGCCTATCTCCCGGGGGGAGAGTATTGGATCTGCTATCTCGAGCCTCGATCGGAGCAAAATAGCAATCATTTACGTGTTCCGTTCTGAAAAGCCGAGTCGCTAGGTATGTTTACGTCATGATTTCGATCTGCGTAAGGCTGATACCATACTCTTTATGTGGCGCTGGGCTGTAGGGTCATCTGGAAATAGGCCACTGAGTTCATCATTCGACATATTAATTAGCATAGATGCCTCGTTTTTTACGTAGCCGGTTATCCATTCTAACTTTGTAGTATGTTCGGAACGTACTGAGTTTTCGGGGGCTGAAGCCGAAGCCCCTTGTATACCAATTTTTTCCTGTTCTAACTCCAATTCTTTGGCAAGTTTGTTGATGTCGGTGGGACCAAACTTAGCATAGGTTTTGGAAATGGTTTTTTCTGAATCAAATAGTGCTGCTGCCGCGAATAGATAGCCGCTCTTTCCATTCTTAAAAAAGTGTTTCACTTTGTCGGTAGCAACGATATGGCGGTTTGAATGAAAGTTCCAGCCCATACTGAACCCGCTATATGTCTTCGTATACTGCTGATGTCGGTAGGAAGTCAGCGTGACAGGAAAGAGCCTATTTCTATTTTCCGTTTTATTCGCAAGCTCAAAAAAATACGGTCTTGAAAGTGAGATGTATTGTTTTAAAATTTCGGTGACGTCAATTCTCAACTCGCGTGTCCCAATGTATCTCAATTCCTCAACTGTGTCTTTAATGTTTGGATTATATTTATTTTTAAAGTCGTTCTTTCGAAGTGCGAGATGAAAGATATCGCCGTCTTTAGATGTGGAAATTGTAAGGTCAGTTGCCAAGATCTTTTTGTTGATGTGAGTGATCCGAAATGGATAACATGCTTCAATTGCAAAAAAGGCCTGGTACATTCGTAGATGGTGTATCGTTGGAATATATTGTTCGCCTAGAGACGTGTATTTCTGAATATCCTTTTCAATATTGTTAATCACATTTACAAGTGCTTCAATCGGTCGTGGTTGAGACAGGATAGGGTTCAAATACTCGAGCTTATCATTGGTCTTAGGGGGCGCAGACGAAATAAAGTCATTCATGTATTGTTTAATTGAGTTGTATTGTCTTCCAACTCGAACGTTCCATGGTAGATTCGGATTATTATTGGGGAAGCCGTTGTAGCCATCAAATTTATCCGGAAACTGAATTAAGAAGCCTTCATTTGAGCAAATATCTAATAGACTCTTTAAAAAATTAATAAAAGACGCCGGAGTCTTTCGTGGTTTGTTCGAGTGGAATGCCCGTAGGGCTAAGAATTCAGCATACCCCTTTATATTTTCAATTTTTAAAAAATCAGGAAGTCGTATTGTATCTGGGTTGTAGCCCTTTCCGATTGTAAGTTCGTTTTCGCCCACTTTTGACAGGGTAAGATAGCCAGCGTATTGAAGTAGCTTATCTCGAACTGTTTCGGTTGATCCTTCAGATTTATGGGCAGATCTTGTTCCTCTAGTAATTCCGGATTCAATTAATTCGCTGGCGTCGGCACTTTTGAATCTAAGCAGCTCTTCGATATCATCCTCAATTGTTCTTGTAGAAGAGTGGTTTTTTGCGAGCGTATACATGTAGAACTCATTTAGTTCTGAGGACCTTGTTGGCGATGCCCCTTTGTGCTTAAGTGAAGTTCTTTCTAAGAGAGGCACTTTGTTTGAAAGGCAATCACGTGGCACCTCAAGTACTGATTCTATGCCTTTTATAATCTCATCATTTCGAGGAAATGAAGTCCCTTCTTCGAGAGAACGAATAGATGCTTCTGAAATTTCGATGTTGCACGTGACTTTCATTTTCTCACTTAAATCAGCTCTGGAGAGTTTTTTTCTTTCTCTTAGTAGAGCTAGTGATTCAGCAAAATTTGGCTTAGCTAATATGGCCATAACTGAGAATGTGTTTTGATAAAGTGCTATGAAGTTGGTCTTTGCAAAGCTAACATAGCTATCTATTGTTGATGGGCTTAAATGACCGCCTTTTGGTTTTGTATAGACATGTTCAAGGTATGTCCGAAATTGTTGTTCTGAACTTTTACTGTTGTCGCCAAGAAGATCTTCACAAATCTTTGCTTCTTCAGACCGATTTAAGCTTTCTCTAAATAGATTTAGAATCGGAAGAACCTTGTTCACCTGCGCCTGATTTTTGCCTTCAGCAGCGAGATACCTTCTAACTTCAACTTCCAGATCTCGGTAATTCATCTTTAACCACCTTTTGATAAAAAAGGGGTACGAGGAATGCGCAACGAGATCTGATGATGAGCCATTCAATGAATGAAACGCCTGGGGCCTGCTTTTGCCACTTGGAATTCCCACATCGTTTTTACTGTTTTTAAATATACTCGTCATTTCAATGGCTTATATGACATCAGGGACATCAATTCCAAGAGAAACCGGCGCAGAGCGCGGTGAATTCCAAGCCGTTTTAGAGTGAAAACTATAACTATATGAAATTATTTAACAATTTAAAATGAATTAAATTCATAATCTGATGTTTTTTTCACGCCAAATGAATCATTTGACTCAAAAAAATACTCAAATCTTGGAATATAAATTTAATAATATCATATACTTATGCAAGTGAATGTCTCAATTGTAGATATTCCAATTCCAAGTGCGATTAGGCTCCGTAAACTGGTCAATAAATACTAATCCACTTTTTTGAAAAGACCACTTATTTGCATCAAAAGTAGCAATGTGCTACTATCTATTTGTAGGAGATCAGTCATGAAAACAGGGATCAAAATTCAAAGTACTTTGTTAACTGAGGCAAAGAAGATTGGCGACCAAGAGAACAGATCCGCTACAGCTCAAATTGAGCATTGGATACTTTTGGGCAAAGCACAAGACGAGAAAAAAAAGCTCAGCCTAAAGCGATTTGAAAGTTCTCTTTCACATGCGCTTTCTAAAGATTTTAATAAGACTGTCGACACCTATCTATTTAACAATTTTGAATATGTATATGTAGCGAGTGCTAGGGGTGACAAATATATAGACCGCCTTTCAAAAAATGGACAACGCGAAACGGGCACAATTGAAGACGGTGAATTTAGAAAATGCGATTAAAAAAAGAAAAGACGCTCGTCGTACTGGCTGGTCCAAACGGTTCGGGAAAATCCACATATAGACTATTGGAGACATCTCTTCACGATCTTCCCTTTGTAAATGCGGACGATATTGCCAAGACATACGGGACGGTTGGTGAAATTGAATCTCTTAAAGCGCAGCAGGAAGCGCAAAATCAAATAGCAGACTATCTATCTCGAGGAGAATCTTTTTGCTTCGAAACCGTTTTTTCTCACGAATCAAAAGTTCAACTTATTGAAAATGCAAAGGAGCTTGGTTACATAGTTCTTCTGTACATAATTAATCCTGGCAATTCCAACCTCAATATTATCCGTGTCAAAGAGAGAGTAAAAAAAGGCGGACATGACGTTCCTGTCGATAAAATTCTGAGTAGAATTTCAAGAACTTTACAGAATCTAAAAAAAGCACTTCCATTAGTGGACGGGTTCTTCATTATTAACTCCTCTGGCGCTAGTGGAACCCGGTTTTTAATTGAAGCATCAAAGGCCCCACAACAAGAAGTGAAAACTCACAACGACCTATCAGATTGGGCGAAGGATCTTCTTGCTGTAATTCAACAAGCTGATGTGCCAGAAGTTAACAAACCGACTTTGCAGTTGGTGCAATCTACTCCAGATGCTTGTGCTAAATGTGGCGCCCCATTGAGAGGGAAGAAGCGGAAAAAATTCGGTATATGCTCTAAGTGTGCCCCACGGTACTAGTTCTCTTTGGAGAAGCTCAATCTATATTTTAGGCAGTATCTTTTCTGAATTAACTCCTCGAATACGATTATATGCTGGTAGGGTTCCAAATTGCGACTGGTGTTTAGAGAGCCAGTAGCTTTCATATTCTATTTCAGAAGTTTTGTTGTTAAGTATGCTAAATTCAATTTTTGTAAAATCCCAATCTTTCCTCTCATAGGAACTTTTTCGGTCTCCAATGTTACCTCTTCCCACGTAAACGATTTCGTTTGAGGCATTTCGATACCTGTAAATCCCTGAACCATTTTGAATTTTAGCGGATCTTTCAACTGAGTGCTCAAATGCTGGAGTCAAGGACGACATCCATTTATTTTGGTATTTAGAAATTGAAAACGTTCTGTCGCGAACGTCGAGAGATGTAGCAATTTTGTAAAGCCACTTCTCAGATTTTAACATAGAGGTGCATTGAATTAATTTTCCGTTTTTGCTTTTCGAGACTCCGCCCCCATCTGCACATACAGTATATGCACCCGCTACGAATCGATCTTTAGAGTGTATTTCTAAACTGATACGATAGCTTTCTCTGTCTAGATAAATGGATACTTGGGTGCCGGTTTTAAGTCCGATCATTTTTGCGAAGTGGGAATGAATTGCGATTCCGTGTCGTCGGATCGAGATTGTGCTTCTTTCTTCCCGCAAATTTTTTTTTGGATTCAAATATTTTTTCATAAAACCCTTTCATTTTAAAGTTTCAAGCATGTAGTAGGAGTTTCTTGTTTTAAAAATTATTTTATCCTCCTCGACGAAAATAGAAGTGATTTCTGAAGTTGAAACCTCCCTATATTTTTTGGAAGGGTCGAGCGGTTCTGAATATATCGTGAATCTATAAGTAACCGTCGGAGGCGCATAAAAAAACCCGATGATCTCGTTAGATCTTAACATGCTTTCGTTATCTGAGATTTTCGTTAACTTCCCAGTTTTTTTGTAAAGCTTAAGCATGATTATCCTTTTTTACTGATTTGCATTTCCTCGGAGTCGAAAGATAATGCGCAAAAAGTGTTTGCTAGCTACCGTACCCAGAGCGTCCGATGCAAGAAGAATTGATTTGAGCAGCTGCCGACTGCCCTTCGAAAATGAGCTTAAATATTGCTGAATAATGACATGCAAATGTTTGAATTTATTTGGATAGAAAACAGAGGTTTACAATATGGATTATATTGTAATGTTTTTTGATAAAAGTAAGATGTTTACATCACTTAGCTGTGCAAAGTTAATTCGCGATAAATAAGTTGTATGCGCTTTTGCGTTGCGAAATGCAAAAGCGGTCCGTTAAATGAGTTATCACTCTTTAGTGATCGAGGTGATTTTCCTGTAACAGATATTCTTAATGGTCATTTTTTTACCTACAAACCTTCCTAACCTTGGGCCACCGCAACCTTTTTTGTTTCATAACCAGCAAAAAGGCCCATTAGGGTAGTGTATGCCATGTCATCAATTTTAGTTCCTGCGATGAGGCTACCGCTGGATGTGCCTTCGAAGATGTTGTGCAAACGAATCGTCCCACCAGTCTGGATTAGGCCATCAATCAATAAGTGAGTTGTGATACCTGCGCCAATTCCAAATACCAAGAGATTCAGACACTGTTGAATTTCTTTTGATAAGCCAAGTGCTTCCGGTTTGTCTTTTAGACGTTCATCGGAGCGTTCAAGAACTCTCAATAGTAGTGTTGCAGTTACCTTAATAGTCAGAAAGGGGATGGCGCTATGGGAAAGAAAGCTGCGATGTGCACCGGGGCCCCAAAGTTTGAAATCCATATCTGGTAGTTCATTTCCACCATAAAAACTTATTCCTAGTATAGAGGCATATAAAGCTAACTTTAATAAGTAAGCACCCTTCTCTTCATCTGTTTCAATTTTTTGATAGTCCAATACAATTTGATCTGAAAACCCAATAATATTTGATCTAATTTGCTTTAGTGCTTGAGGTGTTTCTTCTAGAGTCTCCTGAAGACTATTTTTGGTATGCCTCGCTGCTTGTGCTATATCGGAAGTAAGTGTTGAGACGGCGGCATCTATTCCGTTGCTTTCGGCTTTTCCCTTAATATTAGTAAAGTAAGAGGCAACCTTTCCACCAAAATTCTTTGCGCCCGTTGCTAAATCTTTTGTGGAATTCCAACTAGGTTTTAAGTCCTTTTGAAGAATATCTGCATATAAGAGATCGCGTTCCATTTTGAGGACGAACCAAGTAGCTTCTCCGACAGTTCTTAAGGTAATGAGATCGGGTGTTGTTTTTAAAAGTGATTGCAGAATCAATAGTTGCTCATTTGACTTTTCATTTGTGCTCATGCCCGTCTTATCGGATCAAACTCAAAACAATTTACTCAAACTCCAATTAAACGCCCTTCTGATCATCTGGATTCTCGTCCAGTCTTAAGCCTTCAAATCAAAATTAAATCCACTCCACAGAACTCGTACCCCATTGACATGGGATTAACGCTGATCTAAACCCTTCTCCTATACCGAGACTGGGGTTCAATTCCCCCCGCCTCCACCATTTTTGGATTTATCTAAGACGAACTACGTCCTCAAGAGTGCGAAGCTCTAATTATTATCTATCCATTCTTTAAAGTTACTGAGCGTCTCTTTGCTCGCGCCATCTTCGAGAAAGTCAGTAATATCAGATAGCTTTCTTTCACGAAGTGACTTTCTCCAGGCCTCATCTGCTTCATGCATGACTGCCGCAATTCCGCAGAGTTTTGAAAACTTTCGATCCGATTTGGCAAGGCATGGATTGTTTCGGCGAATCTCATTGCATTTGAAGGTCTTAGTTTTTCCTTCAACGGCCTCGACAATATCGAGAAAAGAAATTTTGTTGGGAGGCTTCGCGAGACAATACCCCCCATATGGACCCATAGTTGTTTTCACGAGACCAGCTTGTGACAACATTTGCAGGCACTTCGACAGATATTCCTTCGGCACGCCGTGAAAATCTGCAAGCGCTTTTGAATTGAGGAGCTTACCATCCGGAGCGCTCCCCAAAATCATCATACAGTGCAGTGCCCACTCCACTTGATTGCCTAAAATCATGAAAGATTCGCCTTTCCCAATCCCAATACTTGGTCCCTTGCTCCGGGAACTGATCTGAATGTTGCTGCGAATCGGTTGAACAGATTGATGAAAGCAATCTGCATATTCAGATCAACGATCTCTTGATCGCTGAAATGCTGCTTCATCTTCTGAAACAACTCTTCAGAGACAGGTCCCTGGCTGATCAAAGTAACAGCCTTCGTCCACTCGAAAGCCGCTTTTTCTTTATCAGTAAAGAGTGGCGACTCTTCCCAGATTGGCACATGGTAAATTCTCAATTCGCGCTCTCCGGCAATTTTAGCTTCCTTACAATGGATGTCGACGCAAAACGCGCAGCCGTTAATTTGTGACGCGTAGATCTGAACCAACCGCAGGATCGTAGGATCTACAGAACTTTTTTTGCAGTACTGATCGACGGCTAGAAGGTGTTGAAATGCCGGCATTGCGAGTGAGAAGTAGTCAAGACGTTGCATAGTGTGAACTCCGATTTAAGGTTTACTAGGATCATCATTCTAATATTCTATCTCAGATAATTATTATCCGAGATAGATCGTTAGTCAAGTCTACTGGGTCCATTTGTAAGGGAATGGGGTAGGCCATCGAAATTACTAGCCTTCGAGCCTCTATTTTTGAGACGTTTTAGTCCGCCGGCACTTCTTAAGGGACGGCTACAGGCCGCTATTTTGCTTAATGATCTTTCCAACGGAAGCCGGGTACCAAGTACCTGTTCCAGCAGGACTCGGCACTTTATGTTCATTGAGCGAAGCCGCGATCTTGGCGCTGCTCCAGCCTGACCTCTTCTTCTTCAGCATCCATTCGATAACCTTCTGTTGTCGAACGTGCGACACTCTTCCGGTTTTCAGCAGCTTTGTTCCGTAAGGAACCCATCCGCCTTTGTGCGTTTGCTTCGTGAGTCCGAAGTTCTCCAGAGCGTCATTTATCGTGGAATGGGAGCAGCCAATGAGGACGGCGATTTGGCGCGCAGACAGCTTTTCGACGTGATATTTCTGCGTGAGGAACGCCTTGTTTGTGAAGAGAGGCAGCGTGCAAATACTTGAATGCAAACGTAAATTCAATGAGGATGCATTGTTCTTCTTAGGTGAGAGGGACTCCACCAATTTAAAAATAGAAAACCACCCATTCGGGTGGTTTTTTATTTTTATCTTGCTGAATGCTCGGGGAATTTAACTCATACAAGTTCGCTACCGCGAACGGGGTTCGCAAAAAGGCCACGATGGCCTTTTTGCGGTCACGAAGTCAGGGCGAAGCCCCGAAGCCCAGGATGGGCTGAGCCCATTCCCCCCGCCGTGATCTTACGTTTGCTCCTCAATACCCAGTTTGATAAAGCTCGAGCGCGTTGATGAAGGCGTTGTTGACTCTTCCCTGGAAGTCGATTTTGAGATTCGGAGTTTTGGTGATGACGTGCACGTAGCGACGGATCACCGTGTTTTTTCCTCCAAGCGCGATCGCATCGAATTTTGGAAGTATCGGCACTGAGACAGTGGACGAACCATTTGGGAAGCTCATCGCAACATCAAACACACGGTCACCCTTCGCGCTAAAAGCAGTTGAGTTTTCGGCAAAGAACAGACCGACGCGATAGACTCCTGCTACCACCGGTAATTTGTAGCTGAAGTTCCAGCCGTAGCGCGAGTCGGTATAGAGAGCCGATAGCGAGGTGCCTTCTGTTTTCACGTTTCCGTAGTCATACGGCGATCCACCTACAAAATATTTGTCGGGCGTAAAGTTAGATGTATTGGATTGATCCATTTGGCCTGCATTGATCGCGTAGGATGGTGCACCCGCGGCTTTTGTTACCGCTACGCGATTGGTGATTCCGAATTGTTTAAGGATTCGGGCGCGCGAAATACTCCACGGAATAGTTCTAGAGAAGCTGTGGCCTTGCCCTTCATAAAGCACGAGTTCGGCGTCACGTCCTCTGTTCCAAAGAGTATTTGCGAGGCTCGTCGAGTGAATCGCATCGACCTGAGTGTCTTGCGTTCCGTGAATGATCAAGAACGCTGCTGAGTTCGAATCGACGTGATTTCTTAACGACGCATCTTGAAAAATCGGCATAGTTTTTTCGTTGCGCGGCTGACCGACCCAACCTACAGCACAATCGGTACCGGTAGTTTGTGTCAGGGTGAAATCGGTGCGACCAAACCAATCCACTACGAGTTGAACTCGGCCCGAGTATTTATCAATATTACCTTTGCGATCCTCCGAGGCCTCAACACCCAACACTGCAGCGAGATAGGCGCCGGCGGACTCGCCGTGAGTGACGATCTTGTTGGGATCGATCTGAAAGCGCGCCGAATTCTTGCGAATGAATCGCAAAGCCTGTTTGACGTCGGTGACCCCCGCCGGATACTTCGCAACTTGTGCCAATCGATAGCCGACACTGAAAACCGTGAACCCATCGTCAGCAAGGGCCTTAACAACGCCGTTGATACTTGCTTTACTGCCGCTATTATAGCAGCCACCGTGTGTGAAGATTAGCGCCGGACGTAGAGCTGTGCCGGGCTTAGAGGGACGATAGACGTCCATCTTAAGACTCGTTCCATTAATATAGTCGTATTCGACATCTGTCTCGGCGACGTAGGCCTCAGCCGCCACTGATGTCACTAATCCGCCCATCAATACACTCAGTGGAAGGAGAAGCTGCGAACGCAACTTCAACTGGAACGATTTCTTAATCATACTGACCCCCGTATATAGCCTGTTTGGAGATGTCTCACTTCGATTCGTATCTCCGTCACTCGACTTGGGTAGACATTGCAAACACCTCGCCACGAATTCAGGTCGTAGGTTTGAGCTCAGAGCCAACTTGTGGGGCGACTGCAGAACATTTGTTCATGTCGTGAACTCGTCCCCGCAGTAAGCACCGGTTTCGAGTTTGAATTATAGAATTTTGTCTGTAATTTGATAAGTCGTTGAAATTCTCGTCACACCGATCTGGAGTGGCGTTGGAGTCATTCAATAGGCGGGCAGTTACTCACACACACTCTTGCAAAATATCAACAGCCTCATCGATTGCCTTGCGATCGATGGTCAATGCGGGGAATAGACTAAATCCATTTTCCCCCTCCGAGATTAACAGGCCCTTGTTTTTTGCGTGATCGACGATTTTTTCACCATAGTCTTCGTCTTTGAAGCCCACGCCGATGGCCAGGCCTTTCATTCGAATTGTTGGCGATGACTTGAAATTCAGGGTGGAGATTTGATCGACTAAATAATTCCCCATCTCCCTGATATTTGTTTTCAAAAAATCTTCGTTTCTTTCAATGTAGTCCAATGTTGCTAAAGCAGCTTCCACGCTGCGGGGATGCCGACCGTAAGTGGAATAGTAACTGTCCTCTTCGCTCAATGCTTCCGCAACCTCGCCAGTTGCAAGCATCGCACCCATGGGAGCAAATCCCCCGGTTATCGCTTTACCTAAGCACAAGATATCAGGCTCGATATCGAAGTGTTCCGTTCCAAAAAGTTTGCCTGTTCGCCAAAAGCCCGTTGCTACCTCATCGATGATCAATAACGTTCCGTGCTTTCGACAGGACGCTTGAAGCATTGTCATGAAAACTTGATCTGGAATCATCACACCACGATTGCAAATGATGGGCTCCATTATTACCGCGGCAATGTCTCGTTTGCTCAGTCTTTTTTCGACTCGTTCGGCTGATTGTTCATCCAAAGGTGGCTTGATACGATAGGCGCTTAAATGATTGCGGTACCACTTTCCTAAATCTGGAGAGCCAATACTCAGCGCCGCCAGTGAATCTCCGTGGTAAGCATCCTCGAGGGAGATAATTTTTGATCGTTCCGTAAAACGCATCGCTGCCTGTAAAGCGAGTTCAACCGATTCGGTTCCCCCAGTACTGCGAAAACTTTTTTTCAGTCTTCCGGGGGCGACTCTCGCCAGGCGTTGGGCAAGCTCGGTCCATGGCTTGTAGATATAGTCGGGTGAAACATAGTCGGGACCATCGAATTTCTGTACTCGTGTTTTTATTTCTAGGTTGTTCCAGCCAAAATTACCAACACACCAACCCATTGTAAGGTCGAGATACTTTTTACCATTTTGGTTGTAGATGTAATTGCCATTTTGTCTTCTCACTTCGAATTTTTCAGGATCCGAAGCGCGACCTAAATATTTTTTATCGATGGTTTCTGTTTTTATGAAGAAACGATATCAGCGGCTGGATGAAGATACATGTAAAAGGTGTGTGTATCGCTGCACTCGAGAAGGGGAAGAAAATGCCAGGGGTCATGATGTTTGAAAAAAAAGCCACCCGACGGGGGTGGCTTTTTTATTTAGCAGTTTTCTAGAATCTAGAAAACGGCGTACACATTTAGATTGTAACTTATGTTCTCATAAGAGAACGCTCTGGAATCGGCACTCAAAAGGGAACCGCTACCATTCTCTAAATTAGTATCACTCATCAACGCTGGGTTGATATAGAAAGCGCCATAGTAAAGATTCAAACCCACTTCGTGTGAACCGATGTTCCCCATATCTGGCTCCCAGTTCCCGCGTTGTGCTTGGCTGGCTTTTTCTGAAACCGTGTAAGCATAGTATGGCTGGATGTGGTCGTTCATCGTATAGATGAAGTAGGGCGCCGCTTTCACTTGATAGTATTCAGCATCAGCACCCACCGTCGTGTTTGGGTTTTTGCTGCTATTGAATTGCACGCGAGGAGACACCAACGCCGCAAAAGTGAACTTAGGATTTGCAACCCATTCAAAATAGTTATCAAGGCGCAGACGACCCAACTCGTGATTTTCTTGAGCAACTGCATCCGTCGGAGCATAGTATCTTAGATCAATAAGACCAAAACTTGATCCCATCCATTTAGTCGGGCGAAGAGCCGCACGTAAAACTGTTTCACCCATTGCAGTCAAAGAGTCTTGGTGAAGTTTTGAATCGCGAGCGCCAAGGTTTACACGGCTGGAAGCGATTTGTACGTGCTGACGAAGTTCCAACTCCCACGTTTTTGAAGGAGCATAGCGAACACCGGCAAAGTTGTTAGAAATGATCGCACCAGAATCTGAATTACGGTGATCACCTTCATAAGTGAAGGTCTCTGAACCCAATGTTAGATGCCATGGAGTTTCGATTTTTGGAGCTGTTGCCGTGATGCTTGCTTCCGCAGCTGGTGCAGAAGAAGACTCTGCTGGCTTTGAAAGTTTAGTTGTTGAAGTTGATGCATCTTGTGCGAAGCCTTGTGCACAAAGCAAAGTCACGATCGCGAAAAGTACTGTCTTCATTCTTC
Organism: Bdellovibrio sp. HCB185ZH; assembly: GCF_047302455.1. GTDB lineage: Bacteria > Bdellovibrionota > Bdellovibrionia > Bdellovibrionales > Bdellovibrionaceae > Bdellovibrio. The sequence continues at coordinate 2,687,558 of NZ_CP178624.1, forward strand.
CCCCCCGAAATGTAGATGGGAAGATAATTTCAAGAAGTACTTCACCCGTCAAAGTAAATAAGCGAGCTTTTATAACAATTGTGAAAGTAACGCGGAGATTCTATTGCAGGATCAGAAGACGACGAGGGGATATCAAGCAAGTACTCTCACCTCTAGTGAAAACACCCAAACTTTTTATCTTAACTGCAGTAACAATGATGGCATTTGCGGCCAATTCTGTGCTCTGTCGACTTGCTTTGGTTGATTCCCAAAACAATCCCATCGGCTTTACTCTGGTCAGACTTTTTTCGGGAGCACTCGTTCTTGTTTTCTTTCTGTTCAAATTTCGAAAATTAGAAGTGTCTCCCTCTAAGGGGTTGCAATATCTCGCCCCACTTTTTCTGTTTTCCTACGCGCTATTTTTTTCTTTGGCCTATGTGCAAATTAGCGTCGGCACAGGTGCGCTGATTCTTTTTGGAAGTGTCCAGCTGACTATGATTTCGGCTTCCTTGTTTAACAATCAACGAATGACTTTGTGGCAGTGGAGTGGCGCTGGATTTGCGATGTTAGGATTGGTTTATTTGTTATTGCCAGGCATCCACATGCCGCCACTTCACGCGGCTGCCTTTATGGCCGTGGCTGGAATGTCGTGGGGTTTTTATTCTCTGATTGGGCAAAAGAACAGAAATCCGATCTATGCGACTGCCAGAAATTTTGTGATGACGTCTCCGCTGGTGGTTTTGTTGGCAATTATCTTTCCGATAAACCTAACCCCACAGGGATGGACGCTTGCCATTCTGTCGGGAGCAGTCACTTCCGGGTTTGGTTATGTTCTCTGGTATCTGGTATTGAAAGATTTGGTGACAAGCACCGCCGCTATCGTGCAATTAAGCGTTCCCGCGATCACGGCTTTCGGGGGAATTCTGTTCCTGGGGGAGAGTCTTCATCAGAGGCTGGTGATTTCCAGCCTCCTGATTTTTTGTGGAATCATTCTAAAGGTGAAGGCGGTTCCTAAGAAAACCTGATGGCTAGCCTTGTTCAAAAGCTTTCTGCAAAGTCTTAAGATCGAGCTTCTTCATTTTCCACATCGCGTGCATCACGGCTTCTTTTTTCTTTTTATTCTTACTGGTATTCCATTTGTCAAAATCAGCTGGAGTCACCTGCCAGCGCACACCGTATTTATCGACAACCCATCCGCATTCAACTTCTTTGCCTCCGCCAGAGGAAAGTTTTTTCCAGTAGGTATCGATCTCGCGCTGAGTTTTGCAAGGTATGACAAATGATATGGATTCGTTGAAGGGCATTTTCGTATAACCATTCAGAAGCATGATTTTTTGTCCAAGGATTGTCAGATGCATCGTCAGGACAGAGCCCTCTTTGACTCCCATGGGATTGCTGCCCCAGTAAGCGGTCTTACCAATCTTTGTTCCCTTGAAAACTGACTTATAGAATTTTGCCATCTCTGTGGCTTTGTCATCGGACCAGATGCAGGCGTATACTTTAAGCATGATGATTTTCTCCTGTTTTGTAAGTGTACGTTGCGGGACAATCATGTGCTAGTATCTGACTATATTTGATGGCATTCAGCAGCCGGAATTGGGGAGATGATGAAAAATTATATCTTAGTCTTGTTAGTTTTCATTCTTGCGTCTTGCGCTCATAGCGAGAACGTTCGCGAAAATAAGGACAAAGAGAAAGCGCCCGTTTTTCAAAGCGGCACAGTCAAGGTCAATGGCACTGACATTTACTATGAAATGTATGGAGCCGGCGAACCACTTGTGCTTCTTCATGGTGGCGGATCAGATATCCAAGTGAGTTTCGGTCGAGGTATTTCCACACTAGCAAAACACTACCGTGTGATTGCATTTGATGAACAAGGTCATGGAAAGTCACCAGCGTCGACGCGGGCTTTCGGATTTGAAAACACGGCAAAAGATATTGCTGAAGCCTTAAAACAGCTGAACGTGCAAAAAGCAAAATTCATCGGATTCAGTAATGGTGCGACCACGGGGATGTACATCGCTATTCTTTATCCAGATCTGATGAGCAAGATGGTTTTAGGTTCAGGACTGTACAGTCGCAAAGGAGCTCCGCCTCAGTTCTGGGAATCTATGAATAAGGCAACACTTGCCTCGATGCCAAAAGAATTGCAGGACGCTTACTTGAAAACATCACCACGTCCCCAGGATCTGATTAAGATGTTTGAGTATGACTCCACTCGTATGCAGAAATTCAAAGACATTCCCGAGAAATCTATTCGCTCTGTTAAAATTCCTGTGTTGATTATGCAAACTGATCAGGACGTCGCGACTTTAGAACACGGCGTGCACGTAACTAGATTGTTACCTCAAGGAAGATTTGCCGTTTTGCCAGGACCCCATGATAACTTTATCGGAAGTGTATCCCAGGATTCTCCGGCGATGGCACAGGCAAGTCTTAATATCATGTTGGAATTTTTGAAATAACGGATTCATCTGGGAGATTTTATGGCAGCGGATAAAAATACGAATGAAGTTGAAGTGATAAAGAAATTTTATACGGCTTTAAATCATAATCAAATTCCCGACGTTCTTAAGCTGATGGATCCGCAAATTGTGCGTGTTGAATTTGAAGGAACTCCTATGGGTGGGTCTTATCGTGGTTTCGAGGAAATGCGCGAACATTTTATCAAAGGTCGATCGACATGGGCAGAAGGAGCTTGTGAACCCGAAAAGATTGTTCCTGTCGGAAACAAGATTGTTGTACACGTTCATGTCAGAGTGAGACTTAAAGATAAAACCGACTGGATCGACGGTCGCGTTGCTGACGCGTTTGCGTTTAAGAATGGCAAAATCAGCGAGTTTCGATCTTTTGAAAAATCAGAAGATGCGATGAAATGGGCGGAGTTATGAATGATGCCTCCGGAGTTTTTCGCAAACAAAGTTTAGAATTGCTTCGTGCCGCGATGGCCGCTCGAGAGTCAGAAGTGGTTGGAGCGATCAGAGCTGTCATGACTTCCGTTGACAACGCCAGCGCAATTCCTAAGGAAGAAATCGCTCAGATGGATCCCTCTTTGACCGAAGTCCCCCGTAAGGCCGTCACCAAAGAAAAGATCGCAGACATTATAAGAAGTGAGATGGACATGCGCCGAAATGCCAAAGCAGAATACGAGCGCCTTGGTCGCCTCGATGAAGCTGAGAAGTTTCGCCTCAGTCTGGCAACTCTTGAGGAATTGTTGAAGTTTGTTATCTAATTGAGATATCCTTAACCCATGACAGATATTTTGTATGTGGTTCTTCTTATTATCGGGGCCCTGCTGATATACTTCCGCCCGCTGGCAAAAACTTTCGGCATACCGATTTATTGGGAGATTGGCGCAGGTTCTTTAGCGATTGTCGCTTTTGCTATTCACATGATGGTGACTTACGTCATTCAAGCTGAAATCGAAGAAAGTCTTGCGAAACAACCCTGTGGTTCATCAAGCCCACAAGGTCAATGCTATAACCTGGATCGTTCTGTCTGCGAAGCCGCTTGGAATAGTGTTGATCAAGGTTGCAAGGATGAAGCAGCTCCTGTTTTAAAGGAGCGCCCGGGTGCCTTGATCGGTCCGATTGTAAATCGCTGCAAGGCTCGCCGAATGGATAAAGTGTTACGCTTTAACCGAATCAAGGCCGACACAAGGTTGTGCCGGGCTTACTTTGATTATATCGATAGTCCACACTAGATCGCGAGCTGAGCTTTTTTAGCAGTTCAGCGCCGCGAGCAATTCCTTGGCGGAAAAGGTTCAGACCTGAAAATCCTGCGAGCAATAGTATTATTAAATGTTCACCGGTTAAATCCACCTGAACCTCCTTTCCTCCGATTCGTATTATCTTAATCCACCGGCGCCTTGAATGCGTTCGCCAGTTATCCAGCCAGAATCATCGGATGCCAGGAATAAGGCGATCTTTGCGATGTCTTGTGGCTGACCGATACGTCCCAGTGGAGTTTGCGCGACGATATTTTTTTCCATATCGCTGCCAATCATACCCAAAGTTTTAGAGCCTTCAGTTTCAACTCCACCCGGGGCAATGTTATTCACGCGGATTTTTCTGCCCGCTAATTCACGCGCTAGTCCGATGGTCATCGTATCGACAGCGCCTTTGGTCGCTGCATAAATGGCTGTGCCTGGCATGGGACTTGTGCTGACTACGGAGCTTACGTTGATGATGCTGCCGCCGTCTTTGGTAAAGTACTTAACTGCTTCTTTGGTGGATAACAGGATTCCCAGAACGTTGGTGTTGAATTGGCGATGGAATTCTTCTTCGGTGACCTCTTCGATAGAAGTAAACTTATAAACACCGGCATTGTTGACCAGGACGTCTAATTTACCGAAGACCTTCTTTGTTTCTTCGAAAATTCTTTTTACATCGTCTGCGTTGGCAACGCTACCTTGAACAGCGATAGCTTTGCCATCATTGGCGATAATTTCTTTAACTACTTTATCTGCATCTTCTTTACTTGATGAGTAGTTCACTACTACTGAGGCACCATTTGCTGCATATTCTTTGGCAATTGCTGCTCCGATACCTTTAGATGCACCAGTCACAACTGCTACTTTACCATTTAACTTTTTCACTGTGGTCTCCATTGAATGCCGGTCTCCCGGGGTTTTATTGTTCGACACTTAGATAAATATCGAAATGAAATTTTCAATGTCAATGTGACGCTTAGATAATTATCTAATTATCGAAATAACCTTGTGACTACGCATAGATAGGCGAGTCGGCTGCCAGGATTCCCGGGGCTTTATAGAATATAAGTGCTATGAATTAGATCTTTGAAAGCTTATCTAAATAGGCGTGCAAAACATCGCGTTGAACAGAAAGGCGCATAAATTTACCCTCACGAGTAATTTCAACCAAACCGGCCGTTTCAAGTTCTTTAATATGATGGGAAAGAGTGGCAGCACTGATATCGTGCTCTTCTTGCAAAGCACTGCAGGCAAGTGAGCCGTCGTTTTTGCTTGAGCCAATCTGTTTTAAAATAAGATAACGACGAGGCTCTGCAAGAGCCTTTGCAATTTGTTCGAACTGTTTATCTGTTAAGCGAACTGTTTTCGTCGAGGACATACAGGCATTATACCTAACAGTGCCTATTATGTCCAGACGGTGAGGTTCTTGCGATTAATCGTTTAATCCCAAGCCCTTAAGAATTTTTGGGATGCATTTTTCAACTCTTGCGACGCGTGTTGCTTCCTGTTTTGCAGAAGCGATGTGCATCGTGTAAAGTCTTTGGCGGCCGGGAGTGAGTTTATCAAATGCGGCTTTAAGCCTTTTATTCTTATCCAATTGTTCCTGAAGTTCTGTTGGCATGGTCAGGGATTTGGGAGGGGACTTGGCAACCTTTGCGCCAGAGTTGTCGACTTTGATAGATTCTTTAATCAGCGCCTTCATTGCAGATTTAGCTTTTGAAACTTCACTAAATGACTTGAACTCAAGTCTTCTGCCTATCTGGGAATTTTCTCCCGGAGCTTTCAAAAGTTTCTTAGGATCTTTCACCATCACGCCATTAAAAAACAAAAGAGCACACATATTCTTGAAGGTTTGAATCATAATCAGATTCTTGCCCTTGTTCGTATAGCAGGGGAAGCGCCATTTAAAATCCTCTTCAAGGCCGGAGTCCAAACTAACTTCTCTCATGAGCTTTGCTTCGTTCGGCCAGATTTTTTCAGACTTGATAAACGCATCTACTTTGGGATTCTTTTTGCTCATGCCCAGCTCTTTCGTTAAGGATTTCTTAATAGATAAATTCTGAAATCTCTCGACCTGGATGACAATCCCAATTAGGTAAACTTGTCATTCGTACTGTTATATTTGTATGGAAGCAGATGAAACAGCGGAGGAACTCAGCGCCAAGGCTTTCGCTAAATCAGATTTTAGCTGCGCTAATTTTTCGGTCGCGTCTTTCTGGTCAAAGGCTCTTAATATGGCAGAGGGATGCCAGGAAACGATGATATTTTCTGCGAGCGCATTGTTCGTGATTACTTTTTCACGGTATTCATTGATCTTTACAAGTCTGCCCAAAATTGCTGTCGCAGCTGTAGTTCCTAAAGCAATAATGACACGTGGTTTGACGGCCGCGATCTCCGCCTCTAACCAAGGTTTGCAGGCATGCATGTCGGTACCACTTGGTTTTTTATGTATCCGGGCTTTTCCATCGTCACTCGGGGTCCATTTGAAATGCTTAACGGCATTTGTGATATAAATGGATTCGCGGCGAATTCCTAACTCTTGCAAAGCTTCGGATAATAATTTTCCTGCAGGGCCAACAAAGGCTTGTCCATTTAAGTCTTCGTCATTGCCGGGCTGTTCGCCGACGATCATAAAATCAGCCTCAGGATTACCTTCACCAAAAACTGTCTGCGTGGATTGTCCAGCCCAAGGACAAATCTTACACTTGCCTGCTAAGTCCTTCATTTCAGCAAGAGATTTATTTTTAGGAACGTCAGCACGCACTTGCGGGGCGGCTGCCATATTTTGCAAGCGCTGGGGAGCTTCGCGAACGAGCTCATGAATTAAAGCTGTCTCTGGCATACTTGACCAGTATTTCGGAGACATTTCTTGTTTCATCATTTTCAAATTCAATCGAGCAGGATTGAAAATCGACTTGTAGTATGTCTTCCACACTTCATCGAACTCATCTTCGATATTGAATTCGTGCTCGGTCATTCCGGCTCCGAACGTAAGCTCCTTCATATTCCAGTGAGCAGAAGCATCAGGTGAAAAGATCGACCAAGGCTTGTCGCCAAAGCGTCGGGCGAAAAAAGGTGTCCCTAATTCCATGATAAGATGTTCAGGTTTATGCCAGGCAACGTAGCCCTCTTGTCCATCGATATCGACTTTTTTAAAACGGACGAAGGCGTGCATCTTGTGAATATCTTTGCGAACAGACTTCACTAGATCCATCGCTTTTTTCACATCCGGATCAGTGATTATATTTAGCAAGTGAGGCGATTCGTGATTCAGACGGTAAACCAAGCGATAAAGTAAATTCCAGCGATCAGGCTCTCTAGCAGCCGCGATCAAAGGGCCCATTTCCAAAAAATCTTTTGGGATGACGGGCTTTTCTAATGGCTTTCTTTCCAACACGGAAAACAGAAATTCTGGAGCATCATTCCAGACGGCTTCGGCAGGTGCAACACCTTCAATCAGCTGCGAGCGTGCTTTTGCGCGCCACTCATCCCAATTCATAGATCACCCGAAGCTGCAGATAGCTTCACGTCAAACAAGGACATCTGTTTTTCTTCAGGCTTAATGCGCTCTTTTAAATCGTTCGCATCAATTAAAAAAGCATCGGGATTGTGATCCGTGGTTACAATAAAAAATCTTGCGCGCTTCAGGGGAATTCTGAGCTTGGCAATATCCATCAAAGAGATTTTCTTAAATGGTCGCATCTGCAAAATACGTTCAACATTTTTTACGCCGAACCCCGGAATACGCAGAAGCTCCTCGCGAGTCGCGGTATTGACATTGACTGGAAACGCATGGCGATTGCGAAGGGCCCAAGCCGTTTTAGGATCAATATCCAAAGGCAAGTTTGGTGCTTCGGCATTGGTAAGCTCCGACGCATCAAATTTATAAAAGCGCACCAACCAGTCCGCTTGATAAAGACGATTTTCACGAATTAACGAAGGTTCACCTCGCGGCAAGAAAGCATCCGCATGAGGAATTGGACTGTAGGCTGAGTAATAAACTCGTCGTAAAGAATATTTCTTATAAAGACTTTGCGATTGATCAAGAATAACTGAGTCCGTACTTTCCGTTGCCCCAACAATCATTTGGGTCGTTTGACCAGCGGGAGCAAAGCGGGGAGCCTTCGCGAATTTCTTTTTCTGATCTTCTTTCGCTTCCTCGACCCGTGTGGCGATTTGCTGCATGGACGTCGTTGCATCAGAAATTGTTTTCGCCGGAGCCAGTAAATTCAAATCGGCTTGGACGGGCATTTCAATATTTGCACTGACACGATCCGCCCACAGGCCAGCCTTTAAGATCAATTCTTCTGAAGCACCCGCGACGACTTTTAAGTGAATGTAGCCTTGAAATTTATGTTCCAAGCGCAATGACTTTGCGACTTGAATCAGTTGCTCCATCGTTTCATCTGAGCTTTTGATAATGCCAGAGCTTAGGAATAAGCCCTCGATATAATTTCTGCGGTAAAACTCTAATGTTAATTGCACGATTTCTTCAGGCATAAAGCGCGCACGTTTAACATCGGAAGAAACACGATTGATGCAATACTTGCAGTCAAAGATGCAGAAATTGGTCATCAGAATTTTTAGCAAACTGATACAGCGGCCATCGGGAGCGTAGCTGTGACAAATCCCCATGCCTTCAACATTGCCCATGCCACCATTTTCACGTTTGCGTTGGGAGCCGCTGCTTGAGCAAGATGCATCATACTTCGCTGCATCCGCCAGAATTGAGAGCTTTGACTTGAGATTATCCCATTGAATAGCCATAAACTTACATATAATTTACATATACATGTAAGTCAATAGCCGGAGGGCATAAGGGCCAGATTTTGCCGCGTAAAACTACCAAATCAGACCGATATTCGCATACCAAGTGTGAAGGTTGTTTTTAGATTCTTCGGTATCTTGGTAAATGTCTCGGTAAGAAACTCCATAAGTCAGAGTTCTTTTTGAAAACTCATTCGCGAAACGAACTCCCGCAAGGAACCCGCCGCCAGTTTTTAAATCCAAACCATCGTGATTAGTTGCCATTAACACAAGACCATCTGTGATGATCGAAGTTTTGAATTTTCCCGTGTTAACAACATTCCATCTAGCACCAAATTGCACCTGAGGAATATAAATTGCTTTAACTTCAGCACCAGTCAAAGTTGGTTCAACGAAAGGTGTTTGTTCATAGTTAATTAGGCCCGCCAATGTCACCAAAGGAACCGCTTCGTATTCCATTCCCAATGTGTATTTTGCAAGATACTGAGATTCGCCTTCGATTTCGCCAACGGATTCTTTTGGATGAATATCCATCTTCTCAACTGCAGCGCCGATGATAAGCTCGGCCTTATCGCTCAGGTGATAAGCGGCTTCCAGCTCAATTCCATAATCAAGATCAGAATCCAAAGAGATATCAGACGTGCCGTCATTCAACTTGCCATCCAAAGTGAACTTGGAAAGAGCCAGGGAAGTTTTAAAACCCCATTTAGAATGGTGCTTGGTTTCAACCTTTGCTTCCTCTTTTGGAGCAACAGGCTCTTCTTTTTTTGTTTCTTCCGGATGGTTGTAAGGAGTTTCTTCAGCCGTCGCCACAGTTGCTGCTGGAGTTGGAGAAGGAAGAGGAGCTACTTCAGATTTTGGAGCGATTGCTGCCGCAGCTACCGCGGGAGCAGGTGCGGGTGCAGGTTCTTCTTTTTCCTCTTGTTCAGCATTGGCAGTTGGCTTTTCCTGTGCAGCCTGAATGCCAGCGACAGTTTCCATGCGATTTAGTTTTGTATAGTTCTTAATCAGAACTTCATCCGCTTCCGCATTGGAAATCGTTGGAGCTTTTTTAATTACAAGTTCTTGCCCTTGTTTCAAAGTGTAGGGCTCTTTCAAAGAGTTCCACTGTGCAATGGCTTTCCATTGTTTTTCATTTCCGTATAGGTCACGGCTTACCATGTACAAGTGCGGAGCGCGACCGGTAACTGTGTAAACTGTTGTATCGCCTGTTGTACGAATCTCACGTTTATAACTTGAAGGAGTTTTGGAAGAAGATTTTTTAGAGGTTGTCGTTGCAACGGGTTTCACAGCGGATGCTTCTGGATGCTCGACAGCTTTATGCTCAACTTGCGCTGTTTTTTTTGCCGTAGGTGCTGCGACATCCGCTTTTAGTTTTACTTTGAAATCATCAGCCGGTGAGCTATGAGTTTCAACGGCGAAAGAGCTAGTGGTTGATAGAGAAAGAAGCAACGTCAACGTACTAAGATATACTGTGTTTTTCATGATTCCATTTTTACGAATTATCTCGAGAAAGTGGAGGACCAATCATGACATCGCAAAAGATCTGGGCCTAGGCTGAAGTAGGGCTCGCATGAATATTGTATTTACCCCAAACAATCACAAACGTCGCTAACACAAAATGAAAGATGATGGGGATTGTTCCGCCAAACCATCTTTCCTGGGGATACATGGACATGCGCAAAACATAACGAAAGATCATAGCGCCAAAATAGAAATAACCAAAGTTTCGCAAGAAAACACCCGTTTTAAGGTGAGGCTTTGAGAAACGGCCCACTTCACGAGAGATGTCTGAAGCGATTTTGGCGAATAATCCGGTAATTAAGATTTGTAATGGCAGTAGGTATTGGTAAGGCATGAGCCCTGAGTACCATTCCTTCATCGGCGGTAAGAATGCGGGGGCATACAAAACGACTATAAGTTGTCCTAGCACTCGACAAACAAATAATGCCAATAACACCCATAGTATTTTTGCAGTTCTTGATGAGCTCATCTTAAGTTCATTATCAAGGGCTTCGTCGGTATTAGTAAACGACGAAGTGCTGTAATACTACAATAAGTCGTGCTCCGTATTTCACAGAACGCTTGGTAAAGATATCGTTAATTACTATTTAAAATATAAACAAAATAAACTTCAATCACGAGGAGACGACGATGTCTGAACCACGCAGTGAAAGTGAAAATCCCGCCATTCCCTCGCCCAAAGCAAAAACATCTATGCGCCCACAATCCAATCGCGATTGGTGGCCGAATCAATTGGACTTATCCGTCTTAAATAAAAATTCTCCACAAATGAATCCGATGGATGATTCCTTCAGTTACAAAGAAGAATTTAAAAAATTAGATGTCGAAGCATTGAAACAGGACATTTTCAAATTAATGACAACATCTCAGGACTGGTGGCCTGCAGATTTCGGTCACTACGGTCCGTTATTTATTCGTATGAGCTGGCATGCTGCTGGAACATATCGTATCGAAGACGGCCGAGGTGGCGGTGGAGACGGTGCTCAGCGATTTGCCCCACTCAACAGCTGGCCGGATAATGCAAATCTAGACAAAGCCCGCCGCTTGTTATGGCCGATCAAAAAAAAGTATGGCCGGAAAGTTTCGTGGGCTGATCTCTTGGTGTTTGCAGGTAACTGTGCTTTGGAGTCCATGGGTTTTAAAACCTTTGGTTTTGCTTTCGGTCGTGAAGACGTATGGGAACCAGAAGAAGTTTTCTGGGGTCCGGAAGATACCTGGCTAGGCGATGAACGTTATAGTGGAGATCGTCAATTGGCGCGTGCTTTGGGTGCAGTGCAAATGGGTTTGATCTATGTGAATCCAGAGGGACCTAACGGCAAACCCGATCCGAAATCTTCTGCAAGAGACATTCGCGAAACGTTCGCACGCATGGCGATGAACGACGAGGAAACTGTTGCATTGATCGCGGGCGGCCACACGTTCGGAAAAACTCACGGAGCTGCTAAAGCTGACGAACATGTCGGTAAAGAACCCGAAGGCTGTCCCATGCATGCCCTGGGTCTTGGCTGGAAGAATTCATACAAATCAGGAAAAGGTGGAGACGCGATTACCAGTGGACTTGAGGGCGCCTGGACAAGTCAGCCAACTCAGTGGAGTCATGGATTTTTCGAGAACTTACATAAATTTGAATGGGAACTTACAAAGAGTCCCGCCGGAGCTCACCAGTGGAGACCAAAGGATGCAGCTGCAAAAGAGTTAGTGCCTGATGCCCACGATCCTTCGAAACGTCATCCTCCGACGATGCTGACATCTGATTTAGCTTTGTTAGCAGACCCAGTTTATGCAAAAATCTCAAAACATTACTTGGAGAATCCGAAAGAATTTGCCGATGCCTTTGCAAAAGCTTGGTATAAACTTTTACATCGCGATATGGGGCCAGTCACAAGATACTGGGGCCCTTGGGTGCCACCAGCCCAGCTTTGGCAAGATCCAGTGCCCGAAGCGGATTTCAAATTCATAGATTCAAATGATATCAAAACATTAAAAGAAAAAATCCTCGCTTCAGATATCAGTAACTCACGCTTGATCGCAACGGCCTGGTCAGCAGCGTCTTCGTTCCGCGGAACTGATATGCGTGGAGGAGCCAACGGGGCGCGCATTCGTTTGTCGCCTCAGAAGAACTGGGAAGTGAATGAACCATCAGAGCTAAGTAAGGCTTTGCAGGCACTTGAAAAAGTTCAAACAGAATTTAATAAATCTCTGACGGGTGGAAAGCAGGTTTCTTTGGCAGATGTGATTGTGTTGGGCGGATGTGCAGCGATTGAAAAAGCAGCTAAAGCCGCGGGCCATGATATCATCGTGCCATTTTCTCCGGGGCGCACGGATGCTTCGCAGGAACAGACGGATGCGCACTCGTTTGCGGTGCTAGAGCCACGGGCCGATGGCTTTCGCAACTATGTAAATACCAAAATTAAACTTTCAGCTGAAACATTGTTGTTAGATCGAGCGAATCTTTTAAATCTAACAGCCCCAGAAATGACGGTGTTAGTAGGTGGTTTAAGGGTGCTCGACGTGAATCATGAAAATTCCCCGCACGGAGTTTTCACGGAAAAGCCTGGAACTTTAACCAATGATTTCTTCACAAATCTTTTGGACATGGAAACTGAATGGGATGTTTCATCGAAACAAGGTTTGTACGAAGGAAAATCGAAAAAGACCGGGGCTAAAAAATGGACTGCCACCGCTGCTGACTTAGTGTTTGGATATCATTCCCAGCTTCGTGCGTTCTCCGAAGTCTATGCTTGTGATGACGGCAAAGACAAATTTGTTCGTGATTTCGTCAAAGCTTGGGATAAAGTGATGAATCTCGATCGTTACGATTTAAGGAACTAATGGCGGCATTTAAAAAGAACGAAAGCGTGCAATGGAAATACCTTGGCAGACCTATTCATGGAAAGGTTGAAGAGGTATTTCTGGAATCAGTTACGAAAACCATCAAGGGTAAGAAAATCACCCGCAACGGCTCGAAAGAGAAGCCGGCCTATCTGGTAAAATCAGAGGCCGGCAACATTGCGCTGAAGCTTGAAAGTGAACTTCAAAAAGACAAAAAGCCCTCTTCAAAAACTCCAAGAATGTTTGCAAAAGATTGATGGAGTCAGTCGCGAAGCATCCGTTTGAAGAAAAATTCACACGGAACGCCAGGAGGCCCGTTGCTGGAGCAAGAGCACGAGTGCTTAACGTAAATGCGCAGGATAGCTTTACTTTTTCTAAATAAATCCAGGTGAAACGCCACGTAATTTCAGCGTTATTCATGAGATCAATATAATCTTCGACGTCTTGAAAGAGACGAAATGCCCAAGGTATTATCGGTGCATGTCGAATTATTATACTGTGATTCTCTCAAATATACTCCTAACGTTATCGATGGTTTTCGCAAGTTCATCAGCGTTTGCTAAATCATGGAAATTCGAATGCACAAATCAATCTACCATTTCAATCACGCCGTCTTCGGGTGAATATCCCTTACAAGCAGTCTATAAATCCGCCAATGGCACGATGAAGCTCGTCGGCGATAAAGATTTCGAGCGCGACAACGAAGGGTTTCTAATCGACATCATTCGTTTGATTGATCCAGCAAACTTCAATTATCAGGTGGTTTTGGAATATACCGAAACCGTGGGCACGACGATCTGGGTTCAACAGGTCGATACCCAATCGAATCAGTCCGAAGATTTTCAGTGTAAGCTGGTATCTTTTCAGAAATAGTTAACATCCGTTCCTGGGCTTAAGAGCAGTCCTCTCGATTTCCCTTAAACAAAACTAATGCGTATGGCGAAATAAAGTAAATAAACTTTATGGGAGCCTCAGTGAAAACCGGCAGCGTTTTGCTTTTAGCATGTTCTATTTCCTCTTTGATTGGTTGTACACGTATCGAAACTGGTGAGGTGGGTGTTCGAATCGGATTCGACAAACAAATCAGTTCTGGCGAATTACTTCCGGGCTCTTTCAATCAAACCATCGTTGGTAGTGTTCTGACTTTCCCCGTGAAAGACGTCAGTGTTCGTGTTGAAGACATGACTCCGCTTGCAAAAGATAACAGCACCATGAAGGACTTTGATGCGATGGTCGTATACAGCATCAATCCTCAAGCGGTGAGTGAGCTTTATGTAAAGAAAAACAGATCTTTCCACGCCGAACACGACGGCGATATTTACCTGATGTACAACTATGTTCATCAGGCTGCAAGAAATGCGATCTATAAATCAGCCCGTAAATATGATGCCCTTGATATGAATGATAATCGTCAAGCCATTGAATCAGAGGTCAAAGATCTGATTATTCATACTTTAGCTGAAGAAAAACTGGATACTTCAATCACTGTGAGCCAAGTTTTGGTTCGTGTGATTTTACCAGCAGACTCTGTTGTTGCTTCAGCAAACGAACTGGTTCGTGCGAAAAATGAATACAAGCAAAAAGAAGTCGAAGTTCAAACCGCTAAAAAAGAGGCGGAGCGCATTGCTGCCCTGAACTCTAACAAGGGCGCTATCGAATATATGGCTGCCATGGCAAACATGAAAATCGCTGAGGCCATAGCAAACGGCAGAGTAAATACCATCGTTATTCCTTCAGACTTTAAGGGAATGGTTAATATCAAATAGGGGTTTTACATGAACACTAAAGTGACAGAGAGTCGTTGGGATCAGAGTGGAAAAATTCTATTCACGGCCCTTAAGGGAAGTGTCGACGAAAGTGACATTTCCGTTTGGAAGAATACTCTGTCCACGGCGGTTTCATTGATTCCCGAAAATACTGAATTTAAAGTGCTTTTGGATTTAAATGGGTTTGAACCAAGCTCCCTCAGCGCGCACAAAGCAATGAGAAACGTTATTCCAGAATTACTGGCGTCCCACGGACTTCGTCCTGCGTTCATTGATCTGTTTGATGAAAAGCCAGAAATGACGATAACTTGTGAGGAAGGCAAAATATGCACAGCTTTTGCGAATGTTCATCACGATGAAAATAAGATGGCCGATTATCGAAAAAGAATCGGTGGAGACCGCCAGCAGTTTTTTACCGACAAAGACGAAGCAGCTCAGTGGCTGAATCGCCTCACGTAAAATTCTTATTTAATATCAGTGCGTAAGGTTCCACATAATGGGCGCAGTGATTCGCGCTCTTCTTTCGTAAGAACATAAGGCTCCAAGGCCGGCGTGCCTTCTGACGTAAAGAACGGTGAAGGTGATCCTGCGCCCGTGAGTTTAGCTGTCAGCATGAATTTCACAACTCTTACCATGAATGGGAATGAAACTCTTTTTTGAGCTAGGGGTGGCAAGGGTCCGATTGCATATTGTGCCTGCATTCTTTCGCGAATCGGACCGAAGATCTCGTTCACTTTTTCTGCCGAACTGTTTTTTTCAAAAATACGCGCGGCCATGCCGATGTAAGGCATTTTTGGCGAGCTCATGGCATTTCCAATGGGAGTTTTGCAACAGTCAGCAAAGCAGCGGAACATTCCTGAACGGTAAAGGCGTACGGACTTCATTTTATCCCAGCCCTCATGAATTTTTAGATGGGAAGGCATCACGGGAATAATATCAGTCCCGCCGTTGGCATCTAAGGTGTCTGCCCGTTTTAGATAGTGGGCATAGGCCTGGCAGTCATCACAAAGACAAACAGCGCGGTATCCTTTAAGGTGTTTGGATTCAACACTGCCTTTAACTTTTCCGCAATCACATTCAAATGCCACCTGCATGTCTTACCTCGCTGATAAGAAATGATGGCATAAACTTTCGCGGGCAGAAAGAAAAATCCCCGCTCGAGGGCGGGGATTACTAAGGAACTATTTATTTTTGAAGTTCTCTTTAACAACTTTTTCTGTCGCTTCTTTACCGATTGGAGAGAAGCCGTTGTCATTACGACCTTTTTTAGAAGAGTCGATCGCTATGTCCCAGAAGTTGATACCTTGGAACCATGGCCATTGTGGTTGCCAGAAAGATTCAAACACGGCTTGGTAAGCAGCTGCCTGGTCTTCGATATTTACGGTACCGGAACCTGCGTAAGCAAACGGATCAATGAAGCCTTTTTCAACTGAGCGGAAACCAATTTCTTTGATGATTGCTTTTTTATGGTGATCCAAAGTCAATTCAATCTGAGTAAGACCTGTATCTAACTGCGTGGCATAAGAATCAGAGCGAAGTTTCAAAGAGCTAACCAGGTCTGCGTATGTGTTTGGTAATACTTGGTCATTGGAAGCCAATGAACGGTATATATCCAAACCAATAGCATCAAGTTCTTTCCAGAAAGTGGAAAGGTCTTGCCAGATTTTTTTCTCATCTGGATTAGGACGATCCGCAAGGTCCACCAAACGATAGCGCCATCTTTCGAACTCACCACCAGAAGCAGTCAAAGGACCATTGTTCACGCTGTCATCCGTAAAATTTACGTCATACATTAAACGAGCGTTTGGCAATTTAGCACGTACATAACGAAGAAGTTCCAACCAGCGACCAGGGAAACCATATGGATATTCTTTCCATTGGTCTTCAATACCCACAGTCATAGAGTAAAGCTCGGCACCGATCGTGAACTCGTCCACTTTCGCAAGCTTAGCTACCGTGATGTAAACATCAAGATAAACGCGGAAAGATTCAAACCAACGATTTGGATCTTTAGGTTGGATGTTCCCATGCCACCAAGTTTTCATAGTGCCATTGGATTGTTTTTCCATGTATGGGAATTCGCCGTTTGGACCAACCACGAAGAAAATCGGGCGGATACCGACAGTCATGCCCTGGCTTTGGATGTACTTAATAAGCTTAGCCATGCGCATAGCTTCTTTAGAACGTTCCGCTGGAGCCGTTACCGGGATGATTTCAGAAGAGTAGGGACCCTTCATGATCGCTCGAAGATTTAAGATAACGTGGTTTGAACCCAGACGTTTTGCTTCATCAACTGCCTGTTGCGCCAATGTCTTTGGCTGACCTGCGGGTGCAGCATCGTAAAGGAAGCCTTCGGATTCAGTCAGGTTAAAGCCTGCAACGTATTTGTCGGCAGCGAAGGAGTTCGCTGCGAACATCAATACGAAAGCAGAAATCAGATTAATAAGTTTCATGATCAATCCTATTTGCTTACTCGTTTAAGTTTGGACATTGTTTTAGCTTGTCCTTGGCCACCCACAACGATGTAAGCGTCAAGACCATAAGCCGTTACGTTGGCACGAACCTGTACCCATGAAGAACCAATGTTGCGACCAGAAGTCATAATGATCACGCCATCAGTACCTTTGCTACCGATGTTCAAATCAACAGTTAAAACTTTTGAATCGATACGACCCAAAGTGTAACCATTGAAAGCAGTCACGATCACGCGGCCCCAGAATGGTTTACCTTGTGGAGTGTAGATAGTGCCTTCGTAGATACCTTCAGCATACTCAGGGTTAGCAACTGCAGTGCCCCACATGTTTGTGAAGTTTTGAACCTTTTTGCCAGTCAAAGTCGTCATGCCATCGCGGCCGAACGGATCTTGAACAGTCATCACGCCATTTTTGTAGTCGAATTTGATTGGTGGATTTTGATCCTGGTCAACGTCTTGATCACGTTGAGAAGCCACGAAACCAGAACCTTTAACGTTGTAAGCAACGTTGAAGAACGCTTTGTAAACCACGCCACCTTGCATAGACAAGGCTGCGATCAACATGTTTTCACGAGCAACCGCCACTGTGAATTTCCAAGAGCGACCTTTTTTATCAGTAAGAGCGTATTCACCTTCCAAGTTTTGCTCTTTAGCCAAAACTGGAGCTGATTTTTGACCTAACCATTTAGCAAGATCATCAGAGTCTTTAGCCGCACCTTTTGCGCGAGACATATCAACTAGCATTCTGGAAAGCTCGATGTATTTCGCAGAGTATTTGCCTGAAGGGATCGTATCCTGAGCCATCCATTGTTGAACCAAGCTTTGCACATGGCGCAAAGACAGTGAATTTACAGCAGCAGTGAATTCCTCTGCAGAGATGTTTTCTTCGAAACGAACCATGCGAAGCAAAGTTTCGATCGTAGAGTCACCAAGACCCGCAACCAACCAAGCTGGAGAGCTGTCAGTCAATTTAGTTGTTTGTTTGTTCAAAAGAAGCAATTGCGACAAATAGAAGTGACCATCAGCTTTGTTTTTAGTGCCCAAAGCATAGATACCTTGGTTCAAAACATCGATGTACTCAGACAAAGAAGATGAGATCTTGATCTGAGAGATCCAGAACTGATTTAGTTCCGGAGACATTTGGTTTTGCTTAAGCATTGTCACCGCAATGTCAGATTGAAGACGGCGGAAACCAGCTGGAACATAAGGAAGTGCGCTGGATTTCTTGTCAACAAGAGGCAAGATGGCATCGATGTTTGCTGTGATCTTTTGAAGAGCAGTTGGGTCTTTCACGACGTCAAGCTGGTACTCAACAACTGATAGAAGGCGGCCCAATGCATCTGCATCCATCCAAGTTACATAGTATTGCACTTTTTCGGAAGAATCTTTGGAAAGATCCAACCAACGCATACCATTTGTAACCATGTGCAAACCAAGTTGCTCAACCGCGTTTGGATAGTACTGATCTAAATTGGAGACTGCCGCTTGCTTTTGAAGTTGGCCAAGCAATGCAAAGTATTTATCGAAAGTTACAGCGTCTCTCATCTCAGAGATATTGAGATCAAGGTCCATGATAACTTCGCGCAAAGCTGTACGGCTTGTGGCAGCTTTCGTCAAAAGATCTTGCGGAGCTGGCAAGTTCAGAGCAGCTAACGCTAGGCTGGGTGCTACTACACAAAGCAATAGAAGGTGCTTAAGGTTTTTCATTATTGGACGTCCTTATAAATTGGTTCAGGTCTTTTAAATTTCGTATTTTTATTCGTAAAATCATTAATATCGATGAACTTGTAGCCCATCTTTTTTAGCTCCTGCAAAATGAAGCGAAGTTCACTTGCATCGCCAGGGTAAGAGCCACGTCCGCCGTCTTCGTAAGTCGTGAACAGGAATGGGTGATAGAAGAATGAAGCCCACGCATCACGCAAAACCAGGTTTCTTTTCGCATCAGCGACGATGTCTTCTTTGCTGCGAGGATTCGTTACGTGATCGTTTTGGAATGGTTGAGAGTTACCCAAGTTTTCAGGGATAACGCGTTGACCGTGAACATCTCCGAAAATTTCGTAGGGGAAGAATTGACCGCTCCAGTTTTTAGAGCTCGTTGTCACTTTCAAATCTTTAAAGAATTGATCGCGCAACTGTTTGCCGTTAGCAGCTTTGGCTTCAAGCAATAATGCTGGATTTGCAGAAGGAGTTAGACCTTGAGCTTTAAAGTTGTAATAGATCACGCGGCCCACGTTCCAAGAAAACACATTGGCAAAAATGATGTTATCCAAAGTGCTCGCCTGATAGTGCGGCGTTAACCAGATTTTAGGAGTGATGCCTGCTTTTTGAAGGACAGAGAATCCGTCTTCAAGTTTATCCATGACATAACCCACGCTGTCTTCAGCAAGAGGGCCGTTGTTTGCTACATCAAAAAATTCAAAATCATCTCCTGAAGTACCAGAGTGGGGATTGAATTGGTTTTTGTATTGGTGAGTAACACCGTGCCAGATGAAATTTGCGCCCTGGGCTTTAGAGTCTTGGATGTAGTTCATGAAGGCAGGAACGCGGTCCATAGACAACAACTGCTCAGTAGGGTTGTTCGTGTATTGGTACAACGGATCATAGAAGATCGGAATGATCGAAATGTTAAGAGGAACTTGTTCTTCTTTAAGAACTTTGTTCGTGATGTACAACCAGCTTAGTGGAACCAAGGCGTGTACGTCTTCAATACGCAAGAATGCGTATTTGTCGTTATGACGAGGTTTAGCATTTAGGATATCAAATAGAACGTCAGCAAAAACCAGGTAACGATCCGCTTCGTGCATAAAGCTAAACGGAACGTCAGCCACGTAAAAGTGATTACCTGCGCGCAAAATGTACGGAGCTTCTTCGCCCGTTACGTTTTGCTGAGCTTTTGCTAAAACTTGAGATTTTTCTGGAGCAACAGGTTTAAACAAAGATTGTTCGAACTCTGCCAGGAATTGTCCGCTTTGAGTTTGGCTGAAATCACCATACTTAAAGAACTTCTCTCCCTTGTATAGAATGTCCTTAAAGAAACTTGGACGAGCTTTATAGTCAAGATGTTGGCGATCTAGGGAGCTGATCTTTTCATAGCTATAGCCAAAGATATTGTCGAAGTCCTTACCAAGTTTCCACGTGTTGTACCCTAACCAAGCGACGTTCGTTTTAGTTTCAGTGAAATCTTTTAGGAAATCCGCCGGAACATCATTGTCAAAATAAGATCCGATGTAAATCGTTGCCACGCATTTATCAATATCGCCTTTTTTATAAGACTCTACCGTTGAAACTACTTGCTGATATTCTGGGAAGTGACCCAAAAGGTTTTGCAAGAAAGTCGCATAAGTTTTCCCCATCCAGTATGTCGCATCAGGAGAGCGGTCATAATAGATATTCACGCAAGACGCCGCATTGGCTGCAGTCGCTGCGCTCATGACAAGCAGAAGACTAAAAATCGCTAATAGTTGTCTCATGTGCTTTGAACCTCAATCTCTTTTCCGAAGTGCTCAGGCATGCGGTGCTCGGTTTTGATCCACGCCGGGCGTTTTCCTGTTCTGATACTTTCCTTGTATTGGCGATAAGCTTTCACTGTCGCGCCGATATTAATAACGTTTGCAAGAAGCCATCTGACTGGGACCAGCGCAATATGCATGCGCGCATTGGTGCGAGAGACGGCTTTCATTCTTTGCACCACACGCACGGACATATTCAAAAGATTCAAGAGCAACAATGCCTGGAACAAATTCGTTTGCAGAATTTCAGGCAAGTGTCCTGTCGCGCGTGCGGACGCGAACATAATTAGTAACAACGCGGAGAATACGATCAAGACGCTGTTCAAGGGGCCGCGGCGGTCTCTCCACATAAAGTATTTATCGACGAAAGTTCCATTCCAGGAAAGATTGTCCATGCCCTGGAAGGCAATTCCCAAAGTCCAACGGGATTTTTGGCGCATGGATGCTTGCATCAGATGCGGGAAGTATTCGCGAGTCGCGATGAATTCCTTTTTGCCGTTTTCTTTTTCATACTGAACACAAGCGAACTTGGATTTAAAACCCAATTGCTTGGTCATCATTCCCAAGTGATAGTCCTCCGTCAGAGTGTCCTCTTTTAAGAATTGACCTTCTTGGGCGTCTTGCAGTTTCAGCATCAGATTTTTACCGATGCATGTGCCCACGCCTGCAGAAGGGATCGCTGCTCCCATGCGTTCACGTACCAAAAGATCTTTGGTGTGGGATTCCGAGAACTCATCGATGTATACTCCGCCCACTAGTGAGGCAGCAGGAACGTCGAAGGAGAAGACTGGGATTTGCACAAAGTCCGCTTGAGCAGAATAGTGATTCATCAAGCTTAAAGAGTGCGGATGTAGCACGTCTTCCGAGTCCTGCATCAAGAACAGATCGATCTTACGACCCGTCGCGATTTCCGAATCAATAATCTGACGAGCCATCTCATTCAGCATCTGACCTTTAGATGTCGGACCAGGCTGAGTGTTTACGATCACGACGACTTTGTGCGGGAATAGGTCTTCAAGTTTTTTAGCTGCTTCCCACGTGGCCGTATCATTTGGGTAGACGCCCAGGAAGAAAGTGTAATTGCTGTACTGAAGACCACGCAAGTTTCCGCGAATCATCGGAGCGATGACTTCGGCTTCTTTCCAGTTTGCGATCAGAATAGCGAAATGCTTTTCCGGAGCTTGCTTGATCTTGGTGATGAAATCCGAAGTCACAACTTGTGGTTTCATTCTGAAAATCAAAGCATAAAGATCGATGAAAAGGTCATCCAAGGTGAAGACCAAGGCACCCACGACGACAGCGAATGCCAATAGGATAAATAGAGCATCAAACAACATTAGAATGATCCTCCAAAGTACAAGAGCGCTTCATTATGGCTGCGTTCGTCTTTCACGAAGGCTTCATAAACTAGTAAACCCACGCTCCACTTTTCCCATGCACCCAGGAAGCGAACGCCTGCGCGAGCTTGATCAGTGTCTCGACCCAAATCAGGTGTGGGGCTGCGGCGCCCGTAAAGTTCGAGGTAAGGATCGATCATGAAGTGGGGATCAATTTGAAAGCGAAGACCTTGTTTGATCCAGCCCGTGGAAACCGGATCGTGATGATAAGAAGGCATCAACACACCTTCAGCGTAAAATTCTGTGAACATTTTTACGGAGCTCACTGGATAGATCCACATGTCACCCAAAAACACACCCCAGCGGCTGCGGTCTTCAGTGCGAGCTTCAGCAAGGAGGTGCAACGTCTTCCAAATTTTGAATCGGAAGCCCACCTCGGCCATTAGATATTCTTTGTTATAAAGGGAGTCTTGATCAGTGGATGTCTTGTCCTGACGTTGAACGACCGCGCCCAAATAGACTGCAGCCAATACGTCTTTGTAAAAGACGTAACGAAGTTGCGTGTCCGTCAGTAAACCATACTGAGGAACGTAATTCGTTTCCGAATAAATTTCTCCACTTGAAGTGAAGGATGCTTGAGCAGTGGCCGTAACAAATGTTGTAGATAAAATTAAGCTCAGAGCAGAATATCGCAGAACACGTACCATGAGTTCGATAAACCACCGCCGAATTGACAAATTCTTGATTACATCGGTGGTATATACGACCAGCATTTGTATTACAATGCCGGTGCAGAAATTTCATGGAAGTATCTGGAACGGATTCTCTTATGTTAAAGTTTGGTGTCCAGAATATCTAAGATTTTCTCAGATGCTTTACCGTCGCCAAAAGGGTTTTTTGCTTGCGACATACGGTTAAAAATTTCAGGAGTGTCCAATACTTCGCTAGCCACTTTTAAGAATTTAGACTTCTCAAGTGGAATAAGTTTAGAAGTTCCCGCAGCAATTGCTTCGGGGCGCTCAGTTTTCTCTCTGGCAACCAATATAGGCTTACCAAGCGATGGCGCCTCCTCTTGAACACCACCGGAATCAGTAATGATCATGTGAGCCTTATCCATCAAATAAATAAACGGAACATAGTCTACAGGTTCGCACAGCCAGATTTTATTAGATGGATTTAAAGTTTCGCCTTTATCGATCCACTGGGCGTTATCACCAAAGATTTTTTTAGCGGAAGCACGAACTTGTGGATTCATATGCAGAGGGATCATCAGTTCCAGGTCTTCACGACGGGAAAGCTCTAACAAACCTTTCATCACTTCTTCCATGGGCTCACCAAAGGATTCACGACGGTGAACTGTCACCAGGATCATCTTGCGTTTTGGATTTAAGAAAGAGTATTTTCCAGCCACTTCGGTTTTAAGTTGTGGAGTGGATTCGATCTTTCTTTTTACTTCAAACAAGGCATCGATACCTGTATTTCCAGTCACAAAAATATCTTCAGCCGGGTAGTGCTCATGCAAAAGATTTTCTTTCGCAGTTTCCGTTGGTGCCAGGTGAACTTTGGAAACTAGAGCGGTGCCTTTGCGATTAAACTCTTCAGGGAAGGGGGAGTAAATATCTCCCGAGCGAAGACCAGCTTCAATGTGGACCACATTAACTTTGTTATAAAAAGCAACCAGGCTTCCGATGAAACCACTTGTCGTATCACCCTGAACGACAACGGCATCGATTTTGTTTTCATTAAGAATTTTGTTTAATCCCGACATCACACCCATAGAGATATCAATCAGGGTTTGTCCTGGGCGCATAAGATCCAAGTTGAAATCGGGCTTGATACCAAAGAAATCAAACAGAGGGCGGATCATTTCGCGATGCTGACCTGTCGAGCAGACAAGAACTTTATAGCGCGGATCTTTTTGAGCTTTCAAAATAACCGGGGCACATTTGATGGCTTCTGGACGAGTACCGAATACAAAAAGCAGAGTTTTCATGCCCAGAAATCTATTTTATGTTTGCTGGTTTCCGCAACCCTGAATCCGCAATTTCAGCTTTTTAATGAAAGAAAAACAAGGCACTCATGGCGGAGTGCCCGAAATCTCATTAGTGACGCGCTTCCTGGCTGTCGCGTTCGACTGTCATGGAACTTTCTTTTTGCGCACGATAAATTTCCATGGCTTTTGCGGGACTGTCGACAGCCTCTCCGTTGATTTCAGTAACGACATCACCAGCGCGAAGCTCCAATTGCTGTGATTTGCATTTCATTGTGATTGTTCCATCGTTCTGACGGAACGGGATACAGCCTTTCTCTCTCATTTCCGATGAAGTCATCGCCAGGGCTTGTACAGAGCAGAATACTGACAGGGTCAATACTAGAATTCTCATGGTTCCTCCGTGAGTCTATATTGCAACCTTGGTTGGGATTATTGGCAATGGAATATTTAACGCACTTCAAACTTCACGGAGTCAATACGTCCTCCAGAGGAATCTCGCAGTTCTACGCGAAACTTTCCGCGCTGCAAGGGCCACATCATCGTTTCTTGGGCAGCGTTCAATAGGCGATTGTTAACGAAAACTTGATGTCCCTTTTGCGGGTTCTCAACTTCAATAGGAAGTTTTTGTTGTTGTCTAGGAATATCAGGATCGAGACCTACCAACATGTCTTTGGCGGGATAGCGAATTTTTGTAATCGTTCTGATTGGAAGCGCTTCAGCCGGCGATTCATAACGGATTGGAACTGCTGTGGGTTGGGGATGCAATGAAA